>CAJXNY010000006.1 GCA_913057435.1 uncultured Oceanospirillaceae bacterium | reverse complement strand
TAATCCAATGTAGTAGTTATATAGGCAACGGCAGTGATAATGGGCCCCAGATCAGCCTAGGCTGGGAACCTCAATATCTGCTTGTTAAAGGGGCAACCCAAAGCGGATGGTGGCGTGTGCTCGACGTTGCGCGTGGTTTTAAAAATGCGGTGTTAAGGCTTGAAGCGAGCGACTCAGAATACTGGCTAACACCCGATAGATTTGCAGTGCTGTCAGATGGATTCAAGGTTACATTTGGGTCTGACAGCGATATCAATAATGCAGGTAAGCAATACGTCTACATGGCTATTCGCGCCCCAATCCCAGTTTAAAGGAGTACCCCATGGAATTCTGTTTAACATCAGAGGGCCGGGTACTTTTCGGCCCGATCAAATACAGCAAAACACAATTCGCTGCAGCCTTGGCCCACCACGGCATCCCTGCAGACCTGCTGCCAGCCCCAACCCCGACTGAGCCCCTGCAGCTGCACCACCTGCGCCTGCTGCCAGTCACTGACCTGACCAATCAGCCAGAACCGGCAGCCTGGTATCACACCGGCCAGCCGGTACTAACAGTCACTGATACAGCTGTCGAGCGCCGTTGCCCTGTTACACCGTACCCATTCTCGCACATTGATAGTCTGATATTAGCTGATATATCAACGGCCCAAGACTCTGCTCTGGCGGTACTCGAACAAGGCTACACAGAGCGCGAAGTAAAAAGCTGGCATCAACAACAGACAGAAGCAGCAGCCTGGTCGTTGGATAACTCAACACCCGTGCCACTGCTGGAAAACCTCGCAGCGGGTCGTGGCGTATCCGTCGCTGAAGTCGCGGAAAAAATCCAAGCGAAAGTACAGCAGGCATCGGCACTAACGGGGTTGATCCTCGGCGCAGCACAAGGCGCAGGCGACAAAATCGCCGAGCTGCAGGCGCTCGATGCTGATGACAATTTGCCCGATGACTGGTTCGATCAGCTGCAATCCATCTCTCAAACGTGGCGCAACAACTGGCCGCCGGAGTTGTTGAAAGCCACGGACTAACCCCAAAAACGCCCAGCCACACTGGGCGTTTTCACTCCCCCCGCCTGTACAACCCCACCCTACACAGCCCCCCGCTCTACTCCCGCGCGCGTACTGTGCATTATCACTGCAATACACATTACGCACCGCAGGAGCACACAATGCCAGCTGACTACCACCACGGCGTCCGGGTCGTTGAAATTAACGAGGGCACCCGCCCTATCCGCACTGTTTCCACCGCTGTGATCGGTCTTGTTGCCACGGCTGAAGATGCAGACAGTGACTACTTTCCGGCGAACAAGCCCAAACTAGTCACCAGCATCAAAGAAGCACTGGGCAAGGCCGGTGAAACTGGAACCCTGGCGCGCTCACTTGATGCGATCAACGATCAGACAAACACCATCTGTGTAATCGTCCGCGTGCCCGAAGGTGCTGACGCAGCAGAAACCACATCAAACCTGATCGGCGGTGTCACCAACGGCCAGTACACCGGTATGAAAGCGCTGCTTGCTGCGGAAACTCAGTTTGGTGTGAAGCCACGCATCCTCGGCGTGCCCGGGCTGGATAGCCTGCCAGTTGCTGCTGAACTGATCGGTGTGGCGCAGAAGCTGCGGGCCTTTGCTTATCTCTCCGCATTCGGCGCTGAAACAAAGGAACAGGCGGTCACCTACCGCGACAATGTCGGAGCCCGTGAAGCCATGGTGATCTGGCCCGATTTTGTCGGCTGGGACACCGTGGCAAACGCCGAAGCCACACTTAATGCGACCGCCCGCGCCATGGGCCTGCGCGCAAAGATCGACAACGATGTGGGCTGGCATAAAACCCTGTCTAACATCGCTGTTAATGGCGTAACGGGTATCAGCAAAGATCTGCACTGGGACTTACAAGACCCAGCCACAGACGCCGGTTATCTCAACGAAAACGAAGTCACTACGCTGATCCGTAATGACGGCTACCGTTTCTGGGGTGAGCGCACTTGCAGCGCAGACCCGCTGTTCGCCTTCGAGAACTACACCCGCACTGCTCAGGTGCTTGCGGATACGATCGCTGAAGCCCACATGTGGGCCGTGGACAAGCCCATGCACCCATCACTGGTGCGCGACATCATCGAAGGCATCAACGCAAAATTCCGCGAGCTAAAAGCGCTGGGCTACATCATCGACGGCAGCGCCTGGTACGACGATGAGGTGAACACAAAGGACACGCTGAAGGCCGGGAAACTCTACATCGATTACGACTACACCCCTGTGCCACCGCTTGAAAACCTGATGTTCCGCCAGCGCATTACTGATCGCTATCTAGCCGACTTCGCCAGCCGCATTAACAGCTAACCCGTTATTAACAGGAGAAAACCATGCTCCCTCGCAAGCTGAAACACCTGAACCTGTTCAACGACGGTATCAACTACGTTGGCCAGATCGAAGAACTCACCCTGCCCAGCCTCACCCGCAAAATGGAAGACTGGCGCGGCGGCGGTATGAATGCACCGATCAAAACAGATCAAGGAATGGAAGGCCTGACACTGGAATGGACCTGCGGCGGCCTGATGGAAGATGCCCTGAAGCAGTTCGGCATCACAAAACACGACGCTGTGATGCTGCGTTTTGCAGGTTCCTACCAGCGTGACGACAGCGGACAGATCGCCGCGGTCGAGATCGTGATGCGGGGCCGACACAGCAAAATCGAGATGGGTACAGCCAAAGCGGGCGAAGGTAGCCCGTTCAAGGTTTCCAGCGAACTCAGCTATTACAAGCTCACCGTTGACGGTGAAGAGATCATCGAGATTGATCTACTGGGGATGATTGAAAAAGTCGGCGGAGAAGACCGCCTCGCCGAGCACAGAAAAGCCATCGGCCTCTAACTCATTAACCCGCCCCTTCACCCGGCCTTCGGGCCGGTTTTTTTACATCTGATGAACCGGAATTACACCATGACTGATACAACAGCCAAGAAACTACCAGCCAACACAATCACTCTGGAAACCCCGCTGAAACGCGGTGATACCGAGATCACCACTGTCACATTCCGCAAGCCCAGCTCAGGCGAGTTGCGCGGCCTTAGCCTGACAGCTGTGCTTGAAATGGAAGTAGATTCACTAATTAAACTGCTGCCACGCATCACTACCCCGTCACTGGCTGAACATGAAGTCAGCCAGCTGGACGTTGCCGATCTGGTGCAGGCAGGTAACCAGGTGGCAACTTTTTTAGTACCGAAGGCCCAGCAGGCATACCTCGAAGCGTAGATGATGCAATGGCTGATATCGCGCTGGTGTTTCACTGGTCACCAGCCGTTATGTACGCCTTTTCACTGACTGAACTAATGGACTGGCGGGAACGAGCAAGGGCGCGCTGGGAAGTGGAGGACACATGAGCAGACGCCTGACAGCTGAGCTGATACTCAGCACAATAGACCGGGCCTCTGCCCCGCTGAAAAAAGTGATGGGCGGCAGCCGCCAGACGGCTACAGCGTTGCGGGCTGCTAAAGATCAGCTGTCCAGCCTGCAGCACCAGCAGAAAGATGTCAGCTCACTGCAGCAGCTGCAGCGCGCCACAAAACTGAGCCGGACTGAACTCAGTGCCGCGTCAGAGCAAGCCCGCAGGCTGCGGCATCAGATTGAGTCCTCTGCTAATCCAACCAAAGCCCTCAGCCGCCAGTATGAACGTGCTGCAGCGAAGGTCAGCAAGCTACGCGACAAACACACCAAACACCTGCAGACACTGAAAACCAGCCGCCGAAAGCTGTCTGAAGCCGGTGTTGATATACGCCAGCTTTCGCAGCACAACGTGGCACTGTCACGTGATATAGATACCGCCTCAGCAGCCATGCGGCGGCAACAGACAGAGCTGGACAGACTGGCACGCAAGCGGGAACGCCTGCAAGCAGCGTCGTCACAGTTTGCAGCCAGTCAGCGCCGCGCGCGTGATCTCACCGGCAGCGAGTTCTCTGCCGTGGCGCTGGGTGGTGGTATCACCTACGGCGCGATGCAGGCCATCCAGCCCGGGATGGAATTTGAGTCATCCATGAGCCAGGTGCAGGCCCTCACCCGCCTGCAGAAAGACTCCGCTGAATTCGACGCACTGCGCAACCAGGCCCGTGATCTCGGTGCCAACACCTCCTTTTCCGCAATCGACGCCGCCAGCGGCCAAGGCTTTCTGGCCATGGCTGGCTTTACCCCGGACGCCATCAAAAACGCGATGCCAGGAATGCTGTCCATGGCGAAAGCCGCTGGTATAGATCTGGGCGCAGCGGCGGATATCGGCAGTAATATCCTCACCGGATTTGATCTAAACGCCAGCGAGATGGGCCGCGCTGGTGATGTACTGGTTGGCACATTCACACGCGCAAATGTTGACCTGGCAATGCTGGGCGAGACGATGAAGTACGTCGCCCCGGTTGCCTCTGGCCTCGGCGGCAGCCTTGAAGAAGCCGCAGCTATGGCGGGCAAGCTGGGTGATGCGGGTATCCAGGGTTCCATGGCCGGTACTGCGCTGCGGGCTATCTACAGCCGTATGGCTGCACCACCCAAAGCCGCCGCAAAAGCCCTGCAGCAGCTCGGCATCCAGACAAAAGACGCCCAGGGCAACCTGCGGGCAATGCCCAAACTGCTGGCAGAGATCAACGATCGCACAAAAGAAATGGGCGATGCCAAGCGTTCAGCCCTGTTCAAACATATCGCCGGTGAAGAGGCCTTCAGCGGGCTGGCCGTACTTGTAAAACAGGCCGGTAGCGGCAAGCTGCAGGAGATGGTCAGCACGCTGAAAGCGGCCAAAGGCGAAGCCAACCAGATTGCCGCCATCAAATCAGACAACGCCTCTGGTGATCTTCAGACACTGAAAAGTGCCGCGCAGGATGTCGCCATCGAACTGACATCACTCAACAACGGCCCACTGCGCGGTGTAATCCAGATGATTACCGGCGTCACCCGCAGCGTCGGAAAGTGGATTAAAGCCAACCCGGAACTGTCCGCAACAATTGCCAAAGTGGTGGTTGTGGGCGGTGCGCTATTACTGGGGCTGGGGGCGCTGGCGCTTGTTGTATCTGCGGTGCTAGGGCCGCTGGCAGTAATGCGCTGGATGTTCACACTGACCCGCATACACGGCAGCGGGCTGGCTGGAACGTTGCTCAAGCTGGGCAGAGTGGCCTTGCCGATAGTAGGCAAAGCGCTGCTATGGGTTGGCAGGCTGGCAATGGCTAACCCCATCGGCGTTGCTGTAACAGCCATCGCAGGCGCTGCTTACCTGATCTACCGCAACTGGGAGCCGATCAAAGCGTTTTTCTCCGGCCTGTGGCAACAAGTGAAGGATGCCTTCAACGGTGGCCTGGCAAGTATCGCCGCACTGCTGCTGAACTGGTCCCCCATCGGGCTGATCTACAGTGCGATACGCAAAGGGCTGGGGCTGCTGGGCATCGAGCTACCTGCCAAATTTACGGAGTTTGGCAGCAACCTGATCAGCGGCTTGATGAGCGGCATCACCAACAAACTGACCGCCCTGAAAGAGACAATCACTGGGGCCGGAACGGGCATAAGCAACTGGTTTAAAGACACACTCGGTATCCGCTCACCCAGCCGGGTATTTATCAGCCATGGCGGTGATGTAATGACGGGCCTGCAGCAGGGTCTGGGTGATAACCAGCAGGTGCTAAAACCAGTTGATCAGCTGAGCAAAAAGCTGAAACAGGCCGGTGCCGGGCTGACACTGGGCACCGTGGCACTCAGTGCTGCAGCTGCGCCCCCATTACCCGATTTGGCAGCCACAAAACTACCCGACCTGCATGCTGTGGCCCGTTACCGCACCGAGGTACAACCCGCCGCCCTGCCAGCAATCGACAGCCGCCAGCAGCTGAAACCGCGTATCGATAACCGGCCACCGCTCAGCCGCCAGCAGCGCACCCAACCAGCCCAGCCCGCACCGATCAGCGTGGAAGCGATCCATATACACGCCGCCCCGGGCATGGATGAGCAGGCCGTAGCCCAGCTGGTAATGCGAGAGCTGGAGCGCCTGCAGGCACAGCAAGCCGCGGTTAACCGTTCCAACCTTTCCGATGAGGATTAAGCCATGCTGATGAGCCTTGGCCAGTTTGTCTGGGGCATTAACACCCTCGCCTACCAGAGTCTGAAACGCTCCAACAGCTACCGCTGGGCCAGCATTAACCGCGTGGGCCAGCGCCCTGCACGGCAGTATGTCGGCCTGGGCGATGACACTATTAATCTGTCTGGCTGGATCGCACCCGAGCTTGCGGGTGATCGCACATCGCTGGATAAACTGCGGGCCATGGCAAGCGCGGGCGAGCCCTACGTTCTGGTGGATGCCCTGGGCGGCGTGTACGGATTGTTTGTGATTGAGTCGATCAGCGAAACCAACAGCCTGTTCTACCCCAACGGCCAGCCGCGAAAAATCGAATTCGATATTTCACTAACCCGGGTAGACGATAACCGCATTGACGAAGTGGCGATGATCACCAGCGCCCAGGACGTCTTTGCATGAAGCCTTCATATCGCCTGCAGGTAAACGGCCAGAACATCACACCCAAGATCAACGGCCGCCTGATCAACCTTACGTTGACAGATGAACGGGCCGATAAAGCTGATCAGCTGGATATCACACTCAGCGATCACGACGGCCAGCTGGCTATCCCGCCCCGTAACGCCACCATAGAAGTCTGGATTGGCTGGGAAGATGCCCTTACATACAAAGGCTCGTTTACGCTTGATGAAGTCACCCACCAGGGGCCACCGGACACCCTGGTGCTACGGGCACGCAGCGTCGATTTTAAAGGCAGCCTCAAGCGCAAGCGGGAACAGAGTTATCACGCTGTAACGCTGGGCGATGTACTCGCAACCCTCGCCGATCGTAACGGACTGGAACAGGCTTTTGATCCAAAGCTGGCCGCAACGCCCATAGAACACCTGGACCAGACCGGCGAAAGCGATATCAGCCTGATCCGTCGGCTTGCTGAAAAGTACGACGCAATCGGCACCGTGAAAAATAGCCGGCTTATTTTCTCCCCCGCTGGCACCGGCACCACCGCAAGTGGCCAGGCAATACCGGCTGTCACCATTCGCCGGAAGCACTGTAAAAGCCACAACTACCAGCTAAGCAACCGGGAACACGACTACACCGGCGTACAGACAAACTGGCAGAACACCGCTACTGGCGGGCAGGAGACCGTTACTGTGGGCAGCCCGGACAACCCCAAGGTGATGCGCCACCCTCACCCGACCGAAGCCAATGCACAAAAAGCAGCCCGGGCAGAGTGGCAACGGATGAGCCGTGCAGGTGCGAAGCTGACACTGGAGCTGGCCAAAGGCCGGGCCGAGCTTTACCCGGACACACCGGTAAAGGCGGTGGGGTTTAAGGGGCAGATTGATGCAACGGATTGGATGCTGGTGCGGGTGGTACATAGTGTTGGGGATAGTGGGTTTAGTACGCGGGGGGAGTTGGAGGTAAAAATCACTTAGCCCCAGCTGTACTCAGACCGAGGCTGTCAGGGTTCAATATTCAGCGAAGCGGGTATTTAACTTCCATAAAACACCCTGATTCCCAAGAGCTGCCCGGCGTTTCTGAGGGTTTGAGTTGTCTCGATAGCACTTAGCCTACCTTCCCCAACCATTCCATAGCCAACCTCGTTCAGCAATTCATCTGCTTTCCGTAGGGCACTTTCTTCCGGAAGCGCCAAAAGGAATGCTATGGCCGTATACCAAGGAACCGCAGCCTTTTTTGAAAGCACCGCAGCCTTGACCTCTCTAAACTCAGCCCTGTGTGCCTTGGAAGCATTAGCGTTGGATATACCCGCTGAGTTTGCAAGGCAAAAAGCAGATAATGCACCCAATGACTCTTTGAATGAGACGACCGGTTCCAATACTAATTTAAGAACAAACTGCCCTGATACAAAGACCAGAAAGCCGGAAACGACAGCAGCACCTGGAGTAGATTGTCTACCTAGTCCGGTCGCAACGAGACACATTAAAACACCAATGATTGCAAACCATGCCAAACACCTGAGGTACCGTTTCATAATTATTCCTTCCAGGTTCTTCCCATACCCTTTTATAGAGCCGCTATTTATTCATATAGAGCCTCCACCAACTCCCCAGTCTCCACCAACCCTTTAAACTCCACTTCATCCACGACCATCACACCCAGCTCTGTTGCTTTCTGCAGCTTTGCAGGCCCAGCGGTTGGCCCACACACCAGGCAATCGGTATTACCGCTCACAGCCCGGGCCTTGCTCACAGTCAGCCCCGCTTTCTCTGCCTGGGCAACCAGCCGGTCTTTGTCTGCTTTTTTAAAGCCGGTGAATAGCACAACAGGCACGGTTTTATCGCGTTTGGGTGGCTTTGGCCGTGGTGGCGCATAGACTGCGGTGTCGAAGGTAACCGGTGTGAGGTACTGCTTTACACGGTCTTTACGGAACTTGCGGAAGCCATCGCTAGTGATACCGGTGATGTAGAACCCGTCTTCTGTCCAGTCGGCCAGGTCGTACTCGTCGGTTTCACCAATGGCATTGGTGTAGATAAATTGCAATTCGCCTGTGGCCATTCCTTGCCCCTTTTACTGTCAAATCCTGTTAACACTTAACAGGATTTTACGTTAACAGGCTGGGCTGTTCTACGGCTTCAGTCAGCTTTCTGGTTTTCGTCAATGATGGTACGAATGGCAGTCTGCATCTGTGGCGATAATCGCCTGAATTTCTCCAGCAGCTCTGCTTCATCCGCCGGTAACTGTGGGTTTTCACTGCCCTGCAGGTAGTGGTCTATGGATATATGCAACACCCGGCACAGCTTGCCGATCATTGCATACGTGCGCGGGTAAGCCCGGTCCTGTTCCCACCGTTTATAGGTGGACACCGTTTGTGACAACTCGTCGGCAACTCCCTGCTGTGTCAGTCCTGAACGCTGGCGGGCCGTTTTGAGGCGGTCACCCGGAGTTGTAGTTCGAGGCATTGGGGAATGATGGTACAGCTGCGACTTTGGGACAAGTAAGGGGGCTCAGTTATCCCCCCAAACAACTGTTGGGGGCTACGAGTGTGCCCCCTTTATTTACATTATCGTTCAGCCGGTCATATAGTCGGGGCGTTGGCGCACGGTAGCGCCGTAGTACGACAACAGGGAGATGTTATGACAGCAGTAATCAAACTACCTACCGAACTATGCCGCCTTCGCTCAGCTGATCAGCTGGTGAAAGAATGGGGACGGATTCAAGCAGCCATAGCAGGCCAGGACAAACTGACAGACCTGGTGGCTTGGCGGGCAGATATGGAAAAGCACCTGGTAACATTCATCACTTCACAACGCGAAGCTGGCGGGTAACACCGGCCCGATCAGGGCGGGCTGCTTGCTGCAGGCAGTTGATCACCGTATCTGCGACTTCTTCCGGCGTCAGCTGCATCCGCTCTTCTAACATGATTTCCTGCACGGTCATCACCATCTTGCGAACAGCTTCAGCAGAAAACCCGGGCTGGGGCTTTTCAGATAATGCACTGATCAGCTGGGTAACCAGGTCACGTTGTTGATTGCCGAGGGAAGACAGGCCAACGTCCAACTCATGGCAGGGCACAGCTTCGCTTATCAGCTCATCTGATGAAGTATTCGACGAGCACAATGAAACCAAACGGTTACCACTCAATAGATAAGGCAAATCCATCCCGACAGTAGAAACAGCCATCAGATAATCAGCTGAAGGGCTTCGATCTCCCCGTTCATAGAGGCCCTGAGTCTTTTTTGTGACTCCCCCAGCCTCTGCCAGCTCTGTCTGGCTCAACCCTAGCCGCTGTCGCTCATCACGTAGACGCTCAAAAAAAGACACCATACGGTTACAATTTCCTTGACAAGGGAACCGTTCGGTTCCATCATTGCTGTTAACACTTAACAGCTTTAGAAGGATTCTACGCAATGCCTAAACAGCAGACCAGTACCAGCAGAAGAGCCCCTCGGAGAATCATGAACGCCTATGTCCTTGAAGAGGATATGTGCCGCCTGGAAGCGGTCGCCAAAGACGAAGGCCGCACCAAATCACGTATGGCAGCCATTTTATTAGCTGAGGCACTAGATGCCCGCAAAGTACCCCTGCAACAACATAGCTAACCCCCCGACACCCGAAAACGTCTTACAACAGCAGGGAAAGGACGATGAGCAAAGGAACCCAGTCACACGGTGGCATACATACCCCGGTAGTTGCCTGTTACCACGCCGTACACGACTACCGCCCCGGCGGCTTACCCGTTGTCTCCGTGATGATGGAGAAAAGCCAGGAAGTGCTGCGTAAGAAAGTTAACGAGCAGAACACCACCCATGTGCTAACGCTGAATGAAGCTATGCACATCCTCCGTATTACCGGTGACACCCGTATTTTAGACGCTATCTGCGCGGAGGCTGGCGTGGTGTGGTTTGCCCCGGAGAATGTACCGAAAGAGCCCGCCGATATGGATGTTCTAGCCAGCGGTACAACCCTGATGGGGCGCACAGTCTCAGTACTCACAGAGCTACAGGCAGCGTTAGCAGATGGCGAGATCGACGTTGTAGAGCGTGCACGGATTGATCAGCGGATTATGGAGCTGCACCAGTCAATCAGCCACATATCCGAAACCGCCCGTCAGTTTGAGCCAACCAAGGAGGGTGTATGAGCGGCAGCGTTTATAAACTCAAGTGCCCGGACTGCCAGCAGGCAATGCGTGTGCGTAACAGCGTTGGCCAGCACCTGCTACTGCGCTCTATCTATTTCCAGTGCACGAATGTGAATTGCGGCTCAACGTACCGGGGCCAGATGGAGATCACCCACGTTATCAGCCCATCGGCTTGCCCGAACCCTGAGATCAACCTGCCTGTTGCCGATGCAACAATCCGCCAGGCAGCGATCCAGCGGGAGCAATCTAGGCAAATGGACATTGATGATCTGATCAGCCACGGACAGTAAGGCGCACACGATGAACCCGGAAATCAGAAAAGACATTGTTGATACGCTGACAACACACCATAAGGGTGTGGTTGCCGGTAATTACATCAACAGGATCGAATGCCCCAGCTGTCATAAGCGGGAGGCGTTTACAGCCGTCGATAAGCCCTGGGTTGTGAAGTGCGGCCGTGAAAACAAATGTGGTGAAGCCAACCACGTTAAAGATCTGTTCCCGGAACTGTTCGAGTCCTGGACCGAGCGCTACCAGCCCAAAACGGAAGCCGCACGCCAGGCGAACCCTACCGCCGTTGCTGATGCCTACCTTCGCGATGGCCGGGGCTTTGATTTACTGCGTGTACGTGGCTGGTATACCCAAGAACATTTCTACAGCCATGAGCTGGGCATTGGTTCTACTACCGTGCGTTTCAAGTTGCCACGGGGCCACTGGGAACGGCTACTCGATAAGCCATCCCGCTTTGGCAAACAGAAAGCCAATCTGGTTGGTAAGTACAAAGGCGAAGTCTGGCAGCCGCCCATGTTTACCAACGCGGAGCTGGCAGACGCCAAAGAAGTCTGGATTGTGGAGGGCATCTTCGATGCGATCGCACTGCTGCATGTTGGCATTGTGGCTGTGTCGAATATCAGTTCCAGCAACTACCCCGACACCTGGCTGGCACAACTGGCCGAGAGCTGCAGCAAGCTGAAAAAGAAACGCCCTACCCTGGTGTGGGCGCAAGACAGTGACCGTGCAGGCCGTAAGTCCGTGCGTAAGTTCCGCAAACTGGCCGAGCAGGAAGGCTGGAACTGTGGCGCAGCGCAACCACCAGGTGAGAAAAACTACGACTGGAACGACTTGCTGCAGCTGGAGCGTTTGGGTGAGAACGACCTCATTAAATACCGCTATTACGGTGATCTACTGCTGGCTAATTCGGCAGTAGAGAAAGCGCTGCTGATGTATCACCAGCGGGAGCGCAGGGAGTTCTGGTTTACCCACGATGCGCAGATATGGTGGTGGAAGCTGGATATGGATGCGTATGACCGGGAGCTGCGGGCAAGAGACAGTGACGGGAACGACCTGACCCCTGCAGAACGTCAGAGCATATTGAAAAGTGCCGGTGTTGTTACCTGTATCTGTTCAGCACTACCAAAACCGCTGTATTACCAAGCGAACCATGTAACAGATGAGTCCTGGTATTATTTCAGCGTAGAACTGCCTGATGGCCGAGTACTGCGCAAGCCATTTACAGCCAAACAGTTGACGAGTTCTTCTGAGTTCAAAAACCGTCTGTTGGCCATCGCCCAGAATGCATGGTACACCGGCACGGGCAAGCAACTGGACCGCCTGATGCAAGAGCAGATGCGAAGCATTAAGACAGTCGAAACCATCGACTATATCGGCTACAGCAAGGAGCACAGCACCTACATATTCGATAGCCTGGCGGTGAAGGATGGCAAAGCCACCACAGTGAACGATATGGATTATTTCCAGTTCGGGAAGCTATCGGTTAAATCACTCAGTAACGCACCTCTGCTGGCAATTAACACGAATCAGAGCGAGCACAACCCAGCATGGACTACACACCTGGTTGCAGGTTTCGGGGTAGTGGGTGTTGTAACGCTCGCTTTCTGGCTGGGCTCCCTCTTCTGTGAGCAGATCCGCAGCAAACACAGCTCATACCCCTACTTTGAGCTGGTCGGTGAAGCGGGCGCGGGTAAGACAACACTGATCGAGTTCCTCTGGAAACTATGCGGGCGTGATGACTGGGAAGGCCTGGACCCACAGAAGATGACAACAGCAGCACTAAACCGCTACTTCACTCAGGTTTCAAACCTGCCAGTAGTACTGATTGAAGCAGACCGCGAGCAAGACAAAGCCAAGCAGAAGCAATTCAGCTGGGATGATTTAAAACCCGCTTATAACGGCCGCCCGATGCGTTCTCGGGGCGTTAAAAATAATGGCAACGACACATACGAACCACCCTTTCGCGGCGCGTTTGTCATTTCGCAGAACGCCAATGTGGAAGCCAGCGAAGCAATTCTGTCCCGAATTACCCATATCACGCTGACTCGTGAACACCACACCCCGCAATCAAAGGTCAGCTCAGACTGGCTGGCCCGCGTCCCGGTTGAAGAGGTAAGCGGCTTCCTAGTAACCGCACTGAATAATGAGAAAGCCTTGATCGATCTGTTCGAGTTGCAGGCCAAACATTACGAAGACTATCTGCAGTCACTTGATGGTGTGCGGATGTACCGGATTGCTAAAAACCATGGCCAGCTTCTTGCGCTGGTTGAGTGCCTGGGGCCGATGGGCCTGAAGCTGTTCCCTGAAGAAGTTATCACCGAAGCGCGGGGATTTGTGACCCAGATGGCCCAGCAACGACAGAACGCTATTAACACTGATCACCCTTACGTTGTCGAGTTCTGGGAAGCCTACGACTACATCGAAGGCACTGGCGACAAGCCGAAGCTAAACCACTATGGCCCCGACAGCCAGCTGATCGCCGTGAACTTGAAAGAATTTGAACGCTGGTGTGGTGAGTTCAAGTTACGCACACCAGAGATGCGCCTGATCAAGCCTTACCTGCGCAGCAGTAAATCCCGGCCCTTTGTTGATGCCAATAAAGCCGTGCGCAGCCAGGTGCATGATAACCATAAAACCATGAAGTGCTGGGTTTTCGAGAACCGTTAAGGATTAACGACATGGACAACACGCTGATGATCGAAGCAAAGAAGGACAGCCAGCTGACACAGCACGCAAAACGCAGGCTGGAAGCGATCAGCGGCCGTGTACGAAGCCTGTCTACTCAGCGCAAAGCGCGTTTGATAACCGAGTTTATCGGCGGCATGAAAGGTGCCGCTGGTTTTAATCCGCAGCAGAGCCTGGCAGCCATTGAAGTGCTGGAACTGCTGTTAATTGAAGATGGCCAAAAGGCCGAAGGAAGCAGCCCCGACACGACCAAGTAACCGGGGCTCATCCATCTATAAGGAGATAGCAATGCTCATTAACCAACTCACTCACAGCGGACGCTCTGATTCTATCGCCCGCGCTATGCACTACGCAAACCACTAATCAAGGAGGATAGAACCATGCTGATTTTAACCCGTAAGCCAGGCGAAGCAATTTACACAAAAGATAAGAATGGCAACCTGATAGAAGTGCGCGTGCTGAATATCCAGCCCGGCCAGGTATCCCTGGGCATCAACGCTGACCGCAGCACAGACATTCACCGCGAAGAGGTTTACCTACGCCTGCAGGCTGAGGAGGTGGCGTGATGCTGATTCAGATTGATAGCCCGCTGCTGGTGCAGATGATCAAAGAACAACTGGCGGCAATGGATGAGCAGTACACCTGTACCCAGGGCCTGATCGGTGGTTTCTACAATGCCGAAGGTGACTACTGCCAGATCCACATGAGCATCACCAGCGGTGGTGACGCACAGCCTGTGCCATCCCATGTGTTCCGCCTGCCGATTGTGATCGATGACCCGGAGCCGTTCGACACTGATCTGGTAGATCACAATGCCCTGAAACGGCTGGCAGTTCTAACTGGCGCAGTCAGCACAGAAACTCTACGCAAAAAACTGGCTGACAATCTCGCAGCCGGCAACGCCCGCCAAGTGTTCGCAGACACCAACAACGCTCTGCAGATCTTAGCTGGGCAACAGGGTAAAGAGCAGCTGCAGGCACAGGTCGCCGCAGCAGGTCAGAAAGCGCTGGCGATGATGGAACGTGAGGTGGTGGCATGAAGCTATACGCAACTATTCACCCCGCAAGTAAATACGCGCACCAGTGCAGTGGTGAACCGTTTCCAGTGCAGTTCGCGCAGGATGCAACCAACGGCTACATCTGGGCAGGCGGCCCCGGCCGCTTATACCGCCACAGTGATTTGGACTTGCTGCAGCTGGACACTGAAACAAATCAGTTTCGTAACATTCCGATGTACGCCAGTGGTGAAGAAACCAACGTGGTTAACATCATTTTGGCGGAATACATGGAGCGGGCTAAAGAAGGTGATCTGCCCGCAGACTGGATGTGTAACTGGGTTGAAGAAATAAACGGCAAGCTGCAGAAGATCGCGGCCAAGGCCATCGAAACTGATACGGAGATCAAGTGATGATCAGTGCAAAGGTGGAACTAATTTCAATGGAGTGCGCCATTGAAGAAGTCATCCGGGATATCGGGGGCTGCTGCACTGAGTCTGCAATAGCGATTGCAGAGATCAATGGTATTGAGGTTCAGCTTGTTGCAACGAGGGATGACCAGCTGGGTGACGTTCGTAAAGGCGTGGTGGTAGTGGAGGATTCTGACAATGTGTAAAACCTGTTCAGACGGCGTTTGCACGAGTGGGTGTATCGCTGGCACACCGCTCGACGCCGACCAACTCAACTTCCCATCGGAAGAGGAGTAAACGGCAATGGCTGAGCAACCCGATCAGCCCAAAGGCGGCCGCCTCGCGCGCGCCGCCGCCATGCTCTGCCAGGATGAGCGTTTCAGGCTGTATCTGGACCGCCGCTGCAGGGCCCGCTTTGGGCTACAAGTGGCAGATGGCACTCACACAGCAGACGATGCCAAAGACTGGCTTCTGCGCTGGTGTGAGATCCAGAGCCGCGCAGAGCTGGATCATAACAGACAGGCCGCTGGCCGGTTTAACTATGTCCGCAAAGTGTACGGGCAGTATCTAAGAAATCAGGGAGGGCAGTAACGATGACTAAGGAACCGGGAACCATTGTCTCTCTGGAGCCACAGCAGGACACAGACACTGGCACAGACCCAGCATACATTCACAGCTATATTGCAGGAATAGTGGGCCATGTTCCAATCCAGACCTGGTGCGCTTTTGAAGGCTGCACAGTCAATGCAATTGATTCACGAGTATCGAAAGGCATCTGGCAGACTGGTGTACATGTGATAAAGCCCACCGGCGGCAAGCGAATGGTAAACCTCAAGGCGGCAAAGCAATGGCTGGAAGGAAAAAAACAACGCTCCCCAAGGGAGTAAGAATCAAGAAGAACAAGCATTCCGAGTCGATCCAGATTGCTTTCACCTATAAGGGTGTCGAGTGCCGCGAGACCCTGAAGATGCCCGCTACCGCGGGCAATCTTCGTTATGCGGAACGGTTACGGCACGAGATCTATGCAGAGATTGAACGCGAAACCTTCAACTACATCGAGAAATTCCCCGAGAGCAAAACAGCACAGCGGTTCGGGTTTAACACCAACCTGCCCTTTATCAAAGAGCTACTGGAGGAAACCTTCAAGATAAAAAGCAGGCAGCTCAAAGCCTCTTCTCTGAAAGCCTACCAAACCGGACTGAACACTCACCTGATCCCAGCGTTCGGACACCTACGCATCGATCACCTCACCCCTAAATTGATTCGCAGCTGGATTCTCGACTCAGGACTATCAGCCAGGACACTGCGTAACCACCGTGTGCTGCTGGACTTCACATTGAACCTGGCTGTGCAGGATGGTCACATAGAGCGCAACCCACTGGACGGCCTGCGGCTGGAGCACATCTTGCCAAAACAGCGTATGAAAACGGACTATGAACCGGACCCTCTGAACCGGGACGAGATCAACGCGATGATCAGTGCTGCTAATGACTGGTATCGACCGATGATCACAGTCTGGCTGTTCACCGGTATTCGCCCGGGCGAGCTGATCGGGCTGACGTGGGAGGATATAAACTTCGATGATCGTTTTATCGACGTGAACAAGTCCCATGTACTGGGTAACAACCAGACACCGAAAACCGATAACTCAGTGCGCCTGATCGACATGCTGCCCCCGGTTTACGAAGCCCTGCAGGAGCAGAAGCGCCTGACGTTCCTGCTCGATGGCGAGAAAGGCAACGTATTCAGGTTCAAGCACAGCAAACGCCCATTCAGAGATCACCGAAACCTCGGCCGTGAAGTGTGGAAGCCGACAATAGCCCGGGCTGGCATCCGCTACCGGAACCAGTACCAGGCACGCCACACATTCGCAAGTCAGATGTTAATGGAAGGTGAGGACATATTCTGGATAGCACAACAGCTGGGCCACCGTGGCACAGATATGATCAACCGCGTGTATGGAAAGTGGATACGCAACAACGATGGCGAGGCGTACAAACCACGAGGGAATTGGTCAAACGTAGTCAATATTTCGCACGCAAATCGCATTATTAAAAAAGCAAACTGAAAAGATCATGTAGATCAGATAGTTATAGCCAGCTGATACAAAGATGCCGATTACGTCGCAGAGAAACTGGGCCTGTAACACAGCCCATTAACTCAGCCCGACAACGCCCTGCCCAGGCAGGGCGTTTTTGTATCTACCCTCTGTAGCAGCGCGCTCCGCACGCGTCAGAGCTGGTGCCGGATTTCTAATACAAAACCTGATACCTGCCATACGGTAAGACGTTCGCGGAGCGAACTGCTACACCCGGCCACTTGCCGTAATCGCGAGCAAGCTCGTTCCTACAAGGGTCCTGATAAATCTCAGAACCTTACACGACAGAACACCACCGTAGGAGACAGCCTGCTTGGCAATGCGCTCAGCCCTGGGTCGCGAGCAACAGCACCGTTATCCCAAATTCCAGACGAAAAAAAACCGGGCAGTCACCTGCCCGGTAGAATTGATCGCTTCAATGACAAGAGCCGTTGCTTAAACCTGGCTGCACGAAGCAAACCAGCAGACACCCTCAACAGTAAAACTGTCGTACAAACTGGCAGTGCTATGAAAACAAGGTGAGGTGAGGTTTTCATCACTGTGTGTCTGAAAGCGAGGTCTATATTATCGTAATGATAATGATTTGCAATACTATTTTGTATGTTTTTTGGTACTTCTTCGCTCATCACTGCCCAGCCTGAGAACACAGCAGGGCCAGCCAGCCTCTGGCTGTTCAACCCCTGGTTACTACGCAAAAAAAACACAAAAAAATGCCGGGCAGTAACCTGCCCGGCAGAATTGATCGCTTCAATGACAAGAGCCGTATGCTTGTACCAGACCTGTCAACGCCTGGAAATCTGACACCTGGTTGAGCCCGGAGGCTCACACCTGTAACCCGCTGTCAGTCGAGTTACTTGCCAGCGCAACATCAGTGAGGTGAGGTCTGCTACGCTGGGTGCCGGTAAGCGAGATCTATATTAACGTAATGATAATGATTTGCAATAGCATTTTATAAAATAATTAGCCCAACCAATAAATGGCGCTCTGAACCAGCCAGCACAAACCTGCAAACAATAAAAAACGGGCCACGAGGGCCCGTCAATCAGGTTTGCTGCGAATATCGTATAGCGGGGAGATGCTATAAAAGAGGGAAGCCTGCCCACCAAGAAACAGGCCTCCCATGCGGCATGTGCGACGCTATGCGCCAACACAAAGCGGATATTACAGCAGTTGAGAATCATTTGCAATCTCATTACGTATAATTATTACAGCCTCTCTTCCCTCTCTTATGGCAGCCCGATACACTGTCGTGAAGTTATGTTGTAACAGATGAGACGCCATGCAACCGATCACAAATCTGCCCACGAATATCATTACCGGCTTCCTGGGTAGCGGTAAAACCACGGCCATCAATCACCTGCTGGCACACAAGCCTGCCAACGAGCGCTGGGCTGTGCTGGTCAATGAGTTTGGCCAGATCGGTGTTGATGAAGCCCAGATGGCGGACCACGATGGTGTTCATATCAAGGAGCTGGCGGGGGGCTGTTTCTGCTGTACCCTGGGCCCGGCACTGAGCACGACTCTGGCCACGCTGATCCGCCGCACCCGGCCGGATCGATTGTTGATAGAGCCCACCGGGCTGGGCCACCCCACCGGGATTATCGATACCCTGACATCAGCGCCCTTCGCCGGAGTTATCCAGCTGCAGGCGATGCTCTGCCTGATCGACCCGCGTAACCTGAGCCAGCCAGACATAGCCAGCCAGCCGGTGTTCCGTGATCAGATCCAGCTGGCCGATGTGCTGGTGCTGAATAAAGCTGACCAGGCCACGCCTGAACAGCTGGCCGCCATGGTGCAGCAGGCTGAGCAGCTGTACCCGCCCAAGCAGGCGGTGATCACCACTGAGCAGGCACAAATTCCGCAGGCGCTGCTGGACTATCAGCCCACTGCCCTGCACAGCGCTCAGACACCGGATGCCCATCACCACCATCAGCACGCGCACCCTGCCGAGATTGCCACGGCAACGCCTGGCAAACCAGTGCGGCTTGAGGGCAGTGACGGTGAGTATGTCAGCTGTGGCTGGCTGTTCCATAGCAGCCAGCAGTTTGACCCCACCGCGCTATTTGAGCTGATTCAGCAATGGCCGGACCTGCTACGCGCCAAAGGGGTATTCCGCACCGGTGATCTGCGAATCAGCATCAACCGGGTGTTGAGCGATTGCCATAGCCAGCCGATCAGCTATCGCCGTGACTCCCGGCTGGAACTGATCAGCCAGGCTGCTCAGGACTGGGATGCATTTGAGCAGGCCTTACAGAACTGTTTACGCTGAGCCAGTGCGGGTGCGACAATCTGTCGCATTTATTCTGTAGAAGCGGGCCAGTATGCTTGGCCGCACAAGGTGATCTATGAGCAAACAGAAAACTCCGCTACGCCAGCTGGCACTCACCGGTGCAGGTATCGCTGCGCTGGCCGCCTCCATCTGGCTGCCAGGCCTGGTACAACAGAACGCGCTGCAAGGCGATATTCAGCTGCCCGAGCCCGACTGCGAGATAACGACCGCAGGCTGTACAACCCAGCTGGACCAGCTCAGTGTCAGCATGCAGCTGGATAAAAATCGCGTACACGCCGCAACCCCGCTAACCCTTACCGTGCAGCTGGACAACATCCCGGCACAGTCAGTGATGGTGGATCTGCAGGGCCAGGATATGTACATGGGAATTAACCAGCTGCAACTGAGCCCGGTGGAAGGCAGCCCGGGTAAATGGCAGGGCAGCACCGAGCTGGCGGTCTGTGTCACCGGCGAGATGACCTGGCAGGCGCGTGTGCTTGCCGATACCGAGAATGCCCGTATCAGCACTCAATTCAGGTTTCAGGCCAAATGAACTCAAACATGCTTAAAACACTGCGTAATCTGCTTGTTCTGACGCTGATTCTGCTGGCCGGGATGGCCACGGCATACTATATGTCACCGCGCTCCATGGAGCAGCGGGTGCAGATGGGTGAGAAACTCGGCGGCGATTTCAAACTCGATGTGGCCGGTCAGTCATTCGAGTTGTCACAGCAGCGGGGCAAGGTGGTGGTGATGTATATCGGCTACGCCTCCTGCCCGGACGTATGCCCAACCGGGCTGGGAATGATGGCCACCGCTATCCACCAGCTGACACCGGAACAGCAGGCCCGCGTACAACCGCTGTTTGTCAGCGTTGACCCGGAACGCGACACCCCTGCCCGGCTGAAAGAGTATGCCGAGTACTTTTATCCCAGCATGATCGGCGCAACCGGCAGCCGCGAACAGATTGATGCGGTTGTGCGCCAGTACGGTGCGTTTTATCGGATCGTAAAACTGGAAGATTCTGCCATGGGCTACGCTGTCGATCACAGCTCACGGATCTATCTGATCGATGCCAAAGGCACCCTGAGCAGCACCGTATTACATAATGGTTTCCCGGATGAGCTGGCCGATGCCATGCGTCAGCTTCTGTAAAAGGACGAACGTAACATGATGAAGAAAGCCCTGGCCCTGACGGCCGCCCTGTTGAGCAGCGCTGTACTGGCCGATGTGATCGTGGAGGCCCCTTACGCCCGCGCCGTACCGCCAGGCCAGACTAACAGCGCCGCGTTTATGACACTGAATAACGGCGACAAGGCCGTGTCACTGATTGGTGGTAGCAGCAGCGCAGCCAGCGTAGTGGAATTACACACCCACACCCATAAAGATGGCGTGATGAGCATGCGTCAAATCGACAAGGTTGAGCTGCCCGCTAATGGCGAAGTCACCCTGGAACCGGGCGGCCTGCATGTGATGCTGATCGGACTGAAAGAACAGCTTAAAGCAGATCAGCAAATTGATCTGACGCTGAATTTCTCAGACGGCAGCAGCCAGGCGCTAACCCTGCCCGTTCGCAGCGTGATGGGTGGGATGAAGATGAGCCACAATAAAGGCGAAGGGCACCAGCATAAGCATCAGAACTAAAGCAGCCTGAGCCTTACCGCAGGGGTGAGCTTGCTCGCGACGTGGTTGATCGCCAGCGTGCAGGCTCCTACTGTGTGGCAAACCCTGGTAACAGCGAACTCAGCGCCCTTCCAGGCTGAAGTCGGCCACGCTGGCTTCATCTGTCTGATAAAACACCCGCAAGGCATCACTCCAGCGCTGCGCCCGTTCGGGCAGACCCTGTTCCAGATACACCAGCGCCTGGGCCTGTACATCAGCCTTGAATTGTTCGCTGGCACCGATGGCGGACGACAGATTATCCGCACTGAACACAAACCGATGGCCAGACGCCACCGAGAAATGCCACTCCATCGCCTGGGGTTTGATTTCTACCTGTTCAAACTGCGCCTGCTCATCTGCCGTGCGGCCATCCGGCTTATACCAGTAACCAAAATCTTCCAGCAGCCTGCGCTCCGGCCCTGCCACGCACCAGTGGGCAATTTCATGCATGGCGCTGGCAAAAAAACCATGGGCAAACACGACCCGATGATACGGCAGCTGGTCATCGGCTGGCAGATAGATGGGCTCATCGTCGCCACGTATCAGGCGGGTATTTTCACTCTGCGAGAAGCACTGATCAAACAGTCGGATCAGGTCACCGGCATTGCGCTCACTCATTCGGAATAGGCCTGCCAGACGGTTTTATTGAGCCACCACATACGGCCACTGAAACGGTCCATTCGCGCGGCAATAAAGCCCTTGTGTACACCTTCATCCTGCACCAGCAGGTCTTCTCCACTGATCATCAGTACCTGATAATTAGACTCAACCAGAACCTCATCATCCTGCAGCAACTGCCAGTCACTACCCTGCGCCAGCCAGGTTTCACCGGTAATTCGGTTGTAACGAATCACCTTCCACTTACCTGCGCCAATGTAGGTCATCGCCATCTGGAAGTTAGTGCCACCGGTGCTGCTCGCGCCTCCCATATCATTGGTAACCATCAACAGCTGTTCCAGCACAGAGTCCAGGGCGGAGGTATCATAGCCACCCTCCATACTGTCGGCCGCACCCTCAGCATTCTGGTTATTCTGCAGCGCTTGCAGCTGCAGCAATATGCGCTTGTTTAATGCCCGCGTCTGGGCACTTTCGGTGATCAGGCCAAGCAGTTGCTCCTGCGCCAGGCTGAAACGGGATTCCAGCCGTTCAAAATCTGCAGACGTCACCACCACTGGTAATTCAGGCTGCGCTGCTGCAGGCTGTTCCGCTGTTTGTGGAGGCGTGATCGGCGCCGCTTCGGGTTGCGGTTTAACAGTGGCATCAGTACAGGCGGTCAGCAGTACAGTCGCCAGCAAGCCCGGCAAATAGAGTGACTTCAACGGCGTAACCTCCAACAAACAGAATAAAGTCGCCATTGTAGTCAATTGCCGGAGCTGAACAAAGCGCAGACCCGTAACAGATGTCAGCCATTACGCCAATATCTGTCAGGTCAGGTAATAAAAGGAAGGGAGGCTCAAGCCAGCTGGCTGAGCTTGCGATAGAGGGTACGTTCACTGATACCCAGCCGGGCTGCCAGCGCGCGATTGTCACCATCAAACTGCTGATGCAGCTGGCGCAGGTAGTGCTGCTCCTGCTCCGCCAGCGTCATCACTGGCAACGGTGTCGTAGCATCAGACTGCACAGTTACCACAGCCGCGCCCTCAGCCAGCCGGGACGGCAGGTGTTCGGGCCGTATCAGCCGATCATCCGTTAACAACACTGCCCGCTCCAGCAGGTTGCGCAACTCACGTATATTGCCCGGAAAGGCATATCCCCGCAGTACCGCCAGCGCAGACTCCGTAACCTGAACCTGCTCAGCACCGGGAATGCGCTTAAGCAGCACTTCACAGAGTAACGGCAGATCCTCCCAGCGTTCCGCCAGCCGTGGCAAGCCAATGGGAAAGGTGCTGATACGGTAATACAGATCCTGGCGAAAGGTACCCTGCGCTACCATCGCCTCAAGGTCCCGGTGCGTCGCACACACCAGCCGGAAATCCGCATGCTGCAACTCCAGCCCGCCGACGGTGCGGTAGTTGCCGGTTTCAATCAGCCGCAGCAGTTTCACCTGCAACCCCAGCGGTACTTCGCCAATTTCATCCAGAAACAGGGTGCCGCTGTGAGCTGCCGATACCAGCCCGGATTTCCGGCTGATCGCGCCAGTAAACGCCCCCCGCTCATGGCCAAACAGCTCACTCTCGAACAGATTTTCACTGAGCCCGGAACACTCAACGGTGACAAAGGACTGGTTGGCACGCGGGCTGCTCTCATGGACCGCACGGGCCACCAGCTCTTTACCGGTGCCCGACTCTCCCTGCAGTAATACGCTGATCTCACTGGGCGCTGCTCGCTGGACCATCGATAGCATCTGATTAAACGCAACCGAGCGCCCGACCAGCCCTTCACCCTGGGCATCGGCACAGGCACCGCGCACCAGGTGGATAATCTCCAGGTAATATTCCGCACGCTGCTGCGCGTTGAAAACCGGGATCATCTCAACATCCACATGCTCTTCACCGTGTTGGGTATTATGCAGGTGCAGTACTCGCTGCCGACTGCCGCTTTGCTGGCAGCCCTTTAGCGGGCACAGCTCCCCTGCCTGATCACAGGGTGCGGTATAGCCGTGGGACATTTCATAACAGTGCCCTCCAACCGGGGCCTGGTGGCCGTAGTAGCGAAGGTAAGCATGATTGACTGCCAGAATGCGGTAGTCGGGTGATAGTAGCGCGGCAGGCTCAGCCAGTGCTTCAAGCATACTGTTGAGCTCTGCCCCTGGCGCAGGCGTAAGGGTGGCCATTACATCTCGATTCAGGTTGTGTGTTGAGTCATTACCCATGGCCGCCCGACCATTGCCAGCCGTACGCTCTCAGGTGTATTCAGCGATGCTGCCAGTTGGGTTTACGCTTTTCGACGAACGCTTCAATGCCCTCTTTGGCATCGTCCAGCTGCAGGTTTTCAACCATGACGTTGCTGCAATGGGCGTAAGCCTCAGCCAGCGGCAGGTCCTTCTGCACATGATAGGCGCGCTTGCCCAGCACCAGGGTGGCACGGGATTTACTCGCAACCAGGCGAGCTTTCTGCATGGCAAAATCACTGATTGCCTCACGGGGTACAACCCAGTTGACCAGCCCGATCTCCGCCGCCCGGTGGGCATCCATTGCCTCACCCAGGTAGAGCATTTCCAGCGCATGCTTTGGCTGTACCGCACGGGTCAGCGCCACCATCGGGGTCGAACAGAACAGGCCGATATTAACTCCCGGCGTCGCAAAGCGGCTGTTATCCGCCGCCACCGCAAGATCGCAGCTGGCAACCAGCTGGCAGCCCGCAGCGGTCGCAATGCCGGTGACATGGGCAATAACAGGGATCGGAAGGTTGGTGATCTGCTGCATCAGTCTGGAGCAACGCTGGAAAGTCAGGCTATGGAATTCCTCTTCCGGTGAGGCCATGATCTGCTTGAGATCGTGGCCCGCACAGAAGCCACGCCCCTGGCCCCGAATCATCACGACTCTGACACTTTCGTCAGTCGCTATCTGATCCAGCATTTCAGACAGGCTCTCCATAAATTCAATGGACAGCGCATTATAGGCATCCGGGCGATTTAGCGTCAGTATACAAACGCCTTCCTGATCTTCACGTAACAGCGTGGCTTGAGACATGGCAATGCTTCCCTGTGGCTTGTTCATGGTTTGATCCAGTCAATCACTGTACTCCGGCAAACAAGCCAGGGAAAGCACCTATAGGTACGACAGACCTTCAACCTGAGCTGAAGGTCATCGGGCTATTGCTTCAGATCAAAGACCCAGCTGCTGGCGCAACTGCGCTTCAACCTGATCCACGCCTGTTCCATCCGGGAAGCTCAGGGCGATATAGGCATCACCACGCATCATCCGGTCAACTTCAGCCAGTACATGGGTGACGCCAGGCTGTGGCAGCAATGTCAGCTCAACTTCATTCAGCGAGGTCAACCAGCCTTGCGGACGGTATTCAAGTTCCTGATAGCAGCCCAGTGTCGACTGGAAGCCTGGCGCATTTACCTGACCCGACTCGACGTCAGTTTTTACCAGCTGCAAGCCACAGCGCTCAGCCGCCACCAGTACATCTATCATACCGGGTGTCGGCACAACATTGATCGGGTCAATATCATCGGCATCCAGTGCCAGATCAATTTCCAGCCCGGTCTGCAGCCAAACGGTGGAGCGGTTATCGCCACAGGCCAAAGCCGTGAGTGGGGTTTCTGGATGTATATCCAGCTGCATCGGTATCACCCGGCGATCCCCGGCCGCGATCTCAAAGGCGTGCGCCAGCTGCCAGCTCTGCAAAACATGGTTTTGTAATACGACTTCGTCATCGACTTCAGCTTTGATGCGCGTCATCAACGCCAGATTGAGCCCGGAGATGCCCTGAGACACCGCACCACCCTCAATCACCACCTCAACAGGTAATACACCACCTGGCTGAACGTCTGCGGCCAGTACAACCGTATCCACCTTCGCGCCGCCAATACCTACCGATGCCAGTACTTTCTTAAACATACACTTCCTTAACGTCTATGAACGAGTGGTTGTCAATGACGGTAACAGTATCAGATACAGGTGACAGGGCCAGCCCCACAAAACAGGTGGCTGCCATACTGGATAAGAAGAGGAATTAGCAGAAATGAAGAATTGGCAGGTATGGAAGGAATTTCATATCATCGGAAACGAAAAAGCCCCGCTCATATTGAGCAGGGCTTCTGAATTCGTGGCGGTGAGGGAGGGATTCGAACCCTCGATACGTTACCGTATACACACTTTCCAGGCGTGCTCCTTCGGCCACTCGGACACCTCACCGCATTGCTGATTGACGTTGCCGTGTCAGCGACGCGAATAATAGGGATAACCTGCTGTTCCTGCAAGCTTTTTTTAAAAAAAATTGAATATCAATTCAGCATCCCTGAACACCCGTCCTGTATCAGCCATCAAAGATATACAGACGCTAGAAGACTGGCCTCTGATAACCATTAACACCAGCGTTAACAACCTGTTGATTTTAAAGGATTTATCAATTGAATGAACAAAAAATAACCGCTACGATCAAGTCTCTTACACACCGTTTTATCCAGCACACTCACAGGAGGAAACCATGAAGGGAGAAAAAACAGTCATAGGGCACCTTAATAAGGTCCTGACCTATGAGCTGACATCCATTAACCAGTACTTTCTGCATGCTCGTATGTTCCGCAACTGGGGGCTGGAAGCACTCAACAGCAAAGCCTACAAAAAATCGATCAAGGACATGAAGCAGGCCGATGAACTGATCGAACGCATCCTGTTCCTGGAAGGCCTGCCCAACCTGCAGCACCTTGAGCGACTTCGCATCGGTGAGCACACGGCTGAAATGCTGTCCTGTGATATGGATTTCCAGATGGACCAGCTGACATTGCTGCGCGAGGCCATCGCCCATTGTGAAAGCGTCAAAGACTTCGTCAGCAGAGAATTGCTGCAAGGTATTCTGACGTATGAAGAGGAGCATGTTGACTGGATTGAAACCCAGCAGCACTTGCTCAGCGAACTGGGCAATGAAAATTACCTGCAATCAATGATGTAAGGAGGGACTCTCTATGAAAGGTAAGCAAACCGTTATCGACGCCCTGAACCGTCTGCTGGCCAGCGAACTGACCGCAATGGACCAGTACTTTATCCATTCACGGATGTACGACGACTGGGGCCTGCAAAAGTTGCATGAGCGGATCGCCCACGAATTCGAAGACGAAAAAGGCCATGCCTCACTGCTGATCGAGCGCATCCTGTTTCTGGAAGGCAAGCCCTGCATGGATAAGCGTGATGCACTCAACATCGGTACCGATGTACCCTCCATGTTGCGTAGCGATCTGGATGTTGAATACGCCGTGGATGCCATGCTGAAAGACACTATCGCCCTGTGTGAGCAAGAGCAGGATTATCAGACCCGTAATATGCTGAATACATTACTGGAAGATACCGAGATGGATCATGCTTACTGGCTGGAAAAGCAGTTGGGGCTTATCAGCCGTATTGGTCTTCAGAATTACACTCAGTCTCAAATGGGCTAGTCCTGCACCTCAGGGCCCTGCCAGTGGGCCCTGAAAGCAAAAGATCACAGGCCAATACTCAATGACTCAGTTCTATATACCGCAACCATTCGCCACATGATTAATCCTCTACTATTGTAAAAACCATAGAAAAGTCTAATTTTCAACAAAGAAAGTATCAACGAAAAGACACGATAGTTCAGCGAGTAGCTCATTAGAAATCGTAACAGGAAGATATCAGGAAAATAAAATTAGCAGGGATTTTAAAACGAGAGTAAAGAAAGGATATAACAGCAGAATTAATGGCGGTGAGGGAGGGATTCGAACCCTCGATACGTTACCGTATACACACTTTCCAGGCGTGCTCCTTCGGCCACTCGGACACCTCACCAGCAGAGGGGCGTACTATACGCACCACATCCCCTATACGCAACCTCTATAATAAAACTTTACTGCAATTTGCCGGATGGATGCCGAAGGTACACCACTCAGCCACTTATCACGGCAAAACCCTGCCACCCTAAGTCACACAATGAATATATAACTCATTGTTTTTAAACAGCCACTCTCGTCTACCATCACGGCACAAAAATTGCTTTGGTACGGTTAAGCAATATGAAAGGAGTCAACCCGTGGCCATATTAGACAAACTTCTAAACCGCAGTGAGCCTGCACCTCCATGTAACGCAACACGCGTCGACACGAAAATGTCTGACGAGGAAAAAGAGCTGGAATTACAGCGGCTCAGGGAGGAAGGCAACCAGATTCGAACTAAAGAAGAAGAAGAAGATTATCAGCGTAAATTACAGTCGATGCGTTCACGCGGAATTCCGCTACGCCTGGTTTCAAAGACAGACTGGGAAAGACGCCGGGCTCGCATGCAACAACGACACATGGTTGCCTGAACAGCAGATATAAAAAAGCCGCCTGAACAGGCGGCTTAAATATTTCAGCGTAAGAAAGAGAACCACTCAGGCCCAAGACTCCAGGCCTGTTTTAACAGATACAGGCTTCGTGACCTGAAGTAACAAGACCAACAAGTCTACCGGCCAGTCACGACTTTCCTGTCAGTCCGCCTGACGACGTAAGAATGCAGGGATATCAAGAAATTCCATATCATCCGTACCTGTTCTCAGGGCGGGTTCAGGAATATTGCTATTACTACCACCCTGCACGGCCGTCATACCCGGTTGCCGGTTCCGCAAGACCGTCGGCAACTCAAGCTGGCTGAAGTCGGCGGGGTGCTGAGGCGCAGTACGGGTCGTCGCTGTACCACCGTTCGCAACCTTGACTTCACGATTTATTGACCGACCCAGGCCGGTTGCAACCACTGTCACCGACAACTCATCCGTCATTTCTGGATCAATCACCGTACCGACAACAATTGTTGCTTCGTCAGAAGCATACTCATCAACGATTTCACCAACTTCAGAAAACTCGCCCAGACTCAAATCCAGCCCGGCAGTAATGTTAACAAGGATACCTGCCGCCCCCTTAAGGTCGACATCTTCTAGCAGCGGGCTTTTAATCGCGGCTTCGGTTGCCTGAATAGCCCGGCCATCACCTCGACCACGGCCCGTTCCCATCATTGCCATACCCATCGCTGACATTACAGTGCGCACGTCAGCAAAATCGACATTGATCATACCTGGCCGGATGATCAGATCAGCCACCCCCTGCACCGCCCCTTTAAGAACGTCGTTGGCAGCATTGAATGCATTCATTAAACTGCAGTTCTTGCCGAGTACTGGCAGCAATTTTTCATTCGGGATGATGATCAAAGAGTCAACGCAGTCTTCCAGCTCTCTGATACCCTGCTCCGATATCTTCAGTCGTTTACGCCCTTCAAATGGAAATGGCTTGGTAACCACAGCAACCGTGAGAATCCCCATTTCACGAGCAACACTGGCAACCACCGGCGCGGCTCCGGTTCCGGTGCCCCCCCCCATGCCAGCGGTAATGAAGACCATATCAGCACCTGACAACATCTCAGCCAGGCGCTCACGGTCTTCCACCGCCGCCTGACGGCCGATATCCGGATTTGCTCCCGCACCCAGCCCTTTTGTAAGCTCAGTACCAATCTGCAGGACCGTACGAGCGGCCATATTATTGAGCGCCTGAGCATCTGTATTTGCACAGATAAACTCAACCCCCTCAACATCAGTGCTCACCATGTGCTGCACAGCGTTACCGCCACCACCACCGACACCAATCACCTTGATAACAGCGTTTTGCGGAACGCTATCCACCATTTCAAACATTTGCGGTTCTCCTTCCAGAGCATCAGTAACAGAGCGCTGCCTCGGCTACTGACTCTAATGTCACAACACTGTTATGTGGCCTCTTCATACACAGAAAGAGGCACTGATCGATCACCTGCGGGCATTCGCCGCAAAGAGCACCGTGATCCGACGACTACACTTTATACGCCCAGAGCCCAAGAATCAGTCTTCAGCCCTTCCTGCCCCCTCAGGCAAGCGATCTATTTCGGTAAACTATACTGACAATATTACCAAATAAGCAAAATTCGAACCAATATGAAAAATAATAATAAACCAGTGCGCGTGCGGTTAATATCAAGATATTTGATAGCACATAATTAATTCATGACAATAATCGGCAACCCATTGCCACCCGCCGGTAAATTTTCACCGATACAGGTATCGCCGGAGACACTCATAAATCACCAACGGAAAGCATAATATGACAGTGTTATCACAGAACTGCACCCGAACAGGTAACAGTGAAAGCGGGCCATACAGCCCACCCTTTCAGAGTCTACTGGCAATCAACCTGTATTCCAGCTAACGCTGATAACTATAGTGAACCGGCATATTACGCCAACCGATGAGATCAGGGTTTTGCATCAGATACTGACGTATCGATGTCAGGCCATCCGCCAGAAAGGTCGTATCCATAAAATTGCCAATAGCCTCTGGACCTGCACTGCCAGCAGACTGCAGGCAAAATACCAGATACTCCGGGTATGGCAGAATATCATCGCGCCAGATTGCTCCACGGTAATACTGACCTACCCGCTGCTGGTATTCAGAGTCAGTAATACACTTATTCAACTTATAGTCGCGATCATTCAAGCCTGTGCACATACGACCCAGCCCCGACTTACCACGCATATCAATTGTCTCAACTTCAATCCAGCGAAAACGGTGCTCACGCTCATACAACGCTTCAAACGCTTCTTCAGGCATCTCAAACTGAGAGCATATCATCGCCGACTCTGGTGCAATTTCTGTTGAGCAGGAGGCTATTTCCAGGCTGGCTTCTGAAACTTTGTAGTCACGAAAAAACACGATGCCAACTTTATTAAAAATACGCCGATACCCAGGCACCTCAACCAGCCTGAAGTTGACCAGACCCGGCACGGTTTCACGTGCAGAGGCTTCAGATAGCAAAGACCCATAACCAACCACTGAGATCAAGATTCCATTCCTCCAGAGTCACTTTCCCTTGCCGCCACTAACATAGTATCCGGCAACTGCTTCTTACCCGTTGCACCCAGCTTATTCAGCATAGCCGCCTGACTTACCAGGTTACCACGCCCCTGGTACAGCCGGTTACGGCTCATATCAAACGCACTTTGCGCACGACCCAGGTGACGCCCGACATCATCCATCGACTCTATAAAGCCGACAAATTTATCATGTAGCTCACCGCCTCGACGGGCGATCTCTTCAGAATTTTGACTCTGACGCTCATAGCGCCAGATATTATGAATAGTCCGCAATGTTACCAGCAAGGTTGAAGGACTGACCAGAATAATATTGCGTGCGAACGCATCACTGAATAACTGCTGATCCTGCTCAAGCGCCAATAAAAAGGCCCCCTCAACCGGCACAAACAGCAAAACAAAATCCAGCGACCGGACCCCCTCAAGCTTTTCATACGACTTATCTGATAACCCGCGAATATGACCCCGCAAAGAACTCAGGTGTGCTTTCAGGTGCCCCAGCCGACGTATCTCATCTTCACTGCTGCAGTATTTCTCATATGCAGTAAGCGATACCTTGGAGTCAACAATCACATCTTTATTATCAGGCAGACGGACAATCACATCGGGCTGATAGCGACGCCCAGCCTGCTGTAAAGAGACCTGCGTCTCAAACTCAAAACCCTCACGTAACCCGGATTGCTCAAGCACCCGCGCCAGTATCACCTCACCCCAGTTGCCCTGGGTTTTATTCTCACCCTTCAGCGCCTGTGTCAGGTTTACCGTATCCTGGCTCATCTGCAAGTTAAGTGCTTTAAGCTGGAGGATCTGCTCATGCAGGGCCCGGCGATCCTTCGCCTCGGTGTCGTAGCTATCCTCAACACGCTGCTTAAACTCACCCAGCTGCTGGCGTAAAGGCCCAAGCAGATGGCCAAGCTGCTCCTGACTGTTATGACTGAAGCTGGCCGCCTTTTCATCAAAAATCCGGTTGGCCAGATTCTGAAAATCAGCTTTCAGCTGAACACGGGCAGACTCCAGCGCCTGTAACTTATCGTCATGGGACTCACGCTCGACTTCCAGCCGTGTTTCCAGCTCAGTAATCACATCGGCCCGGGCAGCCAATGCGCGCTGTAACTGCTCCTGCTGTTGCTGGCGCTCAAGCAGCTGCGACGCAAACTCAGGTAAGCGGGCATTTTCCACCTCCAGTCGCGTCAACTCGAGTGCCTGCATCTGTATCTGCTGTTGCAAGCCCGCACGCTGATTCAGCAGCCAGAAAACCACGATCAGCAACAACGCAGCCAGGGGCAGTAACAGCACAACGTTATCCATCATAATCTACCAGTAATAATACAGCGCCCCGATCGCCACCAGCACCAGCGGCATCATCAGATAAAGCGACCGTGCATCACCCAGCGCGCGTTGAAAAACCAGCAAATAAACCGCCGGAAAGCTGAAAAACAGACAGGTCGCCGGAATCCACAAATCCAGCTGGCGAATGCCGTAAGCCATCGCGCCGATCAGCGTTAATGCTGCCAGGTTTCCCGACAGAATAACGGCCACCTGACCATTACTGGTTTTCGCGAACTCAGGCTTATCCTCTTCAGCCAGCTTATTAATACCACTGGCGCTCAACGCCCCAGCCATTGAAACAAAACCGGTAACCAGAAAAATCCACAGCGGATCAACAACCATTATTATCTCCTGCTCAAATCAGCCCGTATTGTACGGTATCTATCCAGACTGTCCCACTGGATAAACGCCTGGCAGCCAGCATTGTTTAACGTACAATACTGGCTGCATTTATCAGGAGTCGAGACGTGATCAGGTATATCCGCAGACTGGTTTACCAGCATCTGAAGCAGACCAGTGGTCAGGCCGTCATACTATTGCTGGCAACCTACATTACGCTCAGCTGGTTGCTGCTTAACTGGAGTCAGGAAGATGCCCTGCTGGGCAATAATTTCTTTTACTGGCTGATGGTCACCGCATCTACCGTCGGTTATGGCGACCTGTCGCCCAGCACCGATAGCGGAAAAATTATTACCAGTCTGTTTATTATCCCGGTCGGCCTCAGCCTGTTTGCACTGGTGATCGGTAAAGTCGCCGCGTTCGGCGCCTACCAATGGAGAAAAGGCATTATGGGCGCCAAAACGCTCGATCTGGAAAATCATATTCTGGTGATCGGCTGGGACGGCCCACGCACCCTGTCATTACTGGCCCTGCTAAAACTGGAAGCGGAGCAGAATCTCAAGCGTACCATCTGCCTGTATACCACTCAGGAGATGGAAAACCCGCTGCCAGGTGAAATCGAATTTATCCGTGGCCCCAGCTTTAACGATGATCCGGCCATGGCCCGCGCCTGCGTCACAACGGCCTCCACCATTATCGTCGATACCGCCAGCGATGACAGCACCCTGGCCGCCGCCCTGTTTGCCGCTAACCTGAACAGCCAGGCCCATATGATCGCCTACTTCCGCAATGACGCCCTGAGCAAGCTGCTCAAACAACATTGCCACAAAGTTGAGTGTGCGCCATCCGTATCCACCGAGCTGCTGGTCAAAGCAGCGATGGACCCAGGCTCCAGCGCGTTACACCAGGAGCTGGTCAACGCTGGGCGTGGCATGACACAGTATTCTGTTGTTTATCCAATCGGTAGCCCCGTCATGCGGGTTGGGGAGGTCTATACCAGCCTCAAACAACAGTATGGCGTCACCCTGCTGGCCGTTGCCGATGACACCTACACAGCACCCAGCCTGAATCCGGCTCTGGACCTGTGTATCCAGCCCGGGTCCGTGATTTATTACATTGCCGACCAGCGCATACACCACTTCGACTGGGCCAGTCTGATTCTGGCCGCCGAATAAGCAATCGGCAACGAAGCCGCTACAGCGCCTGAAACCATAAAAATGGTATTATCACCCCATTCATTCGCAGCGCCTTCAACACCCTTGAAAGCGCCTGCCTGTCCTTTTGATGTCTGAAGGTACCTGTAACACCATGCCTGACTACCTGGTCCACGAAGCAATTGAAGATTACGCCTTTCTCAGCACCGGCGCAGAGCCCGAGCTGCTGCAGGAGCTGATTGACGCCACCAATGAAAACATGGGCTGGCCCCAGAAGCTCTCTGGCCGCCTGGTCGGACGTACGCTGAGCATGCTGTCCCACCTGGTGCAGCCAAAAAATGCACTGGAAATCGGCATGTTCACCGGCTATTCCGCCCTGTCTATTGCGGAAGGGGTGCCCGATGATGGCAAGCTGATCTGCTGCGAAACCAATCCGCGCGCCATCGATTTTGCGAAAACGTTCTATGACCGCAGCCCCCACGGACACAAGATTGAGGTCATCTTCGGTCGCGCCATGGACACCCTCGACCAGCTAGACATGGAACTGGACTTCACTTTCATTGATGCCGACAAGCGTAACTACCTCAATTATTACGAACGTGTTCTGGAAATGACCCGCCCAGGCGGCCTGATCGTGCTCGACAACGTACTGTGGTCCGGCAAAGTTATCCAGCCAGAGTCCGAGATTGACGATGTACTGGTTGAATTGAACCAGCGCATCGCTGCCGACTCCAATGTAGAGAATGTATTCCTGACCGTCCGTGACGGTGTCAACGTCGTTCGTAAGGTACGCTGATGGGTAACCCGACCTTTTCTCTACAGTCTGACCATATCCTGATCCTTGATCAGCGGATCCGTATTGAGCGGGCGGGCGATCTGCTTGAACGCTATGTCCAGACAGAAGACAACGCACCGTTGATGGCCAGCCTGCGTCCGGTACGCGATCACTACCTCAGCGACCTGGACCAGATTGCCAGCCCGGCGGAAGTTGTCGGCCTGATTGCCTGGTTATTGCGGGACAACAACATCCAGCACCAGGGCGAGTCCTTCGCAGAAACAGCCGACCGGCTTTGCGACCTGGACAACAACACCGATAGCACTCTGTACAGCACCCTGATTTACCACCTGCGGGATGCCATTGAGCGACTGGATGACCTGGCGCTCTTCGAGGACTGATTACGATGCGCAAACGGCTGAGCTGGTTTCTGATCTTTATTCTGATTCTCGGCGCAGCCTATGCAGCTATCCCCTGGGCTGCCCGCCAGGTTGTGGAGATCTGGCTGGTGGATCAGGGCTTCAACAACCCCCGATTTTCCATCAGCCACCCGGCCTGGAACGAGTTCCAGATCAACGAGATCAGCCTCAGTCAGGAAGACGCCGAACGCCGCATGGCGCTTGATGCAGGCCCGATCCTGATCCGCTACCACCCTGCCCGGCTTCTGCTCAATCAGCAACTGACCGACATTCAGATACCCACCGCCCGCCTCAGCCTCCACTATAAGCCCGCCATTCACACCAACACCGGGCCTGCTGGCGAACTGGCAATCCTCCCCCTGCTACCCACCCGGTTAATCGGCCTGTTGCCCGCCGACCGCCTGCTGGTCGGCGAGCTGGCGATACAGATCAGTACACCTCAGCGGCCCGACTGGCATTTGCGCGGCTCACTTGACCTCACTGACTATCAGCTGCAGAGCCGAGTACATATGCGCTATGGCCTGGAGGAACTGGGCTGGAGCGATATCCGGTTTGATGACCACAACCAGTTCAGCCTGAAAATGCTCTATAACAACGAGGCCTTTATCAATGTCGAAGGTAACATCGAGCAGAGCGACCTGCTGACCCTGAACATTGACCAGCAAACACACCTGACTCGATTACGGCAATGGCTATCCGTTATCGAGCCCGACATCCAGAACTGGCCCGTCTTCAGTGGTAAGGTAAGCAGCTCAGGGTATATCCGCCTTCCGCTCACCCTGTCTTTTGACGATACACGCTGGTTCGATCAGCTACAGGCAAAACAGCAACTGACCACCGCCATCGCACTGGCCCAGCCCAGCCCGGAACTCAGTCAGTTAGTTATCAAGAGCAAACAGCAGCTGCAACTTGAAAACGGCACCCTCAGCATCACTCTCAAACCAGACAGCCAGATTAAAGCCACACCCGCTATCACCGACCTGCCACTGCCACCACTGACCGCAAAACTGGCTACCCCTTTTACCCTGACGATTCCAATGCACGCACCACAGCAGACAACGGCCAGTGCCTTGCAGCTGACGTTCAGCGCCCCACCCATCCGCCATAACGACAGGGTAATACGCAGCGGGCCAGTCTCTCTAAACCTGGCTCCCTTCACCGCAGGCGACAGCTCACTGGAGGGCACACTGTCAGTGCCATCACTGCGCATTAGTCAGCCAGGCCAGCACTGGCCTGTACTGCAGATCAGCAACCAGTTCCAGCTCAACCCGGACCAGCTGCAGAACCGCTTTAAAATCAGCGCAAACGATACACCACTGAGTATGGAAGGCACCGCCAGCTGGCATACCGACAACAACCGGGCCGATTTCAACTGGCAGCTGCAGCCCATCGGGCTAAAAAAGATTGAACACCTGATCGCCCGCTACTACCCGGCACTCCCCGCCGAACTTCAGCTCAGCGCGGGCTTGCTGGAACATCACGGTTTTGGCCGCTGGCAGAACAGTCAGCTAAATCTGACACTACGCCAGACTATTCGTGATCTGCGTTTTAACTGGGACCACCTGGCAGGCCAGCAGGGGCAATGGCGCTCCGAACTCCGACTGCGGCCCGATGGCAGCTGGCGAGATAAAGGTCAGCTACGGCTTGGCTTGCTCGATGCAGGCCTGCCGCTGGAAAACCTGATCGGCGACTATGAAGTCAACAGCGATCGTCGTGGCAACCTGAGTGTCACCCTGAGGAATAGCCAGTGCGATCTGCTCGGCGGCCATATCAACCTCAGCCCACTTCACTACAATCAGGCACAGGACCAGTTCAGCACCCTCCTTAATGTTGAACAGTTGCAGCTGGCACAGATTCTGGCACTCGAAAACCAGCAAGGCCTTAGTGGCGAAGGTCGGATTTCAGGCACCCTGCCCCTTAACTATCAGCGCGGCCAGTTTACGATTACCAATGGCCAGCTCAGCAGTCTGCAGCCGGGAGGCGTTATACGCTTTCAGGCCACCCCGGAGGTGGCTGCAATTGCCAGTACAAATGCAGGCCTGAGTATGGCGCTGGAAGCATTATCTGATTTCCGATATAAGCAGCTTACGATTGGCGTAACCTATCATGCAGACGGTACGGCATTACTGGATACCCGATTAAAAGGAAAAAACCCTGGCTGGAATAATGGCAGAGCAGTCAATCTTGGCGTTAATGTTGAAGAAAATCTGCCCAAACTTATACAGACATTACAGATCACAGACCAATTGACGGAATCACTTAAGAAGCGTTACCGTTAACCTATATACCTGATTTGATAAACGGAGAACCCGATGTATCGCCCCCAATTGATGTTATACCTGCTAATAACCCTGGGGGGAGCCGCGATAATGAGTGGTTGCTCCCCAAAAGTTGAAGTCACCGTACCCAACGAACCCATCACTATTAACCTGAACGTCAAAATAGAACATGAAATTCTGGTTAAAGTAGATAGAGAAATCGATGATTTGCTCCAGGACAACAGTGACCTCTTCTAGGAGATTCAGTGAAATGAAACGGCTTTTATTCACACTTTTTGCAACATTACTGTTCAGCCAGGCATCCTGGGCACTTTCAATGAATGGCGCAAAAGCACAGGGGCTGATTGGTGAGCGCAGTAACGGTTATCTGGGTATTGTGGTCAATAAACCAGACCCAGCGATCAAAGTACTGGTCGAAGATATTAACCGAAAACGCCGGTCGGCATACCAGGGCCGGGCTCAGAAGGCAGGGGTAAACCTGAAAGTGATCGAACTACGTATTGGCGAACGCCTGCGAAGTCGCGCATCGGCAGGTCAGTTTGTTCAGGATGCCCACGGGCAATGGAAACGAAAATAGCCCGACAGAACAGGTAATCGCCGTGAGCCAGTATAACGATCCGCCCAGACACTACCGATTCGTTAACTTTTTTGGACTGGCAACCAGTGCAGGCACACTGCTACTGATTACACCCCAGCTGGCTCCCGGCACCTGTGCGCTATGCTCGCTTGCGCAGTTCGCCTTAGTGGCTATCAGCGGCCTGTCTCTGCTAGCCTGGTTACAGAACCCCCAACGCGCAGGCCAGCGTACTTACGCTACTCTTAACCTGTTACTGGCCACCCCCATCCTTGTCAGCCTGACACTGTCCGCATGGCTTCAGCATAAAGGCCAACTGAGTAGCTGTACCAGCCTGCTCAACACCGGCCTGAACAACCTCACCCCCTACCTGCCTGCCGACATTAACCTGATACAGACCGTTTCTGGCAACCAGCCCTGCCATATCAGCAGCATCACCATCTCAGGCGTTGACCTGGCCTACATCCTTATCGCTGCCTTTACACTGTTAACGATTATCAATTGGGTACAGCTCAATCGAAAGGCCCTGGAACGCTCGCTCTTTATCTAGGGGACAGGCTTTTCAGCGTTTTTCAGGCACAAAAAAACCTCCTTATGGAGGTTTTTTTGTGCCTGACCCCAAGGATCAGTTCATCAGTTCACGAATGGACTGGTGAGTCGGGAACTGAGAAATATTTTCAACCCGGATCGTGCGGTCGCTGGATTTGGTAACAGTATAACAGCGCGCTTTTCGATCACTTCCCTGATAATGACCATCTACTTCGAAATTTTCACCGTCAACCGCAAGGATAGCGATCTTACGTGTCGTGTTTTCGGTCTGCATTGTCTTTCCCTTTTTTAAGCTGTCATCAGCAGTAGCTTGTGGCCACGACTGTGCGTTCTGGCTTTTTGTAGTTTTAGTACAAACAATGATAGCCTAACTGAGAAATATGGCAACGGAATGACTGAAAACTGACAGAAAAAGGTCATTCATGAAATAAAACTACAAGATTATTCCCGGGCATCCCAGCCCACAGACAATAAAAAGGGCCGCCACAGGCGACCCTTAGATCATCTTGCCGGTCACACCAGCCTCCTACGTCTGGCCGGTTACAACAGGCCGCTGGGGGTCACGAATCCACTCACTCCAGGACCCGGGGTACAAGTGGGAACCCGCCAGCCCGGCAATTTCCATCGCCAGCTGGTTGTGACAGGCGGTAATACCAGAACCACACATATGCACCACGGTCTCGGGAGAGCGACCTGCCAGCACCTCACACCACTCGGCGTGTAGTACACCAGCAGGCTTAAACTGACCATCAACAAGGTTATCCATCAGGGGCCGGCTCAACGCCCCGGGCACATGCCCGGCAACCGGATCAATGGGCTCCTGCTGCCCCTCAAAACGAGCCGCTGCACGGGCGTCAATCAGGGTAACCAACTGATCACTTAATTGTTGCTGTAACTCAGTTACCGATAGCGCCATCTCATGCTGGAGGTGGTATTCAAACTCACCACTTTGCACCATTACCGGTTTCTGACTCACCTCCATCTCATCTCCCAGCCAGGCGGGATAACCACCATTGAGCAACGCAACATTGGTATGACCCATCCAGCGCAACAACCACCAGGCCCGAGCAGCCATGGCTCCGCCGACATCGTCATATACCACCACCTGGCGGCCAGCAGACAAACCCAGCGCTGCCAGCCGGTTAGCCAGTCGCTCTGGTCGGGGTAACGGATGGCGGCCCGACAGTGGTGTAATTTCTGCCGACAGATCATCTTCCATATGCAGGTAGAATGCCCCTGGAATATGCCCGCCAGCATACGCTCGCCGCCCGGCATCGGTGTCCGCCAGATCAAAACGGCAATCCAGCACCAGCCATTCACCCAGGTGATCGTTTAACTGCTCTGTACTTACCAGTGTGGTATACATCGCTTTCTCCTTGGACCGCTGGCCACCTCTGCAGGTGGCAGACCCATTCGGCTTAACCCAGGTACCGGGACAGCTCTTCGCGCAACACATCCAGCTCATTTTCAGCTTTCTGGCGTGCTTTTTTCTTCAGGCTTTCTACCTGCAGCGCTTTTTCTGCCAGTACCGCCTGTGCCTCTGCAGCCTTATCATCAGCGGCTTCAACCCGCTCAATCTCACGCTTAAGCTGCATCACAATTGCGCGACGACGGCCCTGTTCAGCCCGCGCAATATCTTCAGCACTTTTCTCTTTTTTCACCGTCTCATCCGTCTTGATGGCCGGCACATAAGTCAGCGGACGAATACCCGTCGCTGCCAGGATGTTGCCAATAAACGGTGCAGAGTGCTCACGGGCTTTTACGGCCCCCTTTTGCAACTGCGCTTCAACATAGCCCAGATCATCCATCAAATCATTGTAACGTTGGCGCGGTGCTTCCAGTTGGGCATTAAGGAACTCAAACAGTTCCGTTTTTGCATCACCCCAACCAATGCCCTCCGCGAAACGGTTACGCATGGCAGCGTTTTCCGCCTCACTGGCAAACAGGCTATAAAGCTGAAACAGCGTACTGCTATCAGCATCTTTCGGTTCACCCGGCGCGCGGGTATCCGTTTTTATCTGGTTTATCAATTTGCGCAGCTGATCTGTACTGGAGAATAGCGGAATCGTATTGTCGTAGCTTTTCGACATTTTACGGCCATCCAGACCCGGGATCAGCTGAGTCGCTTCATCTACCTGTGCCTGCGGCAGAGAGAATAAAGGCTCAAAGCCATGGTTAAAACGACCCGCAATATCACGTGCCATCTCAATATGCTGGATCTGATCTTTACCCACCGGAATAATATCGGCGTTAAACATCAAAATATCAGCGGCCATCAGAATGGGGTAAGAAAACAGCCCCATGGTGACGCCGTCATCCAGATCCTCTTTACCCGCATCACGGTTGGCATCCACCGACGCTTTGTAAGCATGGGCCCGATTCATCAGACCTTTAGAGGTCATACAGGTTAGTAGCCAGGTCAGTTGCGGGATCTCGGGGATATCACTCTGGCGGTAGAATGTCGCCACATCCGTATCCAGCCCTAACGCCAGCCAGGTGGCGGCAATCTCCTGAGTGGAGCGGGCGACACGCTCGGGCTCATGACACTTGATCAGTGCATGATAATCCGCGAGGAAAAAGTAGCTGTTATAAGCAGGGTTAAGGCTGGCTTCAATCGCGGGCTTGATCGCCCCCAGGTAGTTACCAATATGGGGCGTACCGGTTGTCGTGATACCGGTCAGAACTGTTTGCTTGCTCATCTGTAATCTTTATCTGAAGTACGGAAAATGGCAGTCATCATAACGTAATTCAGCCGCACCTTCGCGGCCATAGCGCAACAAGTTGTGCTTAATACTGACAGGAGCCCGGTCAGCATCAGCAATAACTCACCTCACCGGCCTGCGCGAATAAAAATGCCTGCCTTGTAATAACTATCTCGTCTTTTTAAATAACAACTCGATCTAATTGAATAGATACTGTTTCAAACGCTCCAGTAACAAAATAACCATTAAAAAACAGCTGGTTACTGAGAAAGCTAATCAATATGACTGAATAAAAACACCTTTGACAGCCCGTACTCACTGGCCAACACTGTGACTAACGTATGACGGCAGCAGGAGATCACCCGTGGATACCTCATCACATACCCTCAACGCACTGTTTTCGCAGTTGGGGCTACCCAGCAGTGATCTCGAGATTGATCGCTTTATAGCAACGCATCAGCTCTATAGCGATGTAATCACCCTGGCTGATGCAACGTTCTGGTCTGCGTCACAGGCCAGTTTTTTACGCGAGGCACTTGATCAGGACGCCGACTGGTGTGAACTGGTCGACACACTGGACAGCCGTTTACGCGCAAACTGACCCTTTAAAAGGTGCCACCACATCCAGCTGGCACCCCAGGACTACACCTTTCATTCTCCAAACTCCCACCGGTGCTTGCGCCGGTTTTTTTTGCCTGTCTGTCGACAGCACAAAGCACTCATCGCTATCATGGCGCTACCGCCTAAACCGACAGATAACTGACAATGCTGATAGTCATATCCCCTGCAAAAAATCTGGATTACGAGACGCCTGCAACCACCGCAGCCACCAGCCAGCCCGATTTCCTGACCCATAGTCAGGAATTGATCGATCAGCTGTGCGAGCTCTCGGTGCAGGATGTTGCTGAACTGATGAAACTGAGCGACAAGCTGTCCAGCCTGAATGTCGCCCGTTACCAGTCGTTCTGCCTGCCCTTCAACACAGACAACGCGAAACAGGCCATTCTGGCTTTTAACGGTGATGTCTACAGCGGGCTGGATGCGCCCAGCCTCAACGACAGCCAGCTGCAGTTCGCCCAGCAACATCTACGAATCCTGTCGGGCCTGTATGGCCTGCTGCGTCCACTGGACCTGATGCAGCCCTACCGGCTGGAGATGGGTACAAAATTTACCAATGAACGCGGCAAGGATCTGTACCAGTTCTGGGGGACTCTGCTGACCGATGAGCTAAATCGCCTGCTGGCTGAACAGGCCGAACCGGCACTCATCAACCTGGCATCCAATGAGTATTTTAAAGCCGTTAAACCCCGCAATCTGCAGGGACGGCTGATTACGCCAGTGTTCAAAGACCTGAAGAACGGCCAGTACAAAATCATCAGCTTCTACGCCAAAAAAGCCCGTGGCCTGATGAGCCGCTACATCATTGAGAACGAGTTGAGCCAGGTAGAACAGCTCAAAGACTTTGACCTGGCCGGTTACCGCTTCGCCCCCACGATGTCCGAAGGTGACAGCTGGGTTTTCACCCGCGACAGCCCGGAGTAAAGCACTGACTCAGAGCCCTGCCAGGGCTCTACCCTGGCAGTCACACCCCAGGCATTTGGTCAGCCCACCCGCAGCCATGCCAACCTGCTGAGAATGTGGGCCGAAACCTGACCCACTCACCGCGAACGAAAGCCACAACATCGACTGAGCAGAAACGAAAAGGGCCGCCTTGCGGCAGCCCCTTGTCAACACAACACGGCGTCTAGAATCGCTTTACAGCGTTTTCAGATACTCGACCAGCGCCCAGCGCTCATCTTCACCCAGGCCACGGCCAATCACGCCTTTACCGGTGCGAGCATCGGTAAATTCATGACCAACATTGGTGTTACCCTGCTGCGCGGTATTAAGCTGGAATGGTCCCTGATCATATTTGTAGCCCACCATGATCGGGTCAAACTCCAGGCTGCCCAGGAAGATATTCTCAGGCCGTTCTGCAACTGGAGACAACATATGGTAAAGCGTTGGTACAGAACCGTTATGCAGGAACGGCGCGGTCGCCCAGATACCGTTCAGTGGACGGGCCTTATACCCGGCTCCAGCCTGCAAACAGTTCAGACGATCGCCATCCATCCGCTGTTTTTCAGCGCCAGTGACATCATGAGTGTTGTACCAGAAGTTATTCACTTCCTGCACCGTTGCCCCCAGTGCCGCAGCAAACAGCACATTACCTTTGTCATCCACCAGCTTGCTCATCGGGAACGGCTGGCAACCCCCATTGTATTTACCGCCAGCGTTATATGCCTGATCAGACTTGTCGCCCGCCAGACCTTTAAGCGCATAATCAGGCACCAGATAGATTGATGTCTCCGGATCCATCTCCATCTGGCTGATGTTCACTTTACGGGTTTGCAGCACATCCGCCTGAGCAGAGTCCGTACCCACTTCATCCAGCGGGATCAGATTCATCGCAATCAGACGATTATCAGCAGTGCCCTTAGCAGCCCAGACACTTTCCTGCCAGAACCGCGCGGAATTAACCGGTGGCATATGGCATTTTTCACAGTTTTCAACGTACAGCTGCTCACCTTTGGCTGCCAATCCTTTATCGATCGGCGGAAGGATTTTCTCAGGCCACTCAGGTGCCTGCAGCCCGCCCAGTTTTTTCTGCTCATACGGGTTTTCCTTCCCCGCCAGCAGGGTTTCCATCCAGTCCAGGTTATCCAGCGGAATCGTTGAAGCGAACTGAGGTACAGGCTTGCCATCTGGCGTGGGCTTCAGGTTAACTCCAGCGGAAACACCCAGTGACTCACCAGCATTACGGACCATCGGTTGCATCACCGAGCCATCATACTGTACCCAGTCAAACCAGGAGGTGGTCCAGATATGCGGATAGTTAACCGGTGCATTGGTGGCGTGGTTATTGGCCGGGTTCTGCAAGTCACTGCTAAACACCGCATTACCAATGCGGTTCAGCGCATCCAGCCGGGTAAAGCCTTCTTCCAGTGAGGCATTCTGCTTCAGTGCGACCCGGACACGTTTGATGATCGATGCTTTATTGTTGTCACTGGCCAGGGCTTCATCCAGTGCAGCATGGTCCTTCGCCTCCAGACCTTCCAGCGCGGCTTTAAGCAGAACTTTGATCGTGGTAGTCATGTCCTTTTTCAGCTGCTTGCTGGTTGCAGCGCTGTACTGTTCACCCAGTACACGACGAGCAAAACGATCAAAGCGGGTCGGAATCAGGCGGGTTTCCAGCATGGTGCGCATCAGCACCTTGGTCAGCCCGGTCAAATCGCTCATCGCCGGGCCACCATCGAAGTACAGAGCCTGACCCTGGTACTCCATCTGGCCGGTATGACAGGCAGCACAGGTCAGTCCCAGTGCGGTGACCTTACGTTCCAGAATCGGGTTGTAAAAATCGTCCATCAGCGCAAAGCCAACCGGCAGGCCGCTACGGTTTACCTGCCGGTCAGGGTTGCCTGGAATAAAGCCCAGCGACTCCGGCAGATAATCAGGGTCACTCAGTAACTTGCCCTGCAAGCCATTCCAGATACCTGGCTGTTCCAGGCTATCAAACCAGTCAAACGGAATCGGCAGCGTTGATGTGCCCTGGGTGATGTAGTGGAATTTCTGGCGCTCGGCGTCGGTCCAGCCCTGCTCCATCCAGACACCATTAGTTTCAACCGTTTGCGCTGGCGGCGTTGCCGCACACGATGCCAGCACCATGGCGCTGGCCATCAATAAAACCGAACGTTTCACCTGCATTATTCTTATCCTTTTCTGTCATTGATCCATTACAGACACGCTGAGCAGCGCTGAAAAACAGGTCTGATTAGCTGCATCAGGGCCTGATAACTTGATGGAAGGAACAATACAGAATGAACCAGAGCGGTCAATAAAACTTCACTGATCAGCCTTAAAAACAACTGGCAATAACACAGAATAGTGCCCGGGTAACTCATATTCGCTTCCATTCGAACAGCAACCAGTCTACCGGGCAAAAGACATTACATACAACAGGGATATAAGAGTTTTTCCTGGCTCAGGCAGGCTGCGGTTGTGGTACCGCCAGTTTAAGTGGCAACTGCAGAGTAAACTCAGTAGAACAGCCTTCTTTACTCTGTACCGCCAGGGTGCCGCCCATTTTTTGCACCAGATTATAGGTAACAGACAAACCCAGTCCCGTTCCTTTACCCACCTCCTTGGTAGTATAAAAAGGCTCAAAAATACGCTTTTGCAGGGCAGCGCTGATACCCGGGCCATTATCCAGCACCCGAATATCAACCGTCTGGCCTTGCAAGACCACACTGACCTGCAACCGTGGTTCAGGGGTTTGTGCCTGTAACATCGCCTGAGCCCCATTTTTAATCAGGTTAGTCAGTACCTGCTGAACAAAGCCCCGGTGCCCCTCTATCGTCAACCCGGTATCCACCTCCACCACGACCTCGGTATCATTACCCAACTCATATTTGAGAATACGCAAAGTCTGGTTGATCACTTCAGCGACATTAAAGTCCGCCGTTTCCAGCACGTCTTTCCGGCTAAATGAATTCAGGTCACTGATAATATCTTTCACCCGCATCAAACCATCACGGGACTCATTTACCAGCGCGCGAATATCATCGTAGATATAGGTCAGGTCAGATTTTTGCTCAAACTCGGTAATCGTTTTACGCAGATGTTCAGTACGCTCGTCAGCTTCCATGTCCATCGCCTGCATAAACTCACCATGCAGCTCCAGCATCCGCATCATAGTATCGACGTACTCATTCAGCGGACGGAAATTACCCATAACATAAGCCAGCGGATTATTAATCTCATGGGCGATCCCCGCTGCCAGCTGGCCAATGGACGCCATTTTCTCGGTATGCTGTAGCTGGTCACGGGTGGCATTCAGCTCCAGCATGGTACGTTTCAGACGTACGTACTGATTTTTCAGCTGATTCTCTGCGCTACGCCGTTCCAGCAATACCTGCAACTGCTCCGCTGCTTTACTCATGACCTCGACCTGGTGCATGGAAACCCGGTCCATAGCGGCGGCTGGAATCAGGCAGATCAACACCCGGACAACGTTGTCATACACCAGTAACGGAAACGCCAGATAGCCACCGATCACTGTCCCTACATGCTGCTCGATACGTTGAATATCCAGTTCCTGCGGCAGCAACTGCACCTGCGGTGATTTCTGTTTGATCGCCAGATCAATCAGGCCCTGCAGGGGGGCAACCAGCGCTGGTGCGGGTGATTCATCAGCCTGCGGATACACCACCGCCACTGTCGATTCAGCACCATTACCAGGCTTGACCTGAAGACACAGACAGGCGCTGCAAAATTCACTTAAGGCACAGGAGAACGGCACAATCAGACTACTGACACTTTCGTTAACACGGGAGAAACGGGTGATCGACATCAGTAACTGCGTTTCCACCTCACGCTGATGGCGCTCCAGCTGTAGCCAGGTAAATGATTCCAGCTCACGGCGGATAACAGAGCGATTAATTGAACGCCGTGCTTCAATGACCGGCAGGCAGCAGCTTGCCCCACACTGCTCAAGCCAGGCCACTTCATCCAGTGCATAGCCTTGCTCACCCAGCAGTACGATTTTCATTAAGGGGTCTGCCAGGCCTTCGCGAACATAACGACAGAGCTGTTCCGCCTGAGCGTCACCGGCTTCATCCGCGACCATCAGCAGCAACATAGCCGGGGCATTGGCACGCAGCAGCTTCTTGGCCGCACGGGCCGAACTGATACATTGCAGATCCACATTTTCTGGAAACAGGGACTGAATTCCCAACGATGGGTTCCCCAGCAGGACAACTCTCAATTTGCTATCTAAACTGTTCATCAACAACGTTCCCTCGCTATCCGATAACCCAGATGGGTAAGGATAACGATAGGCACCGCCCCCGCACCATGCAACTATTGCGATGGCTTTATCCGTCATCAGGACAAGGAGCACATAATGAAGCTGGTCCGACTTATTTACAGCAGCGCAGTCACCCGCGACATGTCACTGCAGGATCTCAAAGGTATTCTCGACTGCGCCCGCAGTAATAATTCAAGTCTGGGTATCTGTGGGATGCTCTGCTACGAGAACAATTATTTCCTTCAGGTACTCGAAGGCGAGCGCGCTAAAGTCAGTGAATTATTCATCGATATCGCCGACGATCCCCGGCACGATGAGATCGAACTGCTGGGCTTTGAATATATAGAGAAGCCTTTGTTTGATAACTGGAAAATGGGCTACGCCGGGGGCTCACCTATCTTTCAGAAAATGCTCGAAAAACTTGAGATGGACGCGTTTGAGCCCGGAAAACTGGCACCCCGCCAGGCACTTGCTTTCCTCCACCATCTGTCGAGCCACCAGAGTGAAATCTGACCCTTGATGTTGATGGCGGTGCCACCGCCATCAGTACTTTCCCTTACGCTTTAGTCATGCTGTTGATACACTGCCGCTTCAAGTCACCCGAGCTGAAACTGATGGGAGCGCGCAATGAAGTTTGAAGGTAGCCAGAATTACGTCGCCACTGACGACCTGCAAATGGCCGTAAATGCAGCGATAACCCTGCAACGTCCACTATTGATTAAAGGCGAGCCCGGCACCGGTAAAACTATGCTGGCCGAAGAGGTCGCCGGTGCACTGGGCATGAAGCTGCTGCGCTGGCACATCAAATCCACCACCAAAGCCCAGCAGGGGCTCTACGAATACGATGCAGTCTCCCGCCTGCGTGATTCCCAGCTCGGCGAAGAACGGGTCCACGATATCAGTAACTACATCCGTAAAGGGATGCTGTGGCAGGCCTTCGACAGTGATGAGCAGGTGGTGCTGCTTATCGATGAGATCGACAAAGCGGATATTGAATTCCCCAATGACCTGCTGGTCGAACTCGATAAAATGGAGTTCAGCGTCTACGAGACTGGCGAGCGGGTTCAGGCGAAAATACGCCCCATCATTATCATCACCAGTAACAACGAGAAAGAGCTACCCGACGCCTTCCTGCGCCGCTGTTTTTTCCACTACATCAACTTCCCCACAAAAGACACCATGCAGAAGATTGTTGACGTCCACTTCCCCGACATTCAGCAGAGTCTGGTGCGGGAAGCGATGGAGATCTTCTTCCAGGTACGCGATGTGCAGAGCCTGAAGAAAAAGCCCTCCACCTCCGAACTGATTGACTGGCTGAAGCTGCTACTGGCCGACAAGATCCCGCTGGAAGTTCTGCAGAACCGCGATAACAGTCAGGCGGTGCCCCCCCTGTACGGTGCGCTGCTGAAAAACGAGCAGGACCTGCACATGCTGCAGCGCCTCGCCTTTATGGCGCGACGCGAGGCACGCTGATGCTGATCGACTTTTTCTTCACCCTGCGCAAAGCGCAGGTGCCCGCTACAGTGCGCGAGCTGCTGGTGCTGCTCGAAGCTCTGCAACAGCGTATCGCCTTTGCCAGCATCGATGAGTTCTATCTGCTGGCCCGGCTCTGCCTGGTCAAAGACGAGAAGTACTTTGATCGTTTCGACCAGGCCTTTGGCCACTACTTCAAAGGGCTGGAGGCGCTGGATGGTTTCGCCGATGCACTGATTCCTGAGCACTGGCTGGAAGCCGAGTTTCTGAAAAACCTCAGCGAAGAAGAGAAAGCCGAAATCGAAGCGCTGGGTGGGCTGGAAAAACTGCTGGAAACCCTGCGCGAACGGCTGGATGAGCAAAAAGAACGCCACGCCGGCGGCAGCAAGTGGGTCGGCACAGGCGGCACTTCGCCCTTTGGCCACAGCGGTTACAACCCGGAAGGCGTACGCATTGGTGGTGAAAGTAAAAACCGCCGGGCGGTTAAAGTCTGGGAGAAGCGCGAGTTCCGTAACCTGGACGACAGCGTCGAGCTGGGTACCCGCAACCTGAAGGTGGTACTGCGCAAACTGCGTAAATTTGCCCGCACCGGGGCCGCCGAAGAGCTGGACCTGGACGATACCATCCGTGCCACCGCCAGTAATGCCGGACTGCTGGACCTGAAAATGGTGCCTGAGCGCCACAATGCCGCCAAAGTGCTGCTGTTTTTTGATGTTGGCGGTTCTATGGACCCCTACATCAAGCTTTGTGAAGAACTGTTCAGCGCCGCCCGCAGCGAGTTCAAGCATCTGGAATACTTCTACTTCCATAACTGTGTGTATGAACGGTTGTGGCAGGATAACCGACGCCGGTTTGATAACAGCCTGGATACCCTTGACGTGCTGCGCACTTACAGCCGCGACTACCGGGTGATTTTTATCGGCGATGCTTCCATGGCTCCCTATGAGATCACCAGCGCGATGGGCAGTGTCGAGCACATGAACAAGGAAGCGGGTCATACATGGCTGCAACGGGTAACCGATACCTGGGGCAAGGTGGTCTGGCTCAATCCGGTGCCGAAAAAACACTGGCACTATACCCACAGCATCAGCCTGGTGGAGCAACTGATGGACGGTCATATGTACCCGCTGACCGTCGAGGGGATCGAAGAGGCTATCCGGACACTGTCGAAATAAACAGCCATGATAGTTTTTGTTAATAAATCAGTCGGATTTCGTGCTGTTAATCCCGGCACAATCCGGCAGACTCATCGTTTTCCAGCTTAAGACCAGAGCCATGGCCGTACTCGAACGCATCAAACACCACGACCTTGAAGGGCTGAGAACCGGCCATTTCAATCTGATGGTGAATACCTCCTTTGTACTGTACCGGCTGGGCGACACCCTGATTGATGCCGGGCCACGTAATCAGTGGCGGCATATCCGCCGCTTTATTGATGAGCGTGCCGTGCGCCAGCTGCTGCTGACCCACTTTCATGAGGACCACAGTGGCAGTGCTGCTCAAATAGCCCAGTACGCAAAGGTTACCCCCCGCGCCAGCGAGGAGACCGGTCGTATCCTGCGCCATGGCTTCCCGATCCAGCTCTACCGGCGGTTGATGTGGAGGGCAGCAGAAAAGGTGATTACCCGGCCCTTTCAGCCTGACATGCTGATCAACGGCCGTGACCCTGTTCTGCCGATCGCAACCCCTGGCCACACACCCGACCTCAACTGCTTTTTACTGCCCCAGCGTGGCTGGCTGTTCAGCGGTGACATGTACATCTCCAGCCGGCTGAAATTACTGGCGCGAGAGGAGAACCTGGTGGAACTGATCAGCAGCCTGGAAACCCTGCTCAGCCATGATTTTGATACTCTGCTCTGCCCCCACCGGGGTGTGGTCAGTGATGGCAAGCAGGCGCTGCGCCGAAAGCATCAAAACCTGCTTGAACTGGTCGGCCAGGCACAGCACATGCATTATAGCGGCCTGCCTGTCCAGCAGATCACCCGCCAGTTACTGGGGCCCGAAACGGCGATGAGCTTTCTCACCGGCTTCCATTTCAGTAAACGTCACCTGATCAATGCCTGCCTGCAGGTGTAAGACCGCAAAGCCGATCAGCGCCATACCCGACAGTAACTGAAACAGCACCGGCCACAGCGCTGCGCCACTCAGAACCGGTACGCTACACCCAGCGAGGCGAACCAGCTGGTGTCCCGATCAACCAGTGAAGAGTCGGTAATCTCATCACCCAGCCAGATGTAGCTGGCGCTGTGATTAATACTCCAGCTGTCATTCAGGGGCATATTGACACTGTAGCCAACATAAGTATTGGCAGTGGCGTCTGCCTTATAGGCTGCCCGACTGGCAGTGGCTTCACTGGCCCGTACACCAAAGTAATAGTCGGTAAAGTTCTTACTCAGGTAGTTTACCCCCACCATTGGCACGAACATCGCTGTTTCTCCCAGAGGTAGCTGGTAGCTGTAATTCAGATCCGCGGTAAAACCTTCATGCGCGACGGAGATATCATGCAACACTCTGGCGCTGATAACAGAGTCACCAAAGTTATAATCTGCACTTAGCCCCAGATCAAAACTGCTATCACGCTCGGCCATGCCTGCAAAAAATGCTGAGTCTCCGTCATCAAACCCCATGCCCACAAAATCCAGGGTGGCATAGAGGCTGAATGAGCCTTCATCGCTCCCCAACAGGCGGTAATTGATACCTTTACTGCCCACGCTAAAGTTCTCGCCTTCATACTCGGCCAGCAGAGAGGTACTGCTATTATCTTTGAATTCTTTATAAGGTGATTTAAAGCTGACCGCGCCGCCACCCACAGTAAACTCACCGGCCAGCAGGGGCGCACTGGTGATTAACAACGTGGAAGCGATCAGGCCTGACAGGGTCATTTTCTGCATGGTGTTCACATCTCATAACAGGTTAGTAAGTGATGAGATGATTATCGGGAAAGGGCGTAACGGACACTATCTGCAAAGCGTATGGCTTTGTATGCGCCGGGCCTGACAGTACATACATAACGCTGCCCCGGATAGCTCCAGGGCATATATAGGCCAAGGTTTACCGAGGCAGGCTCAGTACAATGCGCGCACCACCGAGCGGTGAGTCACCGATCTCAACCTGACCACCATGCTGCTGCACGATCTCCTTCACAATGGATAACCCCAGGCCATGACCACCGCTCTGGCGGTCGCGGGCGGTATCCAGTCGCTCAAAAGGCTCCAGTACCCGCTGCCGGTCAGCTTCCGGGATACCCGGGCCATCATCATCCACACAGATCTGCAGCCATTGCGCTGCCACCACCAGGCGGATTTCAACCCGCTGATTAGCATAACGGTCGGCATTGCGCACCAGATTGGTCAGAGCACGTAATAGCAAGTGAGAGTCAAATTCACAGTGCTCTTCCCCAGCCAGTTTCAACACCAGCGGGTGATGGCAGTTCGCCGCAAGACGCAGCTCTTGTGCGCTCAGCCAGCCATTGAGCTCGCGTATTTCACATTGCATTGGTAAGCCTGCACGCTCCAGTCGGGCATAGCTGAGCAGCTCGTCGACCATACTATCCAGTTCGGCCAGGTCCTCCTCCATCCCATCGACAAACCCCTGATGCTCCACTTTGGGTTGGCCATGCTCCAGCAGCGCCAGCTGACAGCGCAGCCGAAAAATGGGGGTACGCAGCTCATGAGCTACGGCATTGGTCAGCCGTTTATGACTGGCCATCAACTGCTCGATACGCTCTGCCATACGGTTAAAAGACTTGTTCAGGCTACCAATACAGTAACGCCCTTTGGTCGGCGCACGGGCGGAAAACTCCCCCTCGGCAATCTGCAACGCCGAATGCTCCAGCATTTTCAGTTTGCGTTGCAGCAGATAAACCCAGATACAGATACAAATACCATTAACGATAAGGAATCCCCACCTAGACCCCTGAGTCAGTAACAGAGCGGTTTTCCACATTCTGGAGTCCAGATCTGGCTCAATCCGATAGATCTCAGGCCCCGTCGCCAGGCGGAAATATGAGGCCTCTTCACGGTCATTTTCCTGGCTCCCAATTTCTACGCCTGAGGGCGGCAGAACATGCAACTCAGCCAGAGTGAGTAATTCAGCCTCAGTGACTACCGTCAGAATCTGGTTATTGGTCCTGGCCACACGCTCCATTGCCGCCCTCGCCCGCTCGGGTCCAGCCAGCATATGGATTTCATCCACCAGATCCACATAGCCCTGGACCCTCTGCTGAGCGTCCACCTGATCCACATCAAGCAGATACTCGGAGGCCAGGTAATTAACAGAAAAGGTAAATGCAAAAACAGAAGCCAGTAAGCCAATGTAGAGTGTCAGGAAAAGACGAGCCATGGTGATATCCCTGGGGTCAGATTGTAGCCGGAGGGCAGTTTACGACTGCATCAGTCTGACAGCGACCAGGCGCAGCTGTCTGTGGGTATTTTGTATGGAAGTGTATGGGAGCAGACAACCCGCTGGGCAGGTTGTCTGATAGCATCTGAACTGGTTTTTCAGGCCGGGCTGGAAAAATCCTGACCACGCCAGCTGAACGCGACGGGCCACAGTACCTGGCGGGTACGATCATAGGCCTGCCAGAGCTCGGCATAGCTCTGCCCTGTCACCGGGTGCTGAACCTGAGGCGCAATTTGTGCCAGCGGCCAGAGCACAAAGGCATTTTTCAGAATTTCATCGCGTGGCAGCTGAATCCCTTCACAATCACCATAGCACTGGTCATAGGTGAGGATATCAATATCCAGAGTACGACCACTGAACTTGGGACCTGTGCGGGTACGGCCATTCACATCTTCAATGGCTTTCAGCGCACGGGACAGTTCAGCAACACCCAGTGTGGTAGTAAACCCCACCACCATGTTGTAGAAATTGTCACCTCTGAAACCCACCGCTTCACTTTCAAAGACCGAGGAAAGCATCAGCTCACCAAAGTTGTCTGCAAGTGCATCCAGACAGCTGAGAATGTAATGCTCACGCTGCTGATTGCTACCTATGCTGACATATACCTGTGCCATCAGAAGCGCTCTCCACGCTCAATAATTACGCCCACATCACGCGCGGTTGGCACTGCTCCGGGCTTGCCCAGTCGCAGCCGCAACCAGCGCACACCAAACTCGTTCATCACGATGTCGGCAATCTGCTGGGCCATGGTTTCTACCAGCAAAAATTCACTTTCGCTGATAAAGTCGATTAATCTGTCGCTTACACTTTTATAATTGAGTGTGTTATCAATATCTTCTGTGGATGCCGCTGCATTAATATCAGTGCCCATCTCCAGATCAAGGGAGACGGTCTGGCGGATCTCACGCTCCCAGTCGTAGATACCAATGACCGTTTCAACCTCGAGTTCGCGTATGTAGACTATGTCCATTCACCTGACCTGTTGAGATACTTCATGGCGCACATTGATCAGCTGACCATTTTGCTGGTACTGCTGGCCTATCTGGCAGGCTCGCTGCCGAGTGCGATTTTGGTGTGCCACTCTATGGGCATCGCCGACCCTCGTCAACAGGGCTCCGGTAACCCGGGTGCAAGTAATGTTTTACGCATCGGCAATCGCCGGGCCGCAGCCTATACCTTGCTGGGTGACACCGGCAAGGGCCTGGTGGCAGTAATGGTCGCCCGCTGGTTGAATCAGAGTATAGACATTCAGAGCCTGTGTGGGCTGGCAGCCCTGCTTGGCCATATGGTTCCCTGCTTTAACCCGCGACACGGTGGCAAAGGTGTGGCCACCGGACTGGGGATCGCCCTGGCGATCAGCTGGCCGCTGGCGCTGGTGTTACTGTTGAGCTGGGCGCTGATTATGGCATTCAGCCGTATCGCGTCACTGGCATCAATCTGCACCGCAATGCTGACACCCGCACTAAGCTGGCTGATCAGCCCCGAGCTGACCTTGCTGTTCAGCGCGATCAGCGGTCTGCTGCTGAGCCGCCACTGGACGAATGCCTACCGGCTGATACGTGGAGAAGAGTCAAAACTCTGAACAGGCACTAACGTGCGGGCACAAAAAACGCGGCTGATCAGCCGCGTTTTTAGTTCATTAACACACCCGCAAGCTTAGCTCACCTGTTCTGCAATGATCTGTTTCCACTTGGCCGGGCCGGTGTTGTGGACAGACTCGCCGTTGCTATCAACCGCCACCGTTACCGGCATATCTTTCACATCGAACTCGTAGATCGCTTCCATCCCCATCTCTGGGAAGGCCAGTACTTCGGCATTGGTGATCGCCTTGGATACCAGGTACGCCGCGCCGCCAACTGCCATCAGGTAAACCGCTTTGTTGTCCTTGATCGCTTCAATGGCCACCGGACCGCGCTCGGATTTACCGATCATGCCCAGCAGGCCAGTGCTTTCAATGACCTGACGGGTGAACTTATCCATCCGGGTCGCAGTTGTCGGGCCAGCCGGACCTACAACTTCATCACCCACTGGATCAACCGGACCTACGTAGTAGATAAAGCGACCTTTCAGATCAACCGGCAGCTCTTCGCCTCTATCCAGCATCTCAACCATGCGCTTGTGTGCCGCATCACGGCCGGTCAGCATTTTACCGTTGAGCAGAACAGTCTCGCCAGGCTTCCAGCTCAGTACATCTTCCGGCGTCACGGTGTTCAGATCCACACGACGGGTACTGGCACCGACTTCGAAGGTGACTTCTGGCCACTGATCCAGGCTTGGTGGCGTCAGGATTGCTGGGCCATTGCCGTTCAGAGTGAAGTGAGTGTGACGGGTCGCAGCACAGTTTGGAATCATGCACACTGGCAGCGATGCTGCGTGGGTCGGGTAATCCTTGATTTTGACATCCAGTACGGTGGTCAGACCGCCCAGGCCCTGCGCACCGATACCCAGATCGTTCACCGCATCCATGATTTCCAGCCGCAGCTCTTCAACACGGTTCTGCGGGCCACGCTCGCGAATGTCGTGAATGTCGATCGGGTCCATCAGCGATTCTTTCGCCAATACGGCTGCTTTCTCAGCCGTACCACCAATACCCAGACCCAGCATGCCTGGTGGACACCAGCCTGCACCCATGGTCGGTACGGTTTTCTTCACCCACTCAACAATGCTATCAGATGGATTGAGCATCACCATCTTGGATTTATTCTCGGAGCCGCCGCCTTTCGCCGCTACATGTACTTCAACTTCGCCGCCTTCAACGATTTCGTAGTGGATCACCGCAGGCGTGTTGTCTTTGGTGTTCTGACGCTTACCCGCAGGGTCGGCCAGAATAGAGGCACGCAGAACGTTATCCGGGTGGGTGTAAGCGCGACGTACGCCTTCGTTCACCATATCGGTTACGTTCATTTTGGCATCCCACTGCACATCCATACCCACTTTCAGGAACACGGTAACGATACCGGTATCCTGACAGATTGGACGCTGGCCTTCGGCACACATACGGGAGTTGATCAGGATCTGCGCCATGGCGTCTTTCGCCGCCGGGTTCTGCTCTTTCAGATACGCTTCGTGCACACCCTGGATAAAATCAATGGGGTGATAATAGGAGATAAACTGCAAGGCATCGGCAATGGAGTTGACGAAGTCATCTTGACGGATAACAGACATAGGAGGCTCTCCTGTAAACTCTGGTGAAGGCGAACGGGCTGCGGCAAGCCGCTGTCGTGCCACGGTAGTAATTCGAGCTGACCACATATTGCGGGTGCCCGGTTATCATGGGCGCGGATTATACACCAAAACAATCGCTTACCGCAGAGGCAGAGCCTGGGCCGAATAGCCCTGGGCCTTTAGCTTTTGGTCGTAGATAACGACCTGTCAGAAGTAATAGCGGCTGGCGAACTGCAGTTGACGTTCGACCAGATCAACCGGTTGATTCTCGTACATTCGGCCACCGCGCGTACTCTGCAGCCAGTTAAACTCACTGAGCAGAAACCAGTTTTTCTGCAGCTGGTAACGGTAAGCCAGGGTGAAGGCTTTACCATATTCGTCGTTATTATCACCCCAGGTTTCATCATTATCAGTCACTGAGAACTCTTCCACCCGACCGGTAACACGGTGCGGTTTTGCCGACCAGCTCAGGGCCAGCCAGCCACTACGGTAATCGTTGTTTACCACATCTTCCCGGCTTGGCTTCTGCATCAGGGTATCGCCCTGCATCACCTGACCGCTGAGGCTGAAGCGACCCGGCAGCTTCCAGCGAAAGCCAGCCCAGCCAAAGCGGGTACGCCAGCCATACTGACCGTTAGTCTGTTGATAAGGAATCGCCCGGTTATCAAACCAGCCCAGCTGTAAGAGCCCCTTACGGGGGAATTTCACTTCACCACTGAGGGTGTAACCCGGTCGGTCGTCATCTTCATGGAAAGGATCAGAAAAAGCAGCCTGCTTCGACAACACGGTCTGACGGGCAGGCATATTCTGCACCGGCAGCTTTTCATGCAGCAGGGTCTGACGGCTGCTCTGCATCCAGCCATGCCAGGACAGCTCAGCACCGGCCGGGTCGTTACGCACAAACACCGACCCTTGCAGCTTGAGATCGTAAGGGCGACCACTGAAACGGCCCAGCCATTCAGCGGTATATTCCAGCCCGGTAGAACGTAACTCTTCCCCCACCCAGCTGTTCATGGTGGAAGGCGTTAAGGTATTGGGCGTCGACCAGGCCGTTGCGTTATTCTCCAGCGAGATCGCCGGATAGAAAATACCCAGCCGTAGCCCCTGACGCAGCCCGCCAGCGGAAGGTAAGGTGCGGTATTTGAGATAAACCTCGGTCAGCCCCAGGCCATCCTCAACACCGTCCAGGTAACCATTAGCGACCGCGTGCAGGCTGAGGTTATTGTCCCATACAAGTTTGCCTGCCAGCCCCGCCTGCGCAATCGACAGCTGATCACCATCGTTATAGCGAAACTTGCCCAGCCCGCCGTTCACGTAACTATCGATGCCGTCAGTCACGCTATAACGCAGATCAAGAATCCCAGCCAGATCCGCTTCTACCGCCTGAACTGGGGGGGCAACCAGTGCTATCAATGGCAACCAGGTATACTTCATTCCACCGTACTCCTTCGGGGGTCGTAAGGGCTGTCCGACAGCCACTCAACTAATGCATCGGCAGGCTGCGGGCGACTGATAAAGTAGCCCTGGGCCAGATCACAGCCCTGTGCTGCCAGCCAGTCCAGTGTGGGCTGGTCTTCTATTCCTTCGGCGACCACCGACAGCCCCATATCCTGAGCCATACGGATGGTCGAACGGACAATAATCTGATCATCGACATCGCAGGACACTTTATCGACAAACGAGCGGTCTATTTTCAGCTCATCCACCGGCAGTTGCTTCAACTGGGCCAGCGATGAGTACCCCGTGCCATAATCATCAATCGACAATTTGATACCTGCCTCTCGAATCTCACACAGCATGGCAATCGCACAGGCCGGGTCAACCACCACCGCGCTTTCGGTAACTTCCAGCGACAGTGCATCCTTTGGCAACTGAAACTCTTGCCAGATATCCCCCAGTTCACGGGTAAAGCCGGAGTTTTTCAGGTTATCCGCCGAGATATTCACCGCAATCGATAAAATAAGCCCAGCCTGCGCCCAGACGTTGTACTGACGGGCGGCTTCACGCACCACCCAGTTAGTCAGATTATCGATCTGGCCTGTCTGTTCAGCAATGGAGATAAAAGCATCCGGCGGCACCATGCCCTGTTCTGGATGAATCCAGCGCACCAGGGCTTCCAGGTGGTTAATGATCCCGGTTTTCATGTCCAGTTTCGGCTGATAGAACAGCACTAGCTGGCCCTGTTCAATCGCCGCTTTAAGGTCATTCACCAGGCTCAGGCGGCGGGCAGAATCTGCATCCATGGCAGAGTCGTAACGCTGGAACGGGTTACCGCTACGCTTACCGTGACTCAGTGCCGTATCCGCTTTTTGTAACAGCTGTACCGCCGTACAGGCATCCTGCGGCGCACAGGCAATACCGCCGTGCAGTTGCAGGTGCAGCTGGATTTCTTCACCCCCTAAAGGAGCGTCCATCGCCTGGGAGATCCGTTCGCACCATTGTTCGATCTGCTGCGGCTCAATTCCCTCCACCAGCAACACAAACTCATCCGCCCCCAGGTGGCCAAACTGCAACTTGCCGCTGAGTGCACTCAGGCGCTGACCGACTTCCTGAATCAGCTTGTCGCCTGCTTCGTAGCCCAGGGTATCGTTGACGGTACGGGTACGGCGTACATCCAGGTGAAACAGGGTAAAGGCTTTATCATGGCGAGCATGCATCTGCTCCAGCAGCTGCATCAGATGGTTGCGGTTCGGCAGTTCAGTCAGCGAGTCATGATATAGCCGATGGCTGATCGCCTGCTCGCGTACCAGTACCGCCTGCTGCATCTGGTTAAACTCATTAGCCAGCTGGCCAAGCTCATTGTTCTCGCTGACCTGTACCCGGCTGTCATAGTTGCCGCTGGCAATATGCCGGGCCTGCTGTACCAGCCGTTTCACCGGTCGGCTGATACCACCGGCAACCAGATACGCTGCCAGCATGGCCAGTAAGATAATGCCGCCTTCCAGCGCCAATAAATGCCACCAGCTGTCCTGAATGGTTTCCAGCAGGCTGGAGCGCGAGCCATAAATCGCCGCTCGCACGGGCTGGCCTTCGGCATCACCAATCTGCTCAGTAACAGCAATCAACCCTGGCGGAATGTTGCCATTAATAATTTCCAGGCCCTGCCCTTCAACTTTAATCGCCCCCTCAAACGGCGCAGCATAGGCCAGAGAGCGCCAGTTTTTATCGGCCATCTGCAACATAAAGTCGATATTCAGGCCGGTGATGTCAGCAAATTCACCCGCCAGTGCCTGATCAATGCGATAGCCAAAGCCCACCCAGCCGATGATGGCATGGCCACTTTTGAGCGGCGAAAAGCTGATCTGATAAACAGCCTCTTCCACCGGGCACAGCACGGCACTGGCGCTGTCAGTCAGCCACTGGCTGCCACTGAACAACTCACCACGACCAGGCCCCAGCCGGACCTTGCCACCGTCGGCTTCTGGCTGTTTCAGCAACTGACCAATCACTTTTTTATCCGCATCCACAGCAATCGCCATATCCGCGTTAATGCGCTTGCGGTGATTATTCAGCGCTACCAGAAAACTTTTACCGTCGGCACCAAACACTTCTTTAAGGCCATAATCACGGGCAGCTGTCTGGGCAAAAGCATCCAGATAATAACGTCGGCTTTCAAACTGAGTTCGAAAAACCGACACCGCAGTGTCCAGCCGATAGCTGACCTGTTGCTGCTCCTGACGCTGGTTGGCCTGGTAAACCGTCCATAAAGACAGCGCCTGTACCAGCAATAACAGGGCGACGAATAAAACAAAAACCTTGGCGCGTAAGCTTCCCATAAGCTCCAGCTTAGTTATCAGTAGTCTTCCAGAAACTCAAAATCATCCTCACCGGTCTGCTCTGGAAGGGCCGCCAGTGGATCTGCCAGTTGGAAACTGATGTTCATCTTGCCGGTAACACTCAGCTCCTGACGCATTCTGTGGTCAGGTGTCTGTAATTGCGGGTGCCAGATATTCAATCGATAACGTCCGGGCTGTGCCACGGTTAACGCAACCTGACCCTGGCTGTCTGTTTTCCCATAATAGGGCGTATCCAGCACCAGCATATAACCACTCATCCAGTCATGGATATTACAGCCCATCGCCACCGTTGCCAGTTCATCTTTCTCACCAGCACCGGCAATGACCTGTTGTGCTTTCCCCGCCGCTATTCTAAACGAGAACCGGTTATTCGCCGAGATAGAATATATATGATGGGTGATGCCATCCTGATTGACGAAGCGCACGGGAGCATCACGTTGAATGACACTGATATAAGGGGCAAATGCTTTACCCTTCTGGGCGATCAGTAAAGGCGCTGTTAGCTGGCTGGCAGGCGCGGGCCCATCAAGCGGCTCAGCAAACACCACTATATCAGCCAGAGCTTTGCCCTGTGCGGCCGTGACCGATACCGTCAGCTGTTCAGCGACAACCACCGTCGACAGCACTGTGCTGCTGAACACAGCAACCGTGACACCCTGTTTTAATTTACCCACGCACACGATCTCCAGATGTTTTAAACCCGCAACGCACAGCGCACGCTAACAGTAGCACTGTCTCAATGACAAGTTTTATAGAGCAGACGGAAAGGCTTGACCGGGGTAACAGGGGAAAGTTTCATCGAACCAGATGATTTAGAACCTGAACCGACCTAATGCTGAGCACCGTCAATAGATGGGAACCGTTCAACAATATTAACCGTCAGGAATCCAGCATCGCGGGTAGTACACAATACGGAAAGGAGGTTGCAATAACCAGGGCACAGCGCTTTGAACGGGTTATTGCTGGGAAATTAACGCGCTGCCACATTTTCCAGCAGCAACATACGCAACGCCAGGCCAAAAAAGACCGAGCCCATCAACCAGCGGCCCATAGCCGAGGGCGGACCGGTAAATCGGCCAGCAACCTTTGCGGCTAACAACGCCAGACTGCACAAAAACAGCAGATTAAACACCAGTAACATCGCCCCCAGCTGTGCCCCCTGCCAGAGTACATCACCCTGTTGCGGGTCGATAAACTGGGGCAGGAACAACGCACAAAACACCCAGGCTTTGGGGTTGAGCAGGTTGCCCAGTAAACCTCGTCGCCAGTGTTGCCAGCCGGTACGAACCACCACTGATTGCAACGACGCCTTACCCGCCCGCAGGCTCTGAATGCCTAGCCAGACCAGATAGACCACCCCCACCCAGCGCAGCACTTCGAACAGCATCGGGCTGGCCGCCAGCAACGCTGACACGCCGAGAACCGACAGCAACACATGCAGGAGCAGCGCACAGCTGATGCCCAGGCAGACACTACGTGCTGCTTTCCAGCCCTGATTAAGCGCGGTACTGGTCACCAGAATACTGTCCGGCCCCGGGGCCAGATGAATGGCTACCAGCGCCCCCAGATAGATCAGAAACTGCTCTGCAACCATGGTGAAAACTCTCGACTAAATAGTAAAATACATTCCGCAAAGAATACCCTCCATGTCAGGAATAACTTTGCTATTTCCAGCTAGAAAAGGACAATATGGAGCAGAATCTTTCACATAAGGCCAAAAATGAAAAAGAAAAAACCTTCAGATACCAGCCCTGGCCCGCTGGATCCGACTGACCGGCAACTGCTGCAACAGATTCAACGTAATGGCCGCATCAGTAACAGCCGGTTAGCCGAACAGATCAACCTCAGTGAAACGCCGTGCTGGCGTCGCTGGAAACGACTGGAAGAAGACGGCTATATAGAAGGGTATCGCAGTGTGCTCAGCCGGGACCGGCTGGGCTATGGGGTAGTCGCTTTTGTTCAGGTCGCACTGGGCCAGCATGATGTGACCACCAGCGAAAGCTTTGAACAGCAGTTGCAGACACTGGACTGGGTGCTGATGTGTCACAATATTACCGGTGATGCGGATTACCTGTTACAAATCATCGCCCATGACCTGAGCCAGTTCTCCGACCACCTGACCCAGTTGCGTCAGCTGCCCGGGGTCCGTTCAATTCAGTCCACCATCTCGGTGCGCGAGATAAAATCCGACCCCAGCCTGCCCTTACCCTGAGAACGGTGTCCAGCTGGGTACGCCTGGCACTGCTGCCACCAGGCAATAGCAATAGGCCAGTCCGAACAGAGTTAGCAGGCGACCGGTCTGAGGGGTCAGTTTAACCCGCTGCTGTGCCTCAGCCCGCAGCAGTTTCAACGGCGACCAGAGCGCAGGCAGCGTCAGCAATAATGGCCAGCACTGCGCCAGCAAACCTTCATGCCAGAGCAGCACCGCACTGGTATACGCCGCCAGTAACAACACCACATACAGCTGGCAGGCTCGCCGATAGCCAATCCGGCCGGCCAGGGTGCCAATACCATCGCGCTGATCACTCTCATAGTCCCGCAGCTCGTTGCTGAGCAATAACAGCGACACCAGCAAACTGATCGGCACCGACTGCCAGACCACCGTCAGGCTGAAACTGCCAGCAATGACCAGGTAAGTACCACTGATCATCAGCACACCCATCAACCAGAACACCAGCACCACCCCCAGGCCACGGTTCTTATAGTTCACCGGGTCCAGGGTATAGCTCAACGCACCGGCCAGTCCGACCAGGCACAACCACAGTAATGGCAGGCCCACCTGAGCAATCAGATACAGGGCAATCATCGCTGCCAGCGCAAAACAGCTCAGCCCGGCCTGGAAGTTGCGGCGGATCAGCTGCATCGCTATATACGCCGTGCCCTTGTGGCTGCGCAGCTGCACCAGGTCAGCATAGTCATTAATCAGGTTCACCCCGGCCTGCAGCAGCACGCCTGCCACGACCACCAGCACCGCGAGATCGGGAGCAACAAAACCCGCCGCCCAGGCAGAGGCAATCCCGGTCAGGCAGGCACACAGGGCAACGGTAAAGGAAAAGGGGCGTACTGCACGCCAGAACTGGTATTTTCGGCAATCCATACAGGCTATATCAGCAAAGACTTATGAGCGCGCAAGCCTACGACAATCACCGCACTGCAGCAACGCTAATCTGCTACCATAGACGCCATGACTACTCAGAATAGCGACCCCTTACACGGCATTACCCTGCAGGCTCTGCTCACCGAACTGGTAGACCACTACGGCTGGGAAACGCTGGCAGCACGCATCAGCATCAATTGCTTCAAAAGCGACCCCAGCATCAAGTCCAGCCTGAAGTTTTTACGTAAAACGCCCTGGGCACGGGAAAAGCTGGAACAGTTTTATCTACAACACAAAGGGGTAAATACAGGCCACACAGCCAGCCCCCGCAAACCGGCAACACAGCCAGCCGCCAGAGCAAAGCCAGCCGCGCCAAGGGCTGCGGATTTCCAGGCCAATATCTGGGGCAAGAAATAACCCAAGCCCCCTCCCCTGCACCCTGCTATGGGCCAGTCCCATAGCAGCCACGGAAAAACCCTTAGTCAATTAGCACTACCCCGGTTCAGACCAAAAGTTAACTATGTTTAAAGTATCCCCTATTAAACATAACTGGCTGATCTACCCACACCATGACCCTGACTGACTTTCAGCAGCAGCTGCAAACGCATCTTTATCTGCGTTTTGATTATCGCGTACTCCACTGGACTCCCATTGCCGGTAGCACCATTAATGATTGCTACAAGCTGACGCTCCAGGATGGCCAGACCCTGTTCATCAAATACCGCGACGCCCCCTCAGCAGGTTTCTACCAGGCAGAACAACAGAATCTTCACGCCCTGCGAACCTGCGGCTGCGCCCGGGTGCCGACGGTTATCGAGCAGACAGAAGAAGCACTGGTACTGCGCTGGATTCCCCATGGCCCACCTTCCGACAGCGCCCAGTTCAAACTGGGCCAACAACTGGCGCAGCAACATAACCAGCCCGCGCCCTGCTTTGGTTTTGAGCAGGATAATTTTTGCGGCCTCAGCTCGCAGTACAATCCAAAAATGGATAATGGGCCCGAGTTTTTTGGCCAGCACCGGCTACTCAGTCAGGGCCAGCGAGCCCGCGATGAGGGTTACCTGACGTTTCAGGAATTCAAACAGCTGGCGCAGATCAGCCAGCAGCTGACACAGTGGATTCCGGAACAGGCCCCAGCCTTACTACACGGTGATCTCTGGGCAGGCAATTTCATGGTGGATGACCAGGATACCCCCTGGCTGATCGATCCCGCCTGCTACTGGGGCTGGCCAGAAGTCGACCTGGCAGCGACACATATGTTTGGCGGTTTCAGCGAGGCATTTTACCAGGGCTACGGCAGCGAACGCAGTGTGGAGACAGGCTTTGAAGAGCGAATTGACCTGTACAACCTGTATCACTGGCTGAACCATCTGAATATGTTTGGCAGCCAGTATCACAGCGCCGTCAGTGGTATTCTGCGCCGCTTTGCAGGCACCTGATACAGGCGCCTGCGCCTGGTGGCTAGTCACCGATAGTCAGATAATCACGCTGCACTACGGTTTCCAGTGCGTTAACCGCCGCCACCAGCTCTTCAAATGCCAGCCGCTTGGCCTTCAGACGCGACAGCTGCGGTTCGCTGGGCGCGCCCCCCTGGTTATCGTTTGTGATCGACACCAGCTCGGCAATGTACGCCGCACGGCTGTGAGCCACCATCCGTAACATCGGCTCCAGCAATGGCAGTGTCAGCTCCGGCACCGCTTCATCAATAATCTCACGGTTGATCATCTTGCGATGACGCTCCAGCTCCATCAGTAAACGCGTACTTTCCATTGTCTCCACTCCTGGTGGTCATCTAGTCCCGGATTCGTTTTAACAGTGCCGGATAGACTGACAAATAAAATCAATCACGTACATAGCCATAACCGGTTTTTCACCCTTTCTCACGGCCAGACAGCAAAAAACCACCCTCAGGTGGTTTTTAGATACCGGGTAAAACTGACTTAACGCGGGGGTGCGTTTGGCAGGTCCCGCATCAGCAGTGCATATTCCAGATCACCTGGTGCATCCAGCTCAAAACGGACCCGGTGGCCGGAGCCAGGAGCAGCGTCGGTGGACTCGCCTTTCTTGTTGATCATACTTTTCAGTTCAAAGCGCTGGTTACCTTGTGGGGTCATCAGCTCCAGCGTATCGCCCACTTCAAAGCGGTTACGTACATCCACTTCGATTGTATTACCTTCGCTACCCAGTACTTCACCGACAAACTGCTGGTGAACACCCACTGAGTTACCGGTTTCATAGTTCTGATACTCGTCATGTACATGGCGGCGGTAAAAACCTTCGGTGTAGCCACGGTTGGCCAGGTTCTCCAGCGTATCCATCAGCTCCATATCGAACGGCTTACCGGCCGCCGCATCATCAATGGCTTTACGGTACGCCTGCGCAGTACGCGCGGCGTAATAATGCGACTTGGTACGGCCTTCGATTTTCAGCGAGTCGACACCCATCTCCGCCAGACGGTGTACATGCTGGATAGCACGCAAGTCTTTGGAGTTCATGATGTAGGTGCCATGCTCATCTTCATAGGCAGGCATGTACTCACCCGGCCGCGTTTCTTCCTGCAGCAGATAAGCCGTTTCAGTCGGCTCACCCAGGCCCAGATCAGTGGTCGGCTCAAACTGCTCAACCCCACTGGCCGCAGGCTCACGTCCCACGGCAATCAGATCACCGTTATCGGTTTCTTTTGCTTCATGGGCGTCATACTTCCAGCGGCAGGTATTGGTACAGGTGCCCTGGTTGGGATCACGCTTATTGATGTAGCCCGATAACAGACAGCGGCCGGAATAGGCAATACACAATGAACCGTGCACAAACACTTCCAGTTCGATATCCGGGCACTGCTGACGGATCTCGGCCACTTCATCCAGCGACAGCTCGCGGGACAGGATGACCCGCTCGATACCCGCACGCTCCCAGAATTTGACCGACGCCCAGTTCATGGCATTCGCCTGCACCGACAGATGGATCGGCACCTCAGGAAAGGCATCTTTCACCATCATTATCAGGCCCGGGTCTGACATAATCAGCGCATCGGGGCCCATTTCAACCACCGGGCGCATATCGTCCAGGTACGTTTTCAGCTTGGAGTTGTGCGGCATGATGTTACTGGCCACAAACAGCTTTTTACCGTGGTCATGGGCAAAATTAATGCCCTCAGCCAGGTTATCCATATTAAAGTCGTTGTTACGTACCCGCAGGCTGTAACGGGGCTGACCAGCATAAACAGCGTCCGCACCATAGGCGAACGCGTACTTCATATTCTTCAGAGTCCCCGCAGGAGACAACAGTTCAGGTGTACGCATGGATAATCTCAAAAAGCGATTCAGGAAAGATCCTGTAAAGGGATCTCGAATAATGGGGTATAAATGGAGCCTCGCTCGCCAGGGCGGCTCTGCAGCAACACAACGGAGTCCGCGAGGCTGTACAGGTCAAGCGCTGGCCAGGTGTCAGGCTGGGTGAAGTGGTTCTTCGCATCCAGCCTGCCCAGCGTAATATGGGGCTTAAAATCCCGCTCGTCATAGGCAATGCCAGCATCCCTGGCGATATCGATCATGGTGTCATGCAGCTGCATCAGCTGGTCGCACTCGCTGGTCAGCGCCGCTACCAGCCCCAGCCGACGGCTGACCCGGTAATACTCAGCCGTATTCAGATGTACCTGCAATGAGAGCACGTCTTTGAGTCGCTCACGGCATAACTGCTCCAGCATTTCCACCTGAGCCAGTTCAATGTCACCCAGAAAGCAAAGTGTCAGGTGATATTGCTCAGAATCCACCCAGTCGACTTCCATCTGCCGATCATAAGCACAGAGGCTATCGGCATGGTCGGCCAGCCAGCGTACAACGGATTGTGGCAGGGTAAGTGCAAAAAACGCCCGGATGTTCATTGCTGACGACAGAATTCCCTTATGACAGAACGGGGTATTCTGCCTTGCTCGCCAGGCGGGCGCAATGGCGATTGAGCATCGTGATAGCGTCTATTTTTCATACAGTGATAAAGAAAGATGAGCCGGGTTCATAAAACCCGGCGGCACAGCGTCGTATTACGTTGCCACCCGCGCCATTACACGCTGTTGTGCATCACTGGTGAGGATGCGCTTGAGCCAGCGGTTCACCGCCGGATAACGGCTGTAATCGAACCCCGCCAGCTTGCCCCAGGCCAGCACCAGCCCACCGTGAATATCGGCCACGGTCAGTTTACTCTCAGCCAGATAGTCTTTGCCGTCCAGATGCTGCTCCAGTACTGGTATAAACTGCTCCAGAGTCTGCGCCGCCTGATCAATCACGGCCTGATCTGGCTGACCATCGGAGTATTTAACCTGCATCAGCATTTGCAACGCAGCCGCCTCCAGCTGGTTGCCAATAAACAGTGACCAGCGCTGGATTTCAGCCACCCTGGCCGGGGTATCTGCCCACAACCGGTTGTCACCGTACTGCGCGGCCAGGTAGAACAGAATCGCCTGGGTTTCCCACAGCACCAGCTCGCCATCCTGCAAAGTCGGCACCTTACCCATCGGGTTCAGCGCCAGATACGCCGGACTGCGGGTTTGAGCGGAGCGAGGGGCCATATCAACATTATCATAAGGCAGACCCAGCGCTTCCAGCGCACACATCACCATCCCTGCACGGGAAAACACGCCACCGTATACTTTGATCATCTTTGCTTCCTGGAAACTGACGATTATCGAAAGCCAAAATGATACAGGAAAACAACAGATCAAAAGAATATTTGAATCAGGATTGATGAGCTTGTGAGGATAATGGAGGTAAGAGACTTGCTAAGGGCCGTGCCATCTTACTGGGGTGACAGCAGTGAAGACGCTGATTGCTCGCCTTCACTGCAGCTGTCGCGATAACGCAAGCGCCTTAACGACTTTCGACTTTTAATTGCAGGTTGTTCAGTTTCTGACGGATCTGTAACAGCTCACGATTCAGCTGACGCCGAGTGCCATCGAACGCCCGAATTGCATCTTCGTTATAGGCAATACGTCGCTTGAGTGCCGGACCCACAACGGCGTTACTGCTGTTACCTTTGCCCACTTTAGACTGCAACGCCTTAAGCGCATCGGCCTGCTCTGCCAGCTGCTCATTGAGGATTTCAGCCTGGGTGCCCAGCTCAGTTCGAGCATTAGCCAGCTCACGGCGTACCGTTGCCACTGCCGTATCCGTCGCTTTAACAGTGCTGCTCTGACTGGAGCTGAGCTTGTCCTGGGAGATCTTCAGCGCGGTAACAAACTTGACCGCCTTCTCAACGTTCTCGGACTGAGCAGCCATCGACTTAAGTTCTTTCTGCGCTGCACCCAGTTGCGATGACTGCGCCTGTAACGCGACAGCCTGCTCATCGAGCAGTGTTTTCTGCGCTTCCACCAGTGCCAGCAGGTTTGTCAGCTGCCCCTCCTGTGCCGTCTGCTTTTCAGCCTGGCTTTTAAGCTGTGTCGCCTGACTCGCCAGTGCTTTTTGCTGGGCTTCAAGTTGCGGTTTATTGCGCTGATAAGCAATGGTCCACAGCTTGGCGATCTCGGAGTCATAATGGGTGTATTTACTCTGCGCTGTGGTGCTTAACTGACCCACTTCACTGATCAGCCCTCTGCCAGACTGCAGGGAACTGTTTTCTGCCACCTGTAGCAACTCACGCAGCTCACCGATCTGGTAACGAGCCTCAGTCAGCTCTGCACTGCGGGTCTGAAACTGCAGTTGCAGCTCCATCAGCCAGTAACCCAGCCCACCACAGGCCGCCAGTACCAGTACCAGTAAACCACCGGTAAACACACCCAGCCCACGCCCTCCAGCCGCAGCGGCTACCGGCGCAGCAGCGGGTGCTACCTGTACTTTTGGCTGCGGAGCCACAGCAGGCTGTTCAACGGCAGCAGCCGCCTGTGGTGGCGCGGCCGCCTGTGGTGGCGCGGCCGCTGCACCGTTTACCAGCTCCGGGTCGCGTTGGGCGGGCCCCAGATTAGGAACATTGAGATCGTTGTCGGAACTGCTCATCAGGGCTACCTGTCTCCTGTCTGTCTACCAGGCACAACCCTATCAGTTTTACTTACTTAGTGGCACTGGCCCGATCAAAATTACTGTGACTTGAACGACTTAACCATCAATTACTGCAAACGCATCACGGGTATAGTTTTCACAGCCTTGCGCCTGCACCACCACATTATCTTCAATACGGATACCACCAAAGGGCATTAACCGTTCGACTCGGGTCCAGTTGATCGCCCGGCCCAGGCGATGGCTGCGCCAGGGCTCCAGTAATGACGGGATAAAATACAGCCCTGGCTCAATCGTAATGACATGGCCTGACGCCAAAGTACGAGTCAAGCGCAGGAACGGATGCTGTGCCGGGGGCTGAAGCTCCGTCCCCTTCGCATCCTGCTGCCAGCCACCCACATCGTGTACCTGCAAGCCCAGCAGATGGCCCAGCCCATGGGGGAAAAAAGCCCGGCTGATACCCTGCTCAACAATCGCCTGTGGGCTGGCATCCACCAGCCCGCTGCCCTGCAGTACCTCGGCGATCAGCAGGTGCATCTGCTGGTGCAGATCAATAAAACTGACCCCGGCACGCACCTTCATCAAGAGCTGCAGCTGAACCTGCTCCATCGCTGCCAGCAGCTCGGTAAACTCCGTGCCAGTGCGGGTAAAGGTGCGGGTTATATCCGCCGCATAGCCCAGATGAGTCGCACCGGCATCGATCAACAGAGTGCGCGCCTCAACAGGCTGCTCACGCTGCTGAAACTGATAATGCAGCACAGCAGCATGCTCATTGAGCGCGACGATATTGTCATAGGGCATATCACGTTCATTGTGCGCAATCGCCGTCAGGTAAGCCTGATGAATCTGGTATTCGCTGGCGCCCTGATGGAACAGCTGTTCCGCTACTCGATGGCCTTTCACCGCCGTGATATTGGCCTGGCGCAAACAGTGCTGCTCCCAGTCCGTTTTCACTGCTCGATCAAAGTTCAGCTGCTGGATCAGTGCCGCCGGGTTATGCAGCCAGCCCTGAGCACCGAATTCAACCGGCTGCTCATTGATCACCGCCAGCCAGCTGTAACTGGCCAGCGCCTGAGCCAGTTCGCTGCGGTGCTGATAGGGCTGAATATCAAAACCGTCACTCCACCAGGCATCTGGCAGCGACGGTGTCATATGCCAGAAATCATCCGGGCTATACAGAAACAGTTGCGGCTTTGCCCCTGGCCGCAGCAGTAACCAGCAATCCGGCTGCTCGGTCAGAAACGGCAGCCACTGGACAAAGTGTGGGTTGGCCCGAAACGGATACCGGGTATCATCGAGAAAACGCGCATGCTGCGCGCCTGAACCGATCAGCAGGCCATCAAAACCCGTCTCCGCCAGCGCGTGTTCGGTACGCTGCTGCAGCAATGTCAGGTGATCAAAAAAACGCGTGTCCATCGGGGTTCCCCAATTATCATGTCAACGTTACAGCGGCCAGCTCGATAAACTGATCAGACCACAACCGGCGTACCGGTACTCAATTCAGCTTCCACCAGAGACCAGACCCGGCTCAGGTGGCGGTGGTTATTATCACGCAGTCGATACAGCCGGATCTGGATCGGAATCTGCCACTCGGGGCCACCGGCCAGCGCCAGGCTGTTGTATTTGAGGTTATCCTGCACCAGTCTGCGCGGCAGCCAGCCCAGCCCAAAACCTTCCTTGATCATGGCTTTGACACTGACCGAATGAACATTTTCATTCATGGTCACCAGCTTCGGTGGTGTCAGTTGCTGCAGCAGGAACTGCTGCACCACCGAGCGCATAAACGAGCTGTCGTGATAACCAATGTAAGGTAATGGCGTCCGGGCGTCTCCCGGCAGTTCAAATAGCGTATTGCCCCGCTCATCCACCGGGCTGACGGGCACCAGTGCTTCGTCGGCAATCACCAGATGTTCAAAGCGATCGTCATCCAGCTCACGAATAAACTCGATTGAGGGGTGCCAGTAACACAGCGCCAGATCACACTCCCCCTGACTGAGAGCCCGAACAAAATCATTGCCCGCCCAGGCGGTGGATTTCAGGTTCAGATCTACATCTATATCATGGCTTGCAGACAGGGGTTGTAACCAGGATTTGTAGAAACTCAGATAGAGGGTCTGGGTGGTGGCAAAGCTGAGCCGGTTCTGCTCCTGCTCACGGATCGCCCCACAGCGCACTTTGGTGTCACGAGCAATACGGCTGATCTGCTCAGCACCGCCCAGAAACACCTCCCCGGCCGGCGTCAGGCTCAGTGGCAAGGCATTACGGTCGATCAGGGTCACCCCCATCTCTTCCTCAAGCAGCTTGATCCGCCGACTGAAGGTCGGTTGCGTCACATTGCGCTCATCCGCCGCGCGGGAGAAGTGCCGCGTACGTGCCAGTGCGATAAAATCTTCCAGCCACCGCAGTTCCATACAACTCTCTCAGCTTAACTGTGTACCCGCAGGCAACACGCTGCCTGCCGAACTACCTGTACTGTAGCTCGACAGGCACACCCTGTCAGATCACTGCTGTAACCAGCGCGCAATCGGGAATAGCACCGACTCGCCCAGTTTGGCAGACCGCTCCGGTGACCAGCCCTGTACCGGGTCCGGCCGCAGGTCGAAATCCTTAAAAGGCATCTCGATGGTCATGGCTGGGCATTGAAAGTAATCACCCACCCAGTTCGCGCCCACGGTCATCGTCTCGTCACCAAACTGACCCGGCTCGTAGCCGCGCTCCATCTGGAAATCCGGATTGGCCGCCATGTAATCCAGCTGGAACATATTCTCCTGCTCCAGCACCTCCACCAGCGCGGTCGGAATACCTTCCTGACCGGCAATAAAGTTACAGGGCAGCGCTTCATCACCATGAATATCCAGCAACAGATCCACACCGACAGACTTCATCGCCTCCCGTACCAGGTACACCTCAGGGCTGCGTGCCATGGAAGGCGACGCCCATTCCCGGTTGAGGTTGGCACCGGCAGCATTGGTGCGTAAATGGCCTCGCACTGCGCCATCGGGGTTCATATTAGGCACCAGGTAGAACACCGCCTGCTCAAGCAGGTGGTGGGACAGCGCATCATCCTGATCCAGCAGACGACTAAGGAAACCTTCCACATACCATTCAGCCATACTCTCGCCGGGGTGCTGACGCGCCGTCATCCAGACTTTTTTCTTGCCCTGCGCAGGCTGGCCGATCTGCAACAGCGTCAAATCATGGCCATCCAGGGTCAGCCCCAGGTCCTGCACTTCACACAGCGCAGACTGCTGCGCCCAGCCAATCAGATCCAGGTGGCGTTCATAGCTATACGGCGCAAAATAGGCGTAATAGACACTGTTCTGTTCCGGCTGATGGTTGATCACCAGCTCGCCGTCCACATAGCGGGTTGGCACCCGGAACCAGTAATGGCGATCATAGGAGGCGACCGCCTGGTAATCCGGCCAGCCATCAAGGTAAGCCGCCTTGTCAGCGTTCATCAGCCGCATCTTCAGGTCAGTATTTTTACCACCCTGTACCCGGTAGTAAAACCACTGAAAAAACTCAGAGTTATTGTCGCTGCGAATAGACAGCTGAATATCATCAGCCTGTTCGGCACTGTGGACAAGAATGTTGCCAGCATCAAAGCCAGCGCTGATACGAATCATGTTATTCACCTCAGATACGGCCTTCTTCAACGCCGTGGCAAGCCACCTGACCACCTTCATCGGTGGCGATCAGCTGTGGAATTTCCCGTTTGCAGCGATCATTCACATGCGGGCAGCGACCATGGAACACACACCCCGGAGGTAAATTCACCGGAGTCGGTACTTCACCCTGCAGCTTAATATGCTGCGGACGATTATCGTCCAGCCGCGGAATCGCTGACAATAAAGCCTGACTATACGGGTGACGCGGCGTAGAAAACAATGCTTTGGTAGGTGCCAGTTCACACAGACTCCCCAGATACATCACCGCCACACGGGTACCAAAATGCTCCACCACCGATAGATCATGGGTGATAAACAGATAGGTCAGATTGTGTTTTTCCTGGGCATCCATCATCAGGTTGAGCACCTGAGCCTGAATTGAAACGTCCAATGCCGAGATCGGTTCATCGGCCACAATAAACTCAGGCCCCACCGCCAGCGCACGGGCGATACTGATTCGCTGGCGCTGGCCGCCGGAGAATTCATGGGGGTGACGCTCGCCCCAGCTCGGGTCAATGCCCACCGAGAACATCACTTCCGCCACCTTGTCCCGCACCTCCTGGCCAGACCAGCCTGGATTGTGCAGTGCCACCGGCTCCTGCAGAGTCTGAGCGATAGTCATGCGCGGGTTCAGCGAGGCATAGGGGTTCTGGAAAATCATCTGCATTTTACGCCGGTACGGCATCAGTGCCCGATCATTCAGATTATCAATCCGCTGGCCATCATAGTGGACACTGCCCTGACTCGGGTTCAGCAATCCCATCACCGTGCGGGCAACCGTCGACTTGCCACAACCGGATTCGCCCACCACGCACAGCGCCTCGCCCCGCTTGACCTCCAGCGATACCCCATTGATGGCGTGAACAAATTCCTGTTCACGCACGATACGGCCTTGTCTAAACTTGAGCTGATCCAGAAAGTCGCCGGAGATGGAAAACTTTTTATAAATATCATCCAGCTGGACCAGTGTTTCCTGTGATTGAGCGTTCACGATTGAACCTCCTGCGCCAGACTGGCCGCCTGGGCCGCTTCACGTTTCATCTCGGCCACCATATGACAAGCCACCAGACAACTCCCCGACTCAGTAAAACCGGGCAGGTTGTGCTTGCAGGTTTCGGTCACATAATCACAACGGGGGTTAAAGGCACAGCCCGTGGGAATGCGTTGCAGCGGCGGCATCGCACCACGGATCTGGTTCAACCGTGCCCCGGGCACCGCCATTTGCGGCAGGGCATTCATCAGCCCCTGGGTGTAAGGGTGCTGAGCATCGTTGATGATCTCTTTGGTCGGCCCCTGTTCGATAATCCGCCCGGCATACATCACGATCGTCCGCTGGGTCACCTGGGAGACGACGCCCAGATCATGGGTGATCAGAATCAGCGCCACATTGTTGCGCTCACACAATTCCAGCATCAGCTCCATAATCTCCGCCTGAATGGTCACATCCAGCGCGGTGGTTGGCTCATCGGCAATGATAATATCCGGGTCCATCAGCAAGCCGATCGCAATCACGATACGCTGACGCATACCACCCGACAGCTCATGAGGATACTGGTCGAGCCGGGTTTCCGGTGACGGGATGTACACCTGTTTGAGCTTCTGCAGGGCGATATTGCGGGCATCTTCCTTACGAATTTTACGGTGCGCCATCAGGCACTCGATCATCTGTTCACCGACGGTCAGCACCGGGTTCAGGGTCATCATCGGGTCCTGAAAGATCATCGAGATGCGGTTGCCGCGCACACTGCGCAGCTCGCCAGCTGACAGTTTCGACAGGTTTTTACCTTCGAACAGAATCTCACCGCCGGTGATTGAACCCGGATTGGAGATCAGGTTCAGGATGGAGAACCCCAGCACCGATTTACCGGCCCCGGACTCTCCTACCACACCGATACGCTCGCCACGGTCCAGTTTGAAGTTGATATCACGTAACGCTTTCACCCCGCCACTGCGCAGGCCGAAACTGACTTCAAGGTTGTTTACTTCAAGCAAAGCCATGGTGATTACCCCTTGTACAGTTTCGGGTTAAGAACATCGCGCAACCAGTCACCCAGCAGGTTCATCACCAGTACCAGAGAGATAAGCACAGCGCCTGGAATCACGGTAATCCACCAGCTGCCGGAGAAAATATATTCAAAACCACCAGCAATCAGCGAACCCAGCGAGGGCTCAGACACCGGCATGCCCAGCCCGAGGAAACTCAGCGACGCCTCAGAGATAATGGCATTGGCCACCTGTACGGTGGAGATCACCAGAATCGGCGATAGCGTGTTGGGCAGGATATGGCGGAACATGATCCGCGGGGAGCGCAAACCGATCACCCGTGCCGCATCAATGTACTCTTTCTTCTTCTCCGCCAGTACCGAGGCACGAATGGTTCGGGCGTACTGCGGCCACTCGGCAATACCAATCACCATAATCAGCATAAACATCGCCAGCTGCTGGTACAGCTCGGTGCCAAAGGCCGCCTGGAACACTGCCAACACCACAATGGCCACCATCATGGTGGAGAACGACAGCTGCACATCAGCAAAGCGCATCAGAATGCTGTCAACACGGCCACCAAAGTAACCGGCACACAGGCCAATACAGATGCCCAGTGTCGCCTGAAGTGCTACGGCGCACAGGCCAATCATCAAAGAAACGCGGGTGCCATAAAGGATGGTGGACCACATATCGCGGCCCTGAGCATCAGTGCCCAGCCAGAAGTCGGCCTCGCCTTCTGCTTCCCAGCTCGGCGGAATCTCCGAGTTCATGATGTCGATCTGGGCAATGTCGTAAGGGTCAAACGGAGCCAGCAGTGGAGCAAACAGTGCCAGCAATATATAGAGTATAAAAATGCCAAAGCTGATCTGTGCCACCCGATCGACGGTAAAACTATGGAACAGGTGACTGTTTTTGAATTCATGCCAGCGGCTCGGCGCGTCCGGTGCTGTTTCCAGAATTTGGGTCTGATCGCTCATCACTTACCTCCGGCCAGTTTGACAGTCGGGTTAACCAGGCCATAAATCAGATCAACCAGAGTATTGGTCACCACAAAGATGGCACCGACCACAATCAGATACGCCACAATCAGCGGGGTATCGACACGGTTCACCGCTTCCAGAAACAGAAAGCCCATGCCCGGCCACTGGAACACGGTTTCGGTCAGGATGGTGTACGCCACCATCGTGCCGATTTGCACCCCACCGACGGTAATCACCGGCAGCATGGTGTTTTTCAGCGCGTGAACAAAGTAGATCCGCCAGGGGCTGATCCCTTTTGCCCAGGCAAATTTCACATACTCCGATTGCAACACTTCCATCATTTCAGCGCGGATCAGGCGAATAAACAGCGGCAGCATGATGGAGGCCAGGGTAAAGCTCGGCAAAATCAGATGGTGCAGACCATCGCCCGTAAACAGCCCCGAGTCCCAGCCCAGTAACGACGAGGTTTCCCCCCGACCATAGGATGGCATCCAGCCCAGCTCGATGGAAAACAGATAGATCAGGCCGATAGCGGTCAGAAACACCGGGATGGAGATACCAACAATACTCAGCCCCATCACCAGCCGTGACAACAGGCTGCCCGGCTTAATTGCCGAATACACTCCCAGTGGTACCGACAGCACCACAATAATCAGCGTGGCACCAAACACCAGTTCCAGCGTGGCAGGCAATTTTTTAAGGATGACGTCCAGCGCCGGTTCTTTAAAGAAATAGGAGGTTCCCAGATCACCGTGCAGAGCATTGGCTGCAAAACGGCCATATTGCACCAGGAACGGATCATTAAGGCCAAGGTCATCACGCAGTTTTTCACGTTCGACCTCGGATACGGACACCCCGACCAGTTCGCGCAATGGGTCACCGAGGTTGTCCTGAATAGAGAAGCTGATCAGGCTGATGACAAACATCACCACCATCGCCTGCAGCGTGCGCTTAATCAGAAAAGCAATCATTATTGTGCCGCCTTAAGCCACGAGGCCGTCCGTAACGCTCGTCGCCTGGTTGTCTTGTTATATAGATTTCGTGATGAAAAATAGTGTGCTTCACAGCGTGTCTGCGAAACAGCTGTCGTAAATCGCATGACCGGAAATGACGCTGAAGCGGAGCATCGGCTCAGCGTCGAAAACAGCAGCCCGGTCATTCAGGCTGCTGTCTGAGTCACCCCGCAGGATGTTTACTTGGTAATCACCAGATCACCCAGGTAAGGGAAATCCATCACGTTAACCACCGGAGCAATTTTAACGTTTTTACCCGCCGCCCAGGCCTGGTTCTGCCAGTGCAGAGGGACAACGCCACCTTCTTCAAAGATGGTTTTCTCGATGCCCTGCATGATCGCAGCACGTTTCGCCGGATCGGTTTCAGTGTTTGCCTGGGCAACCTGCTTATCCACGGCCGGATTACAGTAGTTACCGCTGTTGTACTGACCGGCACCGGTGTCTTTATTCGGACAGGTGGACAGGAATTCATAGAAGTTGTTCGAGTCTTCAGTATCTGAATGCCAGCCAATCAGCATCAGATCTGCTGAACGCTTATCAAATTCAGGCCAGTACTGCGCTTTTGGCATGGTTTTCAGATCAACTTTGATGTTGATCTTGGCCAGCATGGATGCCGCCGCCTGGGCAATTTTGGCATCGTTCACGTAACGGTTATTCGGTGCCATCATGGTCACAGTAAAGCCGTTTTCGTAACCGGCGTCTTTCATCAGCTGCTTAGCTTTTTTGATGTTGTAACGTGGCTGCAACGCGTCGTTATGACCCAGGTAGCCTTTTGGCGAGAACTGCGCGGCGGGGGTCGCGAAGCCTTTCATGATTTTTTTGACGATGCCTTTCTGGTTGATCGCATAGTTGATCGCCAGACGCACACGGGCATCTTTAAACGCTTCAACACGCTCCTGGTTCAGCTGGAAGGTGATGATGCGGGTGCCGCCCATCGTTACCAGATCAACCTTGTCAGACGTGTCGATACGTTTATGGTCGGTCGGGGGTACCGGCGCAATAAAATCAACATCACCTGAGAGCAGCGCCGCAACACGGGTCGGACCCTCTTTGATCGGCGTCAGCACGATCTTATCCACGTTGCCAGGGGATTTTTTATCCCAGTAATCAGCGTTACGGGCAAACTCCATTTTCACACCCTGCTCACGGTACGTCACCGTGTAGGGGCCTGTGCCGGAAATGTGACGGGATGCAAACGAGTTACCGTGCTTAACCATCGCATCTTTCGGCTTCCCGGCTTCGTCGGTACCGCTATAGAACTTGCTGTCCATTGGGAACAGGTAGGTCATATTGTTCAGCACCAGCGGGAATGGCTCGTTGCTGACCAGATCGACGGTATATTCATCAACAATTTTGACTTCTTTAAACGGCGCAAAAATGCCCTTGAAGTCAGCTGATTTAGACAGACGATTGAAAGAGAACACCACATCTTTGGCGGTAAATTCATTACCGCTATGGAACTTGACGCCCTTGCGCAGGTGGAAGCGCATGGTCAGCGCATCAATCCGCTCCCACTTTTCCGCCAGTCGTGGCTCAAAGTTGAAGTTCTGGTCCCAGCGTACCAGCGGGTCAAAGGTCAGGTGTGACAGCTGCAGCGTTGCGCCAGAGAGCTGCTCATACGGGTCCATGGACACCGGATCAGAGTCGTAGGCCATTTTCAGTGTCTGCGCCTGTACTGTGCTCATCAAGCCAAGGCTTAACACTGCAGACGCAAGAAGCGTGGTGGTCTTTTTCATTTTATTATTATCCCGTGTTTTATAAGTATGTTCGGGTGCTTTGGTCGTAAAACCTTCATAGAGACTAAAGAACCCGGACAGATAGACCAATCGGAATAATGAAAGAGGCTATGCGTTGTGTGTATGAGTACTCATTCGGGGTGTGAATACACCACTGTTTTTCAGTAAGGCGGCGGCGACGTTTCATCGGCAAAGGCAACCTCGATCGCCTGCAGAAACATCTCACGGGCACGATTCTTCTGGGTCGTTTTTCGGGTCACAATGGCGACCCCCAGCGGAAAAGATTTAAAGTCAGTGGCGATGGCCTTCAGATCACCATTTTCAACATGGGGCCTTGCCACCTCTTCCGGCAAAAAACAGACATACTGGCCGGATAGTACCAGCGCAATTCTTGATTCGTAATAGTAAGAAGTGCCCGCCAGGTGCATGCTGGCAAGATTATGATAGACCTCCTGGTGCGGCTTGAAGCCAGCATGAATCAGGCGGGCCGAGTTGACGACCGGCTCAGTTATCTGCTCCGGTGGCAACGCATAGAGTTCATGCTGACGACCGCAATACAGGTAGTTATAGTCCGTATAGAGGTGGGTATAGGTCAGGCCTGCCAGCTTGCGGTGATAGGGAATAAAACCGACATCAAGCTCCTCATTCAGCACCATGCGCTCAATATCCCCCATCTGCCCCACCCGAATATCCAGCTCCACATTCGGTGCCTGCTGTGAGAAGAGATTGATAATCTGCGGTAAACGGCACCGAGGATCCAGGCTGAAAGCATCACTCAAGCCGACATTCAGCTGGCCGGTCGGGCTGATATTCAGATTGTTCACCCGATTACGAAAGCGCTCCAGCACCGCCAGTAGCTGAGTGGTCTCTTCGTAGACAATCGCACCTTCTTCCGTCAGCGAGAAACCAGCCCGCCCCCGCTTACACAAAGTAAGGTTTAACCGCGATTCAAGGTTGGCGATATGAGTGCTGATCGTTGGTCGGCTGATATTCAGGAACGTTTCCGCGGCCGAAAAACCACCACAATCCACCACCGCAATAAAAACCCTGAGCAGGCGGATCTCAAAATCACTGATCTGCCCCAGAGAAGTGCTGTTGATACGACTGCCTCGATCTGTCATGACTGCTCGACTGGTGAGTTTCTATAAATAACAGCACACACCACAAACCCGCCGATCCATTGCCTGGTCCACAGAGCAAAACTGCCTGAAACTGCATCATAGCCAACGAAACCCCGCTTTAGGTAAATAAACACCAACCTTTACGTCTGTGCCACAGAATTTAACCCACTGTTTCCTTTTGCGACGATCGATAGCGGGTCAGGTAGTTGCTCATTTAAGCAGCCTGCTTTCACCCTGAGCAGGCCTGCAGCCAACCGCACATTGAGCCGGTGATTGCCTGACAGCAGCGCAAACGATACGCCTCAGCAGCCGGACCAGGCCGCACAGAACGTAGACCAATAAGGATAAAAAAAATGATCAATACCATTAAACAGCTGAAAAAAAACATGGCTACGTCGGCCCTTGCACTGGGCATGGGGCTGGCGGTTTTCGCCACCGATCTGGCCGCTGCCGAACATAACTGGCGCTTCGGCAACCTGTACAGCCGAGGCTCTGCCTTTGGCGAAATTTACGAAAACCTGGGCCACAACATCGAAAAACTGTCCGATGGACGCATCAAAGTACAGGTGCTCTACTCCGGTGAGGGGGTTGGCGCATCCGAGTTACTCGGCGCGACCAAGTCAGGCCTGCTCTCTGTTGCCGCTCCCTTCCAGTCCATGCATGCCGGCGAGTTACCCGTCGGTGTCGTTGAAATTGGCCTGCCAGGTGGTACCGCAAATACAGACGAACTGACATCACTGTTCCACGACAAAGGCTGGGACAAAGTACTCACCAAAGCGTATGGCTCACAGGGCTTGGCCTGGATGGAACCCTATATCCAGCCACCGGTTTACATCATTACTAAAAAGCCGATCAACTCTGTTGCTGACTTCGAGGGGATGAAGATCCGGGCCCCCGGCGCATACGGCAAGTTCCTGCGCAACCTGGGTGCCGCTCCGGTATCACTGGCGTGGAGTGAAATCTACACTGGCCTTGCAACGGGTGTCATTGATGGCTCCATCGGTAGCAACATGATTGATCACCGTGATGGCAACCACGTCGAGGTTGCCAAATACATGTACCGTTTGCCACTGGCGGGCGCCCAGGTACTGCCAATAGTGATCAACCGTAGCGCCTGGAAAAAACTGCCGGATGAACTCAAGAGCGCGGTGCGCAAAGCAACCGAACTGCATGCGCAGGAACAGCTGGTCAAATCCCGCAAATGGGAAGCTGAAGCCATAGCAGAAATGGAAGTAAAAGGCCTGAACTGGAGCCCGCTACCAAGCGACGCCGACAAAGCAGCCTGGCACAACGCTGGAGCTGGCCTCTGGGATGAGTACGCCGCGCAGGATAAGTACAGCAAACAGCTGATCGATATCCTGAAACAGAACAAATAATTCACTGCACCACAAAAAAGGCAGGCCTGATTTCAGCCTGCCTTTTTTCGTACATTCAGGTACAGCACCATGATTAAAACCACTTTGCAAAGGCTCTGCCTCAGTGTTGACTGTCTTGTCATGCTGGCGGGTAAGGCAGCCTCTTACCTTATGCCGATACTCGCTCTGACCGTCTCATTTGAGGTGTTTTCACGCTACATTCTCGCCCAGCCCACCATCTGGGCGTACGACCTGTCCCTGTTTATGTTTGGTTATATCGCCGCACTGGGCGGTGCCTATGCACAGCAGCAGCGGGCACACATTAACGTCGATATTTTCTACCTGAGCACATCGCCTAAGGGCAAATGTGTTTTTAATCTCATCTCCTTTAGCCTGGGAATATTTTTCCTGTTCCTCATCGCTGATACAAGTTTCGGCAAACTGGAAGAAGCACTGGAATTTGACTACCGCCGCCAGAGCGAATGGGCACCCCCAACGTTCCATTTCTGGCTGATGATAATCGTTGCCAGCGTGCTGTTTATCGCTCAACTGGCACGGGACAGCATCGCTGACCTCTATTACATCATCACATCAACCCGCTTGCTGGAACTGAAAGAGGAAAACCCGGATGGGAATTGAACTGCTCACAGTCGTCTTACTAGGCTGCATCCTGGTATTCTTTGCCCTCGGTGCCCCGGTTGGGCTGGCACTGGGGGGGATTGCCATGGCGGTAGGTTATCTGACCTGGGGTGACAGCCTGTTCAATGTCATTCCAACGACGCTTGAATCGACCTATTTCAATTTTATTCTGCTGGCAATCCCGCTGTACATCTACATGGGTCAGCTGCTGACACGCTCCGGTATTGGCGATGCCATGTTCAATGCCACCCAGCTGCTTATTGGCAAGGTTCGTGGGTCACTGGCCATCAGTGTTATCGGCGTCTGCTCGATGATCGGCGCCATGGTCGGCATTATCGGTGCAGGCATCATGACCTCAGGCAGCATCGCCTTGCGACCTATGCTGGAACGCGGTTACGATCGTCGATTAGCGCTGGGGGTCATCATGGCCGGTGGTGGTCTGGGGATTCTGATTCCCCCTAGCATCCCCATGATCATGTTTGCAGCCTCGACCCAAAACTCCGTTGGCCGTATGTTCCTGGGCGCAATGGTTCCTGCGCTGCTGACCATTCTGGTGCTGGTAGCTTACGTCGCCATCAGCTGTAAGCTGAACCCTAAGAAAGCCCCTCTGCACACTGAGCTCGAAGGTTTTACTCCAGAAACACCCACAGAAAAATTCAAAACCCTGCGTGATGGCCTCGCGGCACTGGCCCTCATCTTTATCGTACTGGGCAGCATTATCAGTGGTATCGCGACCCCGACAGAGTCTGGTGCCATCGGTGTCGTCGGCGCGATCTTACTGTCAATTTTGTTCAAGCGCTTTAAGCCCCAACTGTTTCTGGCCGCCGGATATCAGACAGCAACGCTGGTCAGCGTGGCTATGTGGGTCCTCTTCGGGGCATCGGTATTCAGTAACTTCCATCTGCTGATGGGTGTTCAGGGCATGGTCGCCGATTTCACCAACAGTCTTGATCTGCCTCCCATCATGATCATCATCATGTTTCAGATCATCATGCTGTTACTGGGCTTCATCATTGACGAATTTATCATCGTGCTCATGTGTGCGCCGCTCTTTACCCCGATCGCGGTATCACTCGGCTACGACCCGATCTGGTTTGGCGTACTGATGATTCTGAACATACTGATCGCTGTTCAGACCCCACCTTACGGATTTGCGCTGTTCTACCTCAAGGGCATCGCCCCTCCTGATGTCAGCATGGGCGATATCTACCGCTCTGTTGCCCCCTTCGTCATGCTTAACCTGCTGGTACTCATCCTGTGCATGGCATTTCCACAAATCGTCCTGTGGCTACCAAATGCCGTCATGGGTTAAGGAGAACAGCAATGTTTAAGCAAATTCTGGTTCCTGTCGACCTGTCACACACAGAACAGTTACCACGGTTGATGGACGCGGTCAGCCGTCTTGCTCACACCAGTGAAGCAAACGTCTGCCTGATTTACGTTGATAAAAGTCTGGAGCACAAAGCCGGCAGCCCGCAGATTGATACAGCGACCTATCACAATCATGTTAATGAAAACCGGCAGCAGCTGACGGCCTTACTAAAAACACTGGATAGCCAAGCCTTCACTCTGACTGCCCTGATCCGCGAAGGCTGCGTACATGATCAGATTCTGGAAGAGGTTAACAGGCGCAATGTCGATGCCGTCGTGATGATGGCCCGTAAACCAGGCATCAGCAGCTACTTCATCGGCAGCAGTGCAGAACGCGTTGTTCGCCATGCTGCCTGCTCAGTATTTGTGCTTCGCGAATAAACCCGCATTGACAATAACCTGCCCACTTACAGGTGCCTGATGGCGCCTGTTTTTTTTGCCTGCTCATTACTCTTGAGCTGCTTTTTTTGCACAAAAAAACCCGATGCTTGCGCATCGGGTTTTTTCTGATGGTGACGCTTAACGGTTAAGCAAAGCGTCGGCGCATCGGGGGATGATTACATCATGCCGCCCATGCCACCCATACCACCCATACCGCCCATATCAGGCATGCCAGCAGCACCGCCTTCAGCAGGCTTGTCAGCAACCATCGCTTCCGTTGTGATCATCAGACCCGCAACAGATGCTGCCGCCTGCAGTGCAGAACGGGTAACTTTAGCTGGGTCCAGGATACCCATTCCCAGCATGTCGCCGTATTCGCCAGTACCGGCGTTGTAACCGTAGTTGCCTTCACCCTTACGGATGTTAGACACAACAACAGAGGCTTCGTCGCCAGCGTTGTCTACGATCTGACGCATAGGCGCTTCCATCGCGCGGCACGCCAGCTGGATGCCGACAGTCTGGTCGTGGTTCGCACCTTCCAGACCTTCAACCATGGCCAGTGCGCGGATCAGTGCAACACCACCGCCAGGTACTACGCCTTCTTCTACTGCTGCGCGCGTTGCGTGCAGAGCATCTTCAACGCGTGCTTTCTTCTCTTTCATCTCAACTTCGGTAGCAGCACCGACTTTGATTACCGCAACACCGCCAGCCAGTTTAGCTACGCGTTCCTGCAGTTTTTCACGATCGTAGTCAGACGTTGTTTCTTCCATCTGCGCACGGATCTGGTTAACGCGGGACTCGATTACATCCGCAGCGCCAACACCGTCAACGATCGTGGTGTTTTCTTTAGTGATGGTAACGCGCTTAGCCTGACCCAGGTGAACCAGTTCAGCGGTTTCCAGGCTCATGCCAACTTCTTCAGAGATCACAGCACCACCGGTCAGGATGGCCAGATCTTCCAGCATCGCTTTACGACGATCGCCAAAGCCAGGTGCTTTAACAGCAGCCACTTTCACGATACCGCGCATGTTGTTCACAACCAGAGTCGCCAGCGCTTCGCCTTCAACGTCTTCAGCAATGATCAGCAGTGGACGGGATGCTTTCGCTACCTGCTCCAGGATTGGCAGCAGATCACGGATGTTGGAGACTTTTTTGTCAACCAGCAGCATGAACGGGTGTTCCAGATCAACAGACATGCTGTCCTGGTTGTTGATGAAGTAAGGAGACAGGTAACCGCGGTCAAACTGCATGCCTTCTACAACGTCCAGCTCGTTTTCCAGGCCGGAACCTTCTTCAACGGTGATAACGCCTTCTTTACCAACTTTACCCATTGCTTCAGCGATGATCTCGCCAACCTGCTCATCGGAGTTAGCAGAGATGGTGCCAACCTGAGCAATTGCTTTGGAGTCTGCACAAGGTACAGCCATCGCTTTGATCTGCTCAACAACAGCAGCCGATGCTTTATCGATACCGCGTTTCAGATCCATCGGGTTCATGCCCGCTGCAACGGATTTCAGACCTTCGTTAACGATCGCCTGAGCCAGTACCGTTGCCGTTGTCGTGCCGTCACCGGCAACATCGTTGGCCTGAGACGCAACTTCTTTAACCATCTGAGCGCCCATGTTCTCGAACTTGTCTTCCAGTTCGATCTCTTTGGCAACAGATACACCATCTTTAGTGATGGTTGGCGCACCGAATGCTTTATCCAGTACTACGTTACGGCCTTTAGGGCCCAGAGTAGTTTTAACAGCGTTGGCCAGAATGTTGACACCTGCCAGCATGCCCTGACGGGCATCATCACCAAAACGTACGTCTTTTGCAGCCATGTTCAGTAAATCCTATTGCTAAATTCGGTTAAACGTAGAAAGTCTGTCGGTATTCGAGGCTTAGCCTTCCAGAATGCCGAAGATTTCGCTCTCAGCCATGATCAGCAGCTCTTCACCATCAACTTTAACAGTGTTGTTGCCAGCGTACTGACCGAACAGAACCTTATCGCCAGCTTTAACGGCCAGTGGCTGAACTTCACCACTGTTCAGACGGCGACCTTCGCCAACTGCAATTATTTCACCCTGGTTCGGCTTTTCAGCAATAGAACCCGGCAGCACGATACCGCCAGCCGTAGTTGTTTCTTCTTCACTGCGACGGATAACAACACGGTCGTGAAGCGGACGAATTTTCATCTTATTTTCTCCTGATCTTCTTGATCCAAAGATATAACTGGTTTGTCAGTCACCGCAGTCGGCAACTACCTCTTGATAGTTTCCAGAAATGGGGGCACTGAATCGCATTTCAACACCCCGCTCTCAATTTTTCCCTGTTTTTTTCACCTGACCACACCTGGCGGCCCGGCTCAGTCTTTATGGGTGTACTCACCTTCCAGCACATCACCACCCTCAGTACCGCGTGGCCGCTGAGGCTGAAACGCTGAAGGGCCCTGGCCCGGCGACTGAAACGGGTCGGCCTGCGAGCCTGGCTGGAACGGGCCACCGGCAAACGGGCCACCGCTAAAGCCCTGCTGGGCAGAGATCACAGTAAAGCGACTGCTGACCGCCTTGACCAGCGCTTTACGGGTTTGCGGAATCAGGCAGCTAAAGCCAATAACATCAGTGACAAAGCCTGGTGTTACCAGCAAAGCCCCACCCACCGCGATCACAATCCCTTCCGCCATCTCCTGGCCGGGCAGCTCGCCGCTGTTCATTCGCTGCTGGGCACGGGACAACGTGCTCAGGCTCTGGCGGCGCAACATATTGACGCCAATAAATGCCGACAGCAGCACCAGACCCACGGTGTACCAGGTTCCGATGATCGAACCCACCTGAATCAGCAGGGTGATTTCAATCACCGGCACGATAATAAAAAGCAGAAATAGAAATCGCATAATCACCTCATTCGCATTTCACCCGGGCCATCTGCACCACATGCGGGCCCCGGGTCAGCGATGTTATTGCGTTGAACGCGCCATCAGAGCAAAACCGCCCTGCTTTGGCAAGCAGGGCAGCTTACCATCCTGTCATCTTCAGTCTGGCAGCTGAACGCCGGTGCGACACGCCTTCGGCATGGTTCTGACGCCGAACATCACTTTTTATACCTTCTTTTCACAAGGTTAATACCAAAGTCATAATCTTCAGCAAGAATATACCGCACCGCAAAAAAACAAACGCTCATTAGAAAAGCAGTGGTATCGTTAATTTTGGACGTTAGCGCCATATAGGCACCAATTAGGGCCTTAGTCTAAAATTTACCTAATTTTATGGACATAAGAATAGCGTAAAGTTAGATTGTGCATGTGCAAAATTCTGCTATGTACAATAAAAGAGATCAACCAACAGAAGGTACGTTTTAATGGAACTGAAAGACAAAGTTATCGTTGTGACGGGCAGTGGCCGTGGACTGGGTCGCTCTATGGCACTTGAAGTGGCAGGCAAAGGCGCGAAAGTCGCGATTGTTGACCTGAACCAGGAAGACCTGGATAAAACTGTCGCTGACTGCAAAGAGCTGGGTGTCGATGCCCGTGGCTACCTCTGTAACGTCGCTGATGAAGCTGACGTCGAGAAACTGTTTAACGATGTCGTAGCAGATTTCGGAACCCTGAACGGCCTGGTCAACAATGCTGGCATCACCCGTGATGGCCTGTTCCTGAAAGTTGATCGCGAAACCGGTAAAGTCGTCAAAAAAATGAGCCTGGATCAGTGGCAGCTGGTACTGGACGTTAACCTGACCGGTACGTTCCTGTGTGCACGTGAAGCCGCCGCCAAAATGATCGACCTGAAAGCTGAAGGTTGCATCATCAACATCTCCTCTATCTCCCGCTCCGGCAACATGGGCCAGACCAACTACACCGCGACCAAAGCGGGCGTTGAAGCAATGGCTGTTACGCTGTCCAAAGAGCTGGCTCGCTACGGCATCCGTTGCGCATCCATCGCACCAGGTTACATCGGTACCGAGATGGTGATGAGCATGAAACCTGAAGCACTGGACAAAATTGCTGCAGGCATTCCGGCTAAGCGCCTGGGCAAACCAGAAGAGATCTCCCGCACGGTGTCCTTCATCTTCGAAAACGACTACATCAATGGCCGTTGCATCGAAGTGGATGGCGCCTTGCGCATCTGATTCCAGTCTTACTGATGCTTTAGCCTGCTAACTGCCAGGCCAACGCCGATCCGGCTTCCGGATCGGCGTTTTTGTCTGCTATATCGACCTCAGCGGCCAGATTTGCCGCCCGGTTCATTTACAACTCAGCCTGCCCTGCTCAGAATAGCCACTCAGACACGCTTTAAGGACAGATCATGGCAGATGCCTCCCGGTTCGCGCAGTTGCGTGACGCCACCCGACTCTACCTCCAGCCTCGCCCATTGACCCTGCTATTTCTTGGTTTTTCCTCAGGATTACCCATTCTGCTGGTATTCTCATCGCTGTCGTTCTGGTTACGTGAAGCCGGGGTTGACCGTACCACTATCGGCTATTTTTCCTGGGTCGCGCTGGCCTATGCCTTCAAATGGCTGTGGGCACCGCTGGTTGATCGACTGCCTTTGCCGCTGTTAACGCCCTGGTTAGGCCGGCGGCGCAGCTGGATGCTGCTGTCACAGCTGGCGATCGCTGGCGGGCTGGTACTGCTGGCGTTTGCCGAGCCAACACAAAGCCTGACCCATATGGCTTTGATCGCGGTGCTGATTGCCTTCTGCTCGGCGACCCAGGACATTACGGTCGATGCCTACCGTATCGAGTCTGCCGATGAGCGCCTGCAGGCAGCGATGGCTGCCACTTATATGGTCGGCTACCGACTGGCAATGATCACGGCAACCGCCGGTGTACTCAGCATTGCCGCCTTCTGGGACCCGGACGAAGCCACCTATCAGCAATACCCCTGGCAGATGGCCTACCTCACCATGGCCGCGTTAATGGCTGTCGGCGTGATCACCACCCTGCTCAGCCCGGAGCCAAATGTGATCGTCAACGGTGAGCTGAGCGCCCAGCAGGAAAAAATTCAGCACTGGGTTGAGCGACAGGGGCACCTGCCACCACGACTGGCCCGGCTGGCGGGCTGGCTCTATATTGCCGTCGTCTGTCCCTTTGCCGATTTTCTGCGCCGCTATGGCTGGCACGCGGTGGTGATTCTGGCACTGATCAGCACCTATCGAATCTCTGATATCGTGATGGGGATTATCGCCAACGTGTTCTACGTTGATCTGGGCTTCACCAAAGCCGAAGTTGCCACCGTCACCAAAGTATTCGGCGTGATCATGACACTCATTGGCGCGCTAGCCGGCGGCGTACTGGTTAACCGCTTCGGCGTGATGAAAATACTGTTTATTGGTGCCCTGCTGGCCGCCGCCACTAACCTGCTGTTCGCGTTACTGGCCGTCAGCGGCCCCCAGGTGCCATTGCTGACCCTGGTAGTGTCTCTGGACAACCTGAGTGCGGGAATTGCCACAGCCGCTTTTGTGGCCTATCTGTCCGGCCTGATCAACATCAACTACTCCGCCACCCAATATGCTCTGTTCAGCTCAATCATGTTGCTGCTGCCCAAATTCATGGGGGGCTTCTCCGGCATTACCGTTGACGCCATTGGTTACCCCACCTTCTTTATAGGGACAGCCTTGCTGGGCTTACCGGTATTACTACTGGTGCTGATTGCTGCACGACTACAGAAGAAGACAGAAATAAATAGCAATAATTCTCATTTACAAACGAGAATCGAATGATATAGTAGCTCCTGTAACGCAGCACAGGAGACACTGCCATGACCTATCAGATTGATGCCTGGCTGGAGCGCCAGGACCCCTACCTCCGGGTAACCGATAAAAGCACCGGCGTACCGGTGATCAGCTGGAATAGCAGCCGGCTACGCGGCTTACTGGAGCGGGGGGCGATTTGTCCGGATGATTTCTGTTCGAATGAAGAAAACCAGCAGGAACTGGTGAAAGATCTGTTTTTGCTGGCCTGTCTGGAGCCCTGAGCGTCAGAACAGGCCTGCCCGGCGCACAGACTCGCGGATCTGTAACAGCGACGTCCCGTCGCGTCCGGGCCAGCACCTGATGCGGCCAGAGCCCGCTGCGACGGCGGGCAGCAGGATTAGTCGCGGAAGTTGTTGTACTGCAGTGGCATTTCCAGCTCTTCTTCACGCAGCATGGCCATCACCGACTGCAGATCATCACGCTTCTTACCGGTCACACGCACCTGATCACCTTGCACCTGTGACTGCACTTTCAGCTTCTTATCTTTAATCAGCTTGACGATCTTCTTGGCCATCGGCTGATCCAGCCCCTGCTTCAACAGCACAACCTGCTTGGCACGCATATTGGATGACTCAGGGTCCTTGACCTCAAGGCAGCGAATATCAATTTTGCGGGCCACCAGCTTACTGCGCAGCACATCAATCATCTGCTGCAGCTGGAAATCCACCTCAGCCCACATGATCACCTGGCCATCGGCCTGTTCAAAACGTGCATCAACTTTTTTAAAGTCGTAACGCATACCAATTTCACGGTTGGACTGATCCACCGCATTGGTCACTTCATGAGCATCAAGCTCGGAAACAATATCAAATGAAGGCATTCGCCTCTCCCTACCTGAAAACAAAAACGTGAGCCGATTCTACCCAACCCACGCCACCTTTTCAGCCCATAGCACAGCCCGGTATCATGGTTCTTTTAAAAACAGGAAGGCGATGATCATGCACTGGCATATTCTGGGCGCTGGCAGTATTGGCTGCCTGTGGGCCGCCCACCTGGTTGAGGCTGGTCACCAGGTCACGCTGATTTTACGCTCAAAGCAGCGTATTACCGCCTTTAACCAGCAGGTCACGATCGAACAGGGTACAGAAACCCGGCATTACCCGGTGCAGTGCCAGCTGGCTGATCACCCGGAATCGATTCACCATCTGCTGGTCACCACCAAAGCCTATGACGTGCAGTCTGCGCTCAGTGGTCTGCGTTCACGACTGGCGCAGGGTGCGCAGCTGGTGTTGCTACACAATGGCATGGGGCCACAGCAGTGGGCGCTGCAGCACTGCAGCCAGCAGCAGGTGTGGGCCGCCACCAGCACCGATGGTGCCTGGCTACGCCAGCCGGGTCATGTCGTATTTGCCGGCCAGGGAGAAACCCGCCTCGGTCGATTTGATGCGCCACAGGACAGCAGCCTGGCGACACAACTCCAGGGGCTTGCACTCAACATCGTGGCCGACCCAGTCATTGAACACAGCCTGTGGCGTAAGCTGGCGATCAATTGTGCGATCAACCCGCTGACAGCCTTACATGACTGTCGTAACGGCGAGCTGGCCAGCAATCCGGTCTGGCGGGCTGAGATGGCCGAGTTGTGTCAGGAAATAGATTCACTGCTGGCGCGGCTGCAATTATCTCTGTTTACCGATGGCCTGTTACCCGTTGCATTACAGGTTGCCCGGGCCACCGGACAGAACTATTCCTCGATGCTGCAGGATGTTCGCCACCAGCGGCAAACAGAGATTGACTACATCACCGGCTTCCTCTGCCAACGGGCCAGCGAAGCCGGGCTTTCGGCCGGAAAAAATGAACAATTGCTACACAAACTGAAAAAAATTTGCTGATCCTAGCAGCCTCCTACTAAAGAGGGTACGCGATAGATTGGCGCATCAACTTTTAATTGATCTTAGTCAAACGGAAACCGGGCATTGAGGGCGGATAATCAACGCCAAGAAATCGGATTATCCAATAATAAAAGGAGGTTTTCATGCCAACGGAATCGACAGTTGCAAAAGTCGTGGTAGACGAAGTAGAAGCTAAGGCCCCCCCTGCTCAGGATGCGCATAAAGCTAAGCTGGATGAAACACCCGTCTTCAGTGAAGACAGCACCTATCCATACAAGAAAAAGATCTCCCGCAAGGATTACGAAGCGCAGAAGAAAGAGCTGCAAATCGAACTGCTGAAAATGCAGAACTGGGTACGTGATACTGGCCAGAAAGTCGTTGTCCTGTTCGAAGGCCGTGATGCTGCCGGTAAAGGCGGCACCATCAAACGTATGATGGAGCACCTGAACCCACGTGGCGCGAAAGTTGTCGCTCTGGAAAAACCAACCGATCGCGAACGCGGCGAGTGGTACTTCCAGCGCTACATCGAGCATATGCCAACCGCCGGTGAAATCGTGCTGTTTGACCGCTCCTGGTACAACCGTGCCGGTGTTGAGAAAGTGATGAACTTCTGTACACCGTCTGAGTATCTGGAATTCATGCGTCAGACGCCAGATATGGAACGCATGCTGGCTCGCAGTGGTGTTCGTCTGTTCAAACTGTGGTTCTCCGTGAGCCGTGAAGAGCAGTTCCGTCGCTTCCAGTCCCGTCGTAACGATCCACTGAAACAGTGGAAACTGTCGCCTGTCGATCTGGCGTCTCTGGACAAGTGGGATTCCTACACTGAAGCCAAAGAGTCCATGTTCTTCTACACTGATACCGCTGATGCGCCATGGACTGTCATCAAGTCTGATGACAAAAAACGGGCCCGCCTGAACGGCATCCGTCACGTCCTCAACTCACTGCCATATCCGAACAAAAACCCGGATATCATGATTGAGCCAGACCCTCTGGTCGTTGGTAATGCAAGTCAGATCCACGAGCGCGGCGAACGTTAATCCAGCCTCTGGATAGCCTCTGCTAACGGATGTGCCGACCGGCACATCCGTTTCTACAACCATTGCTCCACTAATCACTCCAGCGCTAGACTGCCATTCTCCCCGGCATAATAAAGAGCGCAAACCGATGGCCGATCGACTTACCCGAATTTATACCCGTGGCGGCGACAGCGGCCAGACCTCCCTTGCCAGTGGCGTGCGCGTCAGTAAACAGGACGCCCGCATCGAAGCACTGGGCGAGCTGGACGAACTGAACAGCCAGCTTGGGCTACTGCTTGCCCAGCTCCCCACAACCGACACCTTGCAGCCGCTGCTGACACCGATCCAGCACCGACTGTTCGATATTGGCGGCGAGATCGCCATGGACAGCCCGGACTACCAGGCCATTGATGCCAGCGACACCGACGCGCTGGAACAGGCACTGGATGCTATCAATGACACACTACCGCCATTAAAAGAGTTTATTCTGCCTGGCGGCTCACCTCTGGCGGCGCACTGCCACCTGAGCCGAGCACAGTGTCGCCGCGCTGAAAGACGCCTGCACCAGCTGGCCAGCGAGCATCCGTTCAATCCGCATTCAGTCAGCTATCTGAATCGGCTCTCGGATCTGCTGTTCGTCTGCGCCCGTCAGCTGGCCCGGCGCAATAACGGTCAGGAAGTACTCTGGCAAGCCAAAGTACCGCGCAACCCAGCCTGACTCGACTGATCAACCATGTATTCAGGAACCCGCTATGGACAAGGAACAGTTTATCCAGCTTTTATCCCAGGCTGATCTGGAAGGTCTGGTGTTTAATAATACCCGCAAGACCCCCCTCACTATCCTTGGCACCAACAAGGACCGCATCCATTATCAGCGGGGCAAGTCTACGGTCAGCATCAAATACAGCCAGCTGTTCAAAGCATGGGATGCTTTTAAGGGCAGCACAGTCACCTGCCAGCAGTTGCAAGAATGGAAGCCTGGCGTCTTTGACTCCAAAGGCCACCCCAAGCCTGGCCATGACAGCAACAGCGGCATGTTCCTGATGCTGATGGAACACCTGGAACTGGCCACTGACGTCAATCGTGATGGCCATCTTTACAGCGCAATCCTGCTGACGAAAAAGATCAACTGAATCGTCCGGTGCGGGGCCTTGCCCCGCACTCTGGTGATAATTTATTGTTCAACCGACAGATGGCGATTTATAACATGTAAAAATAATGCATAATATAGCCCAGACCTTTTGATCACGCCGTCCGTGAGGTGATGTAACATGATCCAGCTGCAGGAACCCCGCCAACCTGGTGCCTTCTCCCTGTTCAACCTTGGCTTTCGCCCTTTCTTTTTATTCGGCGCACTGGCCGCTGTACTGCTAATTGGCCACTGGCTCGGCGCACTGCAAAGTGGCTGGACACCGGCCTACTTCACTTCCGGTATGTACTGGCATGCCCACGAGATGCTGTTCGGCTTCAGCCTGGCCATTGTCGCTGGCTTTTTGCTGACTGCCGTACGAACCTGGACCAATGTCCAGACCCCTTATGGCTGGTCACTGGCAGGCATCTTTGCCGTCTGGCTGACCGCTCGCATACTCCCCTTTATCCCTGCGGTACCCGATAACCTGATCGCTCTGCTAAATCTGGGCTTTCCGCTGCTGGTTGCGCTGGGTATTGGCATCCCGATTATCCGCTCCGGTAACTACCGCAATCTGGTGTTTATTGGCGCACTGGCAGGCTTTTTTATCGCCAGCCTGCTGGTACATCTACAGCTGCTGGGTATCACCGAAAATACCCTGATGAGCGGCCTGCATCTGGCGCTGTATCTGGTGGTGCTGATTATTGTGGTGATTGGTGGCCGGGTGATTCCGTTTTTTACCGAGCGTGGCATCGGCAACAACGTCAGCTGCCTGCGTCGTAGCTGGCTCGAAAAAGCCCTGCTACCGCTGACCGTTATCTGGTTACTGTGCCAGCTGCTGCTGCCAGGCACCGTCGCCGCCGTCCTCAGCATCGCCCTGTTTGCCCTGCAACTGCTACGGCTGGCAGGCTGGTATCAAACGGCCCTGTGGCAGCATCCACTGCTGTGGATTCTGCATGCAGGCTATGGCTTTATTGTACTGGGATTTGGCCTGCAGGCCTTTGCTCAGCTGGGCTGGCTTGCCTCCAGCATCGCCCTGCATGCCTTCACCGTTGGCGGCATCGGCGGCCTGACGCTGGGCATGATGGCGCGCGTCTCACTGGGCCATACCGGTCGCACGCTGGCCGTCAATAAACTGATAATTACCGCCTTCGCCTGCCTGATACTCAGCGCGCTGGTGCGGATTAGCACTCAGTGGCTGCCCCTGCCCTACAACACTGGCCTGCATATTTCCGGCGGGTTGTGGATGCTGGCCTGGCTGCTGTTTGTGATCCGTTACCTGCCGATTCTGGTTAAACCTCGGGTTGATGGGCTCTGGGGCTAAACGTGGCTTTAGCACTCCATTCAATTGACCCGTAACAACCCCAGCCGTCACAGATACATAGGCTTTGCCGGCAGGTTGGGGTAACCTTATGGCCTGCAAACAACAACCATACCAGCAGCACCCTCCACCGCTGCTGGCAGAACCAACCAAGGAGTCACTGTGGAACAGAGCAGCGTATGGATTATTGGTATCGTGGCACTGGCCATTGGTGCCGTGATTGGCTATTTGATGGGCCGTTCATCAGCCAGCGATACCAGCCAGCAGGATGAACTGAAAAAGCAGCTGGAAGCCGCCCACCTGGAGCTGAACGGCTACAAAGAACAGGTGAATGGTCATTTCGCCCGCACCGCCGAGCTGGTCAACAACCTGACCGAAAGCTACAAGGATGTGCACCAGCATCTGGCCAGCAGTGCCCAGCAGCTGTGTAAAGACGGCGTCGCCGCACAGAGCCTGGAAGCGGCCATGCAGCCACGTCTGGCTGAAGAGGAAACCGAGGCGGACATTCCAACCATCACCGATGCGGTGCCAAATGCACAGGCCAGCAACATTCCTGAGCCGCCTCGTGACTACGCGCCGAAAAAAGACGATGAAGAAGGCACCCTGTCAGAAACCTACGGCCTGCAGGAAAAAGCCGAGCCGGTACCACAGAGTCCGGCTGACCTGACCAGCCAGCCTGCTGACAGTGCTGAGGCTGAAAGCCCGGAGCCAGCAAAAACGAACGTCTGATCAGCTATTAATCAGCCGTAAAAAAGCCGGGATCTCCCGGCTTTTTTACATCTGGCGATTATACCGGGTTGTTAATATCCACAAACTGATGGGCCAGCCCGAACTCAGCGGCCAGCGCCTCGCCTAGCGCTTTAGCACCGTAGCGCTCGGTGGCATGGTGACCGGCAGCAACGTAGTGAATCCCGTTTTCCCGCGCCGCATGGAATGTCGGTTCAGACACCTCACCGGAAATAAACGCATCCAGCCCCTGGGCGATCGCCTTATCGATATAGCCCTGGGCACCGCCGGTACACCAGCCTACCGTACGCACTTCATGGTTACCGCCTTCAATCAGCAATGGCTCACGCCCCAGCACCTGGCCAATATGAGCGGCAAAATCGGTTGCTGACAACGGCTGCGCCAGCTGCCCCACCAGACCAATGCTGTCTGGATTGCCCCGCTCCAGCGGCCCCGTCGTTTCCAGCCCCAGCACAGCCCCCAGCTGGACGTTATTCCCCAGTACGGGATGGGCATCCAGCGGCAGATGGTAAGCAATCAGGCTGATATCATGGGCCAGCAGGGTTTTCAGCCGCTTACGCTTGATGCCGGTGATAACGTCCGACTCGCCTTTCCAGAAATAACCGTGATGCACCAGCACCGCATCCGCCTGCCAGGCCACCGCCGCATCCAGTAAATCCTGCGACGCTGTTACCCCCGTCACCAGCCGCTGCACGGTTGGTTTGCCTTCCACCTGCAAACCATTCGGGCAGTAATCCCGAAACCGGCCAGGCCCCATCAGATCATTGCAATACGCCAGCAGCGCATCCAGTTGAACCGCCATATCGACTCTCCACCCCACAGAAAATTATGCACACACAGTTATGCTTACCAGTCTACCGGGTCTGACCCGGCCCTTTAATAAACATAGAGTTAGTTCAGACGTTAACCTGCCGCAACGGTACAGGCATGCTAAGATTACCGCCAGATTAAATCTGGTTCCCATACCGGCCCATCGCCGGATTAAACATGGCACAATCAGGTATTCATCAAAGGCATTACCTTAAAAGAACAGACCAGCTTATGCGTCGATTCACCTTTTTAATGTGGCCGATTGTTGTCGGTATCCTGGCAGCCGTGGCGCTGCTGAACCTGTTCCCGGATGTACTGGGGCCCAGCGTAACCACGGTTTCGGTGATTGAGTCCCGTACTCCCTCACAACCGAGCCTGCCCACGCCTTCAGGTATGGGCCCGGTCTCCTATGCTGATGCGGTTACCAAAGCGGCACCGGCCGTCGTCAACATCTACACCCGCACTCTGGTCCCTCAGGCTGAGCATCCACTCTACAGCGATCCATTTTTCCGTAAATTTTTCGATGCCGAGAACCCACCCGAGCGGGCCCGGATCGAATCCAGCCTGGGCTCCGGTGTCATCCTCACCGCCGAAGGTTACATCGTAACCAACAACCACGTGATTGAAGGGGCAGACAGTATCGTCGTCGCCCTGACCGATGGCCGTGAAGCGGTTGCCGACGTCGTCGGCACCGACCCCGACACTGATCTGGCCGTGCTGAAAATAAAGCTCGACAGCCTGCCCAGCATCACCCTCAACAACTCCAGCCAGCTTAGTGTTGGTGATGTCGTGCTGGCCATTGGCAACCCGTTCGGGGTCGGCCAGACCGTCACCATGGGCATCATCAGCGCCACCCAGCGCAACAGCCTGGGCCTGAGCACCTACGAAGATTTTATCCAGACCGATGCGGCCATCAATCCGGGCAATTCCGGGGGCGCGCTGGTTGATGCCTTTGGCCGCCTGATCGGTATCAACACTGCGATTTTCAGTAAATCCGGCGGCTCCCAGGGAATTGGCTTTGCCATCCCCAGCAAACTGGCGCTGTCGGTCATGCAGGATCTGATCAAACATGGCCGGGTGATTCGCGGCTGGCTGGGCATCGAGATCCAGCCGATGACACCCCAGCTGGCCGAATCCTTCGGTATGCAGAATATGCAGGGGCTACTGGTTGCCGGGCTCTACCGCAACAGCCCGGCACACAGGGCAGGCCTGCAGCCTGGCGATATTATTATCACCATCAACGGCGCGCCGATTACCAATACTCAGCTGTCAAAAAACCAGATCGCCCGTTATATGCCCGGTGATCAGGTTCAGGTTGACCTGCTGCGTAATGGCCACCGCCTGACCCTCAATGTCAATATTGGCGAACGCCCACCCACCAGCCTGCCAAACGGCTAAGCCATCGCTGCACTCAGTCCCCTGCCCAGCAGGCACAAAAAAGGCGCTTATCATAAGCGCCTTCTTTATATCGACTACCGCATCGAGTTAACGCGGATTAAACACGCCCGTCGACAGATACCGATCACCGCGATCGCAGATAATACAGACAATCACCGCATTCTCCACCTGCTCAGCCAGCTGTAGCGCACCGGCCACTGCACCACCAGATGACACGCCACAGAAGATCCCTTCCTGCTCTGCCAGCGCCCGCATGGTCTGCTCCGCCAGGGTCTGATCAATATCGATCACCGAATCAACCCGGCTGGCATCAAAAATTTCCGGCAAGTACGCCTCAGGCCAACGGCGGATACCCGGAATAGCGGAACCTTCACTGGGCTGCAAACCAACAATCTGCACCTCAGGGTTCTGCTCTTTCAGGAACCGGGACGTCCCCATAATGGTACCGGTAGTGCCCATAGAACTGACAAAGTGCGTTATCAGGCCCTTTGTCTGAGCCCAGATCTCCGGCCCGGTACCCTCATAATGCGCCTGCGGATTGTCCTGATTGGCAAACTGATCCAGCACAATACCTTCACCGTTTTTCTGCATCTCATGGGCCAGATCACGTGCATACTCCATGCCCTGGGCCTGAGTGACTTCAATCAGCTCAGCGCCGTAAGCACTCATCGACGTTTTACGCTCGGCACTCATATTATCCGGCATGATCAGCTTCATCCGGTAGCCTTTGATCGCCGCCGCCATCGCCAGCGCAATGCCGGTATTACCGGAGGTCGCCTCAATCAGCGTATCGCCAGGCTTAATTGCACCACGAGCTTCCGCCAGCTGGATCATACTCAGCGCAGGGCGATCCTTCACCGAACCGGCCGGGTTATTACCCTCCAGCTTGCACAGAATTGTATTGCCCCGCCCGGCAGTCAGTCGCTGCAGCCGGACCAGCGGCGTATTGCCGACATAATCCTCAATGGTTGGAAACTCGACCGACATACCACTCACCTCTATGGTTACAAGAATATAACTTGAAGGAATAAAAAAACTGTTTTATATATCCAATCAAGAAAACGGGATCATATCAGAGCCGCCCAGAGCAGGCCATCAATTGATCACGCCTGGCCAGACTACTGCAATGCATACTGAGCACGTGGCTGAGTCGCGCTCAGGCCCCACTCCATCAACTCCGTTTTAAGTTGCAAAATATGCAGCAACTGATGGAAGTAATTCACCGACATCGCCGACCAGCTATCGGCCTCAGGCCCGGTAAAAAAAGTCAGCTTAAGCTGACCATCATCACGCAACATAATATCCACCTGAGTCAGCAGACGGGTCTCGGCCACATCAGCCACTGCGGCCTCTGCCCCCATCGCCTGGTTCTGCTCAAAACGGCCACGCGCCTTATCGTGGTACAACTCATACACCTCACTCTGAGCGGGTGCAGGCACATTCAGCCTGGCGGCATAACACTCGGTTAACCAGCTCTCAGCATTACTCAGCAGGTTAGCGGTCAGGCGCCGGGTCAGCCAGTACGCGCAGCGGTCCCCTTCACCGCCCTCAGCCAGCATACGGATACGATCCTGTTCATGATCGTGACAAAAGGTAAACCTCATTAACTGTGGCATCAGCGACAACTCCCGTGCTGCATCAACAACTCTCTCTCGGTGGCTCCCGCACACCCCTGTGTACATTCCCTGATTGTACAGGATTCGCCAGCCGAACCTGCGTCGGCTGAACCTGAATCAGGCATTGCATATTTTTCAGGATAACGCGCTTGCCAGCTGCCACCAACATCTATAATCTGGCGCGTTTTCTTACCACGCCGCACTCCCTGGCGACGCAGATAAACAGGCAATAAGCATGTCCAAAACTGATCTGGAACATATCAAGCAGGTCTACATCCAGGCGGATCTGTTACACAGTGAAGCTGAAGTCGAACACGCCATTAACAAAATGGCGGCCGAAATTACTGAAGACTGGGCCGACGCCAACCCGGTGGTTTTTGCCATCATGAATGGCGGTCTGGTCATCGGTGGCAAGCTGCTGACGAAACTCAACTTCCCTCTGGAAGCGGGTTACATGCACGCCACACGCTACCGCAACAGTACCTCTGGCCACGAGCTGGAGTGGAAAGTACGCCCCTTTATCGACTTCAAAGACCGCCCGGTACTGGTTGTTGATGACATTCTGGACGAAGGCCACACCCTGGCTGCCATTGTCGATTTCTGCAAAGAGCAGGGTGCCAGCGAAGTACGCATCGCCGTACTGGTCGACAAAATGCACGACCGCAAAGCTCGCCCGGAGATGAAAGCCGAATACGTGGGCATCAATATCGAAGATCGCTACATCTTCGGCTACGGTATGGATTACCACGGTTACTGGCGTAACGCGCCGGGCATCTTTGCCGTAAAAGGTATGTAAGAGACCGCGCTTTACGTGCTAAAAACGGCTCTCACGGGGCCGTTTTTGTCCAGCCTACCTGATTAGCTGTTACGTAGCGCCGCTAACACCTGACCAACGTCGACTATGATTATTTCAGCACCACTGCTGATCTGGCTCAATAACGGTGGCCGGCCCATAACAGGCTGATCACGTTCGACCCGCAAGATCACATGACCCAAGTGCATACGCTGGAAATCACGGCAAAGGTAGTGTCACGTCATCTGACAACAGGCAGACCACCACCGCCACACCTCTGATCAACAGAAAAGGCTGGACGTAATGTATAGCGCAGCATTTATATTCGAACCCGGTGACTATGCCGACGAATTTGACAACCTCAACACCCTGATCGATGAAGCAGCCAGAACCACCTCCGGCTTTATCGGCGTTGACACCTGGTACTCAGAAGAGGATAAACGCGTTAACGTGACCTATTACTGGGACAGCATGGATGCCATTAAAGCCTTCAGCGAACACCCCATGTACCGTGAGGCACGTGAACAGCAGACCATGGCTGATGGCTTTCGTATTATCATCTCGGAAGAGGTCAAATCTTACAGCAACCACGCCATCGGCGAACTGACCCTGCCCGTCCGGTCCTGATGCTGCGACGAACAGGGACGTTCTTTCACTCACCAGGAAAGCAGTCGTATGTCGGCGCCCCGCCACTCCATCTCCATCCACTTTGTGCACAGTATTCTGGCCAGCGCCCAGCGTAACAACCTGAACACCAGCCACCTGCTTGACGCTGCCGGACTCAACCCCGCCCTGCTACATAACCCCCAGCTACGTATCACACCGGAACAGCTCAGCGCCCTGCTGCGTGAACTGTGGAAACTGGGTGACGATGAATTTATGGGTATGGCCAGCCAGCCGTCACGCCACGGCGTATTCACCCTGATCGCCCGCCAGGCGATCCATTGCCGTACCCTGGGCTGCGTGTACCGCCTGATCAGCCGGTTTTACAACCTGACCAGCCCGGCCCTTGTGCTGAACCTGCACAGCAGTGACCAGCAGGCTCGTTTCAGCATGCGCCTGAGCACACCGCACCAGGACAGCCAGCACTCACTGGCCGAGTTTCTGCTGCTACTCTGGCATCGCTTTCCCAGCTGGCTGATCGGCCAGCGTATTGCGCTGAATGGAATAGAACTGGACTACCCCCAGCCAGCCCACATCAGCGAATACCGGCTGATGTACCCCTGTCCGGCACAGTTTGAACAGGCCGAGTGCGCCCTGGCATTCGACGCCAGCTGGCTGCAGCAACCCGTAGTACAGACCCCGGCCACCCTCTATCGTTACCTGCAGCAATCCCCCACCGACTGGTTCCGCCGCCAGGCTTACTACCCTGTATTCACCCGCCGGGTAATGGACCTGCTCGAAACCCAGGACACCCCCGGTCAGCTGAAAATGGAACAGGCCGCCGATGTACTGCACATCACCGCCCGTACCCTGCGCCGCAAACTGATTGACGAAGGCACCAGCTTCCAGGCCCTCAAAGATGACGTACGCCGCGACGCCGCCATCCACTACCTAAACCAGCCCTCAATGCCCATCTCCCAGATTTCCCGCCAGCTCGGTTTCTCCGAACCCGCCGCCTTCACCCGCGCGTTCAAGCAATGGACCGGCGTTTCACCGGCCGGGTATCGAAAGCGCTAACCCCCAGTACTCAGCAAAACCCCGCCAGGTTAGCGCAAAGCATTTTCCCTTCAATATCAACTGGTTGCTATTTATGCTGGTTTTCCCTAGGCTGAAAACTGCCGAGTTGAAGCCGGTTAGCGCAAAACGTCCCTCCAGGCCCCGCCCTGACTACGCCTCAGCCCCGGCAGTCGTGCCCCGTGCGGGCACGTGGATTGAAACATGTTGGGGCCAAATTTTTAGCTATCTGATGGTTGTCGTGCCCCGTGCGGGCACGTGGATTGAAACGTCCGATGGGTATTGATATGCCGTCTCATCAACGTCGTGCCCCGTGCGGGCACGTGGATTGAAACACCATTGTTGGCGTAGACTCCAAGTGGCCAGCCCGTCGTGCCCCGTGCGGGCACGTGGATTGAAACTTTTGCCTTTGCTGCATATCTCGCAACAATATCAGGTCGTGCCCCGTGCGGGCACGTGGATTGAAACTTTAAATAGCCAGTTTGCGTACGTGCTGGCAGAGTCGTGCCCCGTGCGGGCACGTGGATTGAAACTTGAGCCTGAAGTATTTCGCCAGGATTATATGCTGGTCGTGCCCCGTGCGGGCACGTGGATTGAAACTTGTAAAGAGCGCGTAGTGTTCCGCTAGCGGTGCCTGTCGTGCCCCGTGCGGGCACGTGGATTGAAACCGGGGCCGAACGCATAAAGCCGCGCTGGGAGTCGTCGTGCCCCGTGCGGGCACGTGGATTGAAACAGGGATCGAATAGCACCGGGGCGCAACTCGCCCTGTCGTGCCCCGTGCGGGCACGTGGATTGAAACGTACTCGCCCCACGCGGTTTGTGCTGCACCACCAAGTCGTGCCCCGTGCGGGCACGTGGATTGAAACACTGAATTCTACGGCGGCATGGTTTGTAGTCAGGTCGTGCCCCGTGCGGGCACGTGGATTGAAACAGCTGTTGCGACCAACGCACTTCCCACGCTTCAGTCGTGCCCCGTGCGGGCACGTGGATTGAAACGCGTTCAGCGGCAACGGTCAGGTCCCGGCTGCCAGTCGTGCCCCGTGCGGGCACGTGGATTGAAACTGGACAGGCAAAAAATTGCTAAGCGCACCTGGTAGTCGTGCCCCATGCGACACGTGGATTGAAACCGTCATCAGAAATCCTGAACCAGATCACTACCCCCACCGTTAACAACCCCGTACACTGACGCTCAGTATCAATCCACAAGGAGTCAGTGGATCATGAGCAATCCCATTGCACATGCGCGCACGGATAACAGCGGCCGGTGGCTGGAACCCCATGCACTGGAACACCACCTGCAGAAGGTCTCTCGACTGGCAGCACAGTTTGCCCAGCCGATAGGGCCTGAATGGGCCGGACTGGCTGGCATCTGGCATGATCTGGGTAAGTATCGCCCGGCCTTTCAGCACTATATTCGCCAGCAGACCGGCTTTGACTGCGAAAATGCCCACCTTGAGCCGTCTGACTCAAAATCAGATTCAAAACAGTCCGCCGGGCGCGTCACCCACTCCACCGCTGGCGCGCTCCATGCAATCAACCAGCTTGATGGCTATGGCCAGCTGATCGCATATCTGATCGCCGGGCACCATGCCGGTCTGGCCGACTGGTACAGCACAAAAACAGGCCGTGGGGGGCTGGAGCACCGGCTAAACAACAGCCAGCCAGAGTTACAGGAATCACTGGCCGCCAGCGTACCCGAAGCGATACTGAAACCTGGCATCGAGCTGAAAACACCGCCGATCGCGCTGAGTAAAGACAGCCTTGCACTCTGGCTGCGGATGCTTTTCTCCTGCCTGGTGGATGCCGACTTTCTGGACACCGAAAGTTATATGCAGCCGCAGCAGTCCGCCCGGCGCAGCCAGTACCCGGCCCTGTCTGAACTACAGCAACGCTTTAACCGCTATATGGACAACCTGCGCAACAACGCCCGTGACAGTGAACTGAACCACACCCGCCAGCAGATTTTCCAGCAGTGCCTGGACGCCGCCGAACAACAACCCGGCCTGTTCAGCCTGACGGTGCCCACCGGTGGCGGCAAAACTCTGTCCAGCCTGGGCTTTGCCCTGGCCCATGCTCGCAAATACCAGAAACAGCGGATTATCTACGCCATCCCCTACACCAGCATCATCGAACAGAACGCCAGCGTATTCCGCCAGGCACTGGGGGAGGATGCGGTCATCGAGCACCACAGCAACCTCGATCTACCCCAGGAAAAAGAGACCAGCCGCAGCCGCCTGGCCACTGAAAACTGGGATGCACCACTGATTGTCACCACCAATGTACAGCTGTTCGAGTCACTGTTTGCCGCCCGCACCAGCCGCTGTCGTAAACTGCACAACCTGGCCAACAGCATTATTGTGCTGGATGAAGCCCAGCAGCTGCCACGTAACTACCTGAAGCCAATCACCTGGGTAATGCGTCAGCTCAGTGAGCTGTATGGCGTCACCTTTGTGTTCTGTACCGCTACCCAGCCGGATCTCAGTCAGCGCAGCGACAGCTTTGGCACGGTGCATTTCGATGGGTTAAAACAGATCCGCGAAATCATCAACCAGCCAGCCCGGCTAGCCGAACAGTTACGCCGTACTCAGGTACAGCTACCCACGCCTGAGTGCCCGGCGCTGGACTGGCCACAGCTGGCAGATCAGCTGATCGAAGAACCCTGCGTGCTGGCCATTGTAAATACCCGCAAGGATGCCCAGGCCCTGGCCGAGCTGCTGCCCGATGATGAAAACCACTTCCACCTGTCAGCGCTGATGTGCCCGGAGCACCGCAGCCATATTCTGCAGCAGATTCGTGACCGGCTGACCGCACGGCAGAGCGGAGACGACGACCGGCCGTTGCGGCTGATCAGCACCCAGCTGATTGAAGCGGGCGTCGATATTGATTTCCCGGTGGTCTACCGGGCACTGGCCGGGCTGGACTCCATCGCCCAGTCGGCAGGCCGCTGTAACCGTGAAGGTCGGCTGGCTGAACCAGGCCGGGTCATCGTATTCCGTCCCCCCAGCCAGGCCCCCGCCGGGCTACTGCGCCAGGGCCAGCAGATCACCGAGGAGCTGATCCACAGTGGGCTGGATGATGCGCTGGCCCCGGCCAGTTTTCAGCGCTATTTCGAGCTGCTCTACAGCAAAGGCGAACTGGATGAAAAGGGGATTCAGGAAGCACTGACGCCGGATTCAATGGACCCACCGGCCATCGCCTTTCGCACCGCCGCCAACAACTTTCGGCTGATTGAAAACGATCATCAGCAAAGCCTGGTGGTGCCCTGGTGCCCACCCGGTGAAGAAGAAAGCCCGGCGCTGAAATGGCTGAAGATGCTCGATAGCAGTGACAGTAACAAAACCCCCGCCTGGCTTTACCGCAAACTGCAGCGCTACAGCATCAACCTGCCGGAACAGCAGTTGCAGCAGATGTACAACGAAGGCGCCGTCAATATCCAGGCCGGTTGCTACCTGCTGGTTGATAGCCGCTATCACCCGAAACTGGGGGTCCTGCCCCCGGAAGCCATGCTGGCTGCCGAACAGAGCGTGCTCTGACACCGGCCAACTAATCACCCGAAGCAATGGAGGCTTAATGGGATTCTGTCTTGATGTACGTGGCGATTTCGCCTGTTTTACCCGCCCGGAGATGAAGGTAGAGCGGGTCAGCTATGATCTGATCACCCCCTCCGCCGCCCGCGCTATCTTCGAGGCGGTTTTATGGAAACCGGCCATCCGCTGGCATATCCACAAAATCGAACTGCTCAGCCCGGTCAGCTGGCTCAGCCTGCGTCGTAATGAGGTCGGCAACAAGCTCCCCGTCACCAACATCACCAAAGCAATGAATGGCAAAGGAGCCATGCCGGTGCTGCATATTGAAGAAGAGCGCCAGCAACGGGCCAGCCTGTTACTGCGCGACGTTCACTACCGCATCCATGCCGATTTCGAGCTGACCGACAAAGCAGGCCCCGGTGATAACGCCGGTAAATTCAGCGAGATGTTCCGCCGCCGCGCCCGCCGGGGCCAGTGCATCTACCAGCCCTACCTGGGCTGTCGGGAGTTTGCCTGCGATTTCCGACTGATAGAAGAAGACGACCCGCAACCGGCCCCGCTGGCGCTGGATGAAGATCTGGGCTGGATGCTCTACGATCTCGACTTCAGCCAGCCCGAACCCAGCCCGCAATTCTTCCGCGCCCGCCTGCAACAGGGCGTACTGCAACTGCCGTTACCGGGCAGTGAGGAGATACGCGGATGATCCTGCACTCGCTCTGTGACTACTACCAGCGCAAGAATAAGCAACAACCGGGCAGCCTGGCACCACCGGGGTTTGAGCCTAAAGGCATACCGTTTCTTATACTGTTAACCCCGGACGGAAAATTTGCCGGGCTGGAAGATACCCGTATTCCGCAGGGTAAAAAGCAGGTGGCACGGGTGTTTACAGTACCCAAAGCGCCGCCGCGCAGCGGTGCCAAAGCCTACACCGTTGTTAATCCACTCTGGGATCATTCTGGCTATCTATTGGCGCAGCCGAAACTGGATAAACCTGACCTGCCACCCAGCGAAAAAGCAGTCACCCTGGCGCAGAACCAGCACCAGACCTTCAGCGATTATCTGGACGATCTGCAACAGCAACTACCCGATGAGCCAGGCCTTAAAGCCATTGCCCGCTTTAATGCCGATGCCAGCCAGCGCCAGGCGGTAATGGAACACGCCAGCTGGCCCGATGTGCTGAAAATCAATGGCTGTAATCTCAGCTTTCGGCTGACCGGTGAAACCGATCTGATCTGTCAGTCAAAACCACTGCAGACATTCTTCGGCCAGCAGGCACTGAATGCCGGTGATAATAGCCCGGAAGGTGTCTGCCTGGTCAGTGGCGAAACCGCCGCCATCGCCCGACTGCACAGCGGTGTCTCTGGCGTTAACGCCAAACCTGCGCCTTTTGCGGCCTCCAACCTGGCGGCCTTCGAGTCTTATGGCAAAAGCCAGGGCTTTAACTTCCCGGTCAGCACCAGCGCCGTCTTTGAATACACCACCGCGCTGAATCATCTGTTGAGGATGGACTCCCCCAATAAATTCCGCCTCGGTGAAACCGTAACCGTCTGCTGGGCGGAACAATCCGACCCGTTGGAAGCCACCCTGCCATTACTGTTCAGCGACCCTCCCAGCGCCGCCTCCGCCGACAACCCCGACGCCCGGGTTGAGGCCATCACCAGCCTGCTTAACAGCATTGATAACGGGGCTTACCACGCCAGCCAGCGTAGCGACCGCTTTTACGTACTGGGGCTGGCCCCCAATTCCGCCCGTATCATGGTGCGGCTATGGCAGGTTTGCACCGTGGCTGAGCTGGCCGAGCGGATCGGCCAGTACTTTACTGACCTGAACCTGACCGGGCGTGAGCGCTTTGGCTATCCCAGCCTGTTTCACCTGTTGACCGCCTGCGTTCTTAAAGAAAAAGCGGACAATATTCCACCTAATCTGATCGCTGACACTGCGCGTCAGATTCTGGCCGGACTGCCGCTGCCCGCTACCTTGCTACAACTGGCCCTGCGGCGGATTCGGGCCGAGCCCAAGTGCCTGCCCAGTATCGAATACCGCCGTATCGCCCTGCTTAAAGCCTGTTTTAACCGGACTGCACGCGCCCGCAACGGCGGTGCAGCCAGCAACGAGGAACTACCCATGTCACTCAACCCAGAAGATACCCGCCCTGGCTACCGGCTGGGACGGCTGTTTGCCGTGCTGGAAAAAGTCCAGCAGGAAGCCAGCGGCGGCCAGCTGAACAGCACCATCAAAGACCGTTACTACGGTGCCGCCAGCAGCACGCCGATTACCGCGTTTACCTCACTGATCAAACTCAGCCATGCCCACCAGGCCAAGCTGACTCCTGGCCGCCGGGTCAACATCGAAAAACTGCTGATGGAAATATTCTCCGCACTGGACGGTTTTCCCGCCCAGCTAAACCTTGAGCAACAAAGCCTGTTTGCCGTCGGCTACTACCACCAGCGCCAGGCATTGTTTACCAGGCAGGAAGACACCACCGAGCAAGATGATACGCAGACAGAAATCAACACCGCCATCGCAGAGGAAGCGCACTGATGAGCCTGAATAACCGCTATGAATTTGTACTGCTGTTTGATGTAAAAGATGGCAACCCCAACGGCGACCCGGACGCCGGTAACCAGCCACGTATCGACGCTGAAACCGGCATGGGGCTGGTAACCGATGTCTGCCTGAAACGCAAAATTCGCAACTTTGTTCAGCTGACCCAGGCCGACAACCCGCTGCGCAATATCTTTGTCGCGGAAAAAGCCATTCTGAATGACAAAATAGACGCCGCCCACGACGAAGAAAGCATTCAGGCGCTGAAAACAAAAGGTGAAAAAACCGACGCCGCCCGCAACTGGATGTGCCAGCACTACTACGATATTCGTACCTTTGGCGCAGTGATGAGCACCGGTAAAAATGCCGGTCAGGTACGTGGCCCGGTACAGCTGACGTTTGCCCGCTCCATCGACCCGATTATCACCAGCGAGCACACCATCACCCGCATGGCGGTTACGACCGTCAAGGAAGCAGAAAAGCAGGATGGCGATAATCGCACCATGGGCCGAAAATTCACCGTGCCCTATGGCCTCTACCGCTGCCACGGTTTTATCTCCGCCCACCTGGCCGGGCAGACCGGCTTTGATGAAGATGATCTGAGCCTGCTGTGGAATGCGCTGGTCAACATGTTTGACCACGACCGCTCCGCCGCCCGTGGTGAAATGAGCGTGCGCGGGCTCTATATCTTCCGCCACAGCAACGCACTGGGTAACGCCCCGGCCCACCAGCTGTTCGACAGCATCAGCGTCTGCCAGCAATCAGAAGGCCCGGCCCGCAGCTTTGCCGACTATCAGGTCAGCATTGACGACAGCGCCCTGCCCGAAGGCATCGAACTGGATCGACGGGTGGGCTGATGGACGACGTCCGGCTCATCCCGTTGTCGGCACTGCAGCATTACGCCTACTGCCCGCGCCAGTGTGCGCTGATCCATAACGAGCAGGCCTGGGCGGAAAACTGGTTTACCGCCCAGGGCCAGCAGCTGCACCAGCGTGTTGACCGGGGCGAGCCGGAAACCCGCAAGGGCATCCGCTATGAACGGGCGGTGCTGGTATCCGCCCCGCAACTGGGCCTCAGCGGCAAACTGGATCTGCTGGAAATTGATCTGCAAAGCGGCCAGTTCTGCCCGGTGGAATACAAGCGGGGCCGAGCCAAAGCCGATGACTGGGACAGAATCCAGCTTTGCGCCCAGGCGCTCTGCCTGGAAGAGATGAAACAGACCACCGTTGAACAAGGCATTTTGTGGTACTGGCAGAGCCGCCGCCGCGAACCCCAGATACTGGATGAACCCATCCGCCAGCGTACTCTGGCAGTGATTGCCCAGGTACGCACCCTGTTTGACAGTGGCCAGACACCGGCGGCCCGTTACCAGGCAAAACGCTGCAAGGCCTGCTCGCTGATCGACCTGTGCAACCCCAAACTGGGCAAAGACCGCAGTGCCCATTACCGCCAGCAGTTGCTGAATCCCGATGGCACAGGGGGTACATAGCAAAAGGGACCCCATGAAAAAACTGCAAAACAACCTCTATATCACCCGTCAGGACAGCTACCTGCATAAAGAGCGGGAAACCCTGGTAATTGAACACCAGCGTAAAAAACTGCTACAGGTGCCCGCCCACAGTATCAGCGGCATCTGCTGCTTTGGCCGGGTAATGGTGTCGCCGCCATTAATGGGCTTCTGTGGCGAACAGGGCATCAACCTGGCCTTTTTCAACGAATACGGCCGTTTTCAGGGGCGCTTACAGGGCCGACAGAGTGGCAGTGTACTGCTACGCCGCAGTCAGTATCGTCAGAGCGAGCAAACCCCGCTGGAAGTCGCCCGACTGATTATCGCCGCTAAAATCAGCAATAGCCGGTCGGTTTTACAGCGGCATAATCGCAACAATGGCCGTAACGAGGCCATTGCTCAGGTTATCAAGGGGCTGAAATTTCGTATTGAGCAGGCCAGAGTCGCCAGTGATCTGGACAGCCTGCGCGGCATTGAAGGTGATGCTGCCAGCCTCTATTTCGGCATTTTCGGCCAGCTGATCAAACCGGAACTACGTGATGACTTTCCGTTTAACGGCCGTAACCGGCGGCCCCCGCTGGATAACGTAAACGCCCTGCTCTCGTTCGTTTACAGCATTATCGGCCAGGACATCAGCGGCGCACTGCAAGGCGTAGGGCTGGACCCGCAAGTCGGCTTTTTGCACCGCGACCGACCCGGCCGCGACAGCCTGGCGCTGGACCTGCTAGAAGAGCTGCGCAGCTGGTTTGCCGACCGGCTGGTGCTAAGCCTGATCAACCGCCGCCAGCTCAACGCCCGTGACTTTGTCACCGAAGCCAGCGGCGCAGTACGGCTGACCGACGATGGCCGCCGCACCCTGCTGACGGCCCTGCAAAAACGTAAACAGGAAACCGTCACCCACCCATTTCTGGAAGAGGAGGTAGAAATCGGCCTGCTGGCCCACTGCCAGGCCCTGCTACTGGCTCGCCACCTGCGTGGTGATCTGGAATATTACCCACCCTTTGTTGCCCGTTGAGCGGAGTACCGACCGATGATGGTGCTGATCACCTACGATATTTCCACCGAAGATGCAGGCGGTGCCCGACGGCTACGCCATGTCGCAAAAATCTGCCAGGACTACGGTATCCGGGTGCAATACTCGATATTTGAATGCGAAGTCACCCCGGCGCAATGGGTTGTACTGCGCGACCGGCTACTCAGCGCCTATGATGAGGACAGCGACAGCCTGCGTTTCTACCAGCTGGGCGCAAACTGGAAAAAGCGGGTAGAACACCAGGGAGCCAAGGCCAGTTTTGATATGTTCCGCGATACGTTACTGGTCTGATACTGCCGCTGCGCTAACCCCCAGTCCCCATGAAAACCCCGCCAGGTTAGCGCAAAGCATTTTTCCTTCAATATCAACAGGTTGTTATTTATACCGATTTTCCCTAGGCTAGAAATCGCCAAAACTGAAGCAGGTTAGCGCAAAACGCCCCTCCAGGCCCCGCCCTGACTACGCTCCAGCCCCGGCTGTCGTGCCCCGTACGGGCACGTGGATTGAAACAGCCCATCGGTGTGCTGCTGCAGGGTTTCATAGGTCGTGCCCCGTACGGGCACGTGGATTGAAACAAGCTTTACCGGGTAAGACAGCCACTCGATCCCCTCGTCGTGCCCCGTACGGGCACGTGGATTGAAACCCTGCAATTGATCAGCTGCAGCGAATGATAAAGGTCGTGCCCCGTACGGGCACGTGGATTGAAACACATCCCGGAAGTTGATGGCGTGCCCATCGTCAGGTCGTGCCCCGTACGGGCACGTGGATTGAAACCAGCAGTCAGCGTAGACCGGCTCCGGCAGGTAACGTCGTGCCCCGTACGGGCACGTGGATTGAAACCCGCTGATCGTGATCAAAGAAAGCGACACCCGCGTCGTGCCCCGTACGGGCACGTGGATTGAAACCCTGCACAGACGACGTCGAGATTAAGCGCGGTAGTCGTGCCCCGTACGGGCACGTGGATTGAAACTTTGCCAAACTCACATTTCCTGAAGGCATTACCAGGTCGTGCCCCGTACGGGCACGTGGATTGAAACTGAAACTGCGGGCTGAACGAAAACTTCGCGAAGGTCGTGCCCCGTACGGGCACGTGGATTGAAACCACCAGGTGGCGGGTGCTCAGGTCGTGGCTGGCGTCGTGCCCCGTACGGGCACGTGGATTGAAACGTACCGTGTCGCTTTGAATGTCCCGTGATAGCGGTCGTGTCCCGTACAGGCACGTGGATTGAAACGTGCTGGTAGTGAGCTGGAAACCATGTTGCTTGCTGTCGTGCCCCGTACGGGCACGTGGATTGAAACTGGATTTAAGCCACTGATGCTCGTAACCTTCTGGTCGTGCCCCGTACGGGCACGTGGATTGAAACCTGGACTGGCTAACCTTAAGCCGGGCACCACTGTGTCGTGCCCCGTACGGGCACGTGGATTGAAACATGGCGGCGTCCTCTGCTGCTGTGCTGTGTTTCGGTCGTGCCCCGTACGGGCACGTGGATTGAAACAATCTGAAGGTTCTCGTATGTCTGGCCGATCGGAAGTCGTGCCCCGTACGGGCACGTGGATTGAAACAGGTTTGCGCACCCAGTCACTAACACCTTTGATGTCGTGCCCCGTACGGGCACGTGGATTGAAACTTGATCAGGCTCGCCCCCAACAAAACCGAGAGCGGTCGTGCCCCGTACGGGCACGTGGATTGAAACAGCACAAGCAGTCCGCCGCTACCTGGCTGCATCGTCGTGCCCCGTACGGGCACGTGGATTGAAACAACTGAACGTGCGGAGACTGCTGTAGATTGGGCAGTCGTGCCCCGTACGGGCACGTGGATTGAAACGGCTGGTTGACTCTGAGCGCCTCCTGTTTACCGGGTCGTGCCCCGTACGGGCACGTGGATTGAAACTGGCCAATCGTGATTTTTACCGGGATCGGGCTGTGTCGTGCCCCGTACGGGCACGTGGATTGAAACGGGATTACATCGACAGCCTGGGCGGCGTGACGGGTCGTGCCCCGTACGGGCACGTGGATTGAAACAGCATGCTGATATCGTAGTCAGTTGTGCGGACTGTCGTGCCCCGTACGGGCACGTGGATTGAAACATGTATTCAGAGGCCACCCGGGCAAGCGCCAACGTCGTGCCCCGTACGGACACGTGGATTGAAACAATAATGCCCAGCCCCACTTTTGAGGTGGACTTGTCGTGCCCCGTGCGGACGCGTGGATTGAAACTTATCAAAGATCAGCTTATCGACAACACCCGTAGCGTCGTGCCCCGTGCGGGCACGTGGATTGAAACTACCAGGCAACCGCAGCATGGACCCGCTGCACATGTCGTCCCCGTGCAGGCATGTGGATTGAAACCGCTACAACGCCCAACATGATACGGGTAACTACAGTCGTGCCCGGCACGGACACCGGGGTTGAAGCACAGTATAAAAACACCCTATTCAGGGCTATTGCTGACCTCAACCCCTACTTCCTCGCCCCCCCGTCAACCGCACCGATAGCCGTAACAACGGCGGCCCGGCGATAAAGGCGATGGTCATTGCCGCAGGCCAGGCCAGTACAAACGCCTGCAGCCAGCGGGCGACAAAGTCTGCCTGCCAGCCCAGGTTGATCCAGCTCACCCAGGCCGTCATCAGAAACGCCATCACCAGTGACATCAGGGCCGAAAATAACAGTCGCTGTTTCATCGCACGCCCTCCTGCGGTCCGGTCATTGGGGGTTGTAACCGCTCCAGGTAGCTCACCTCCGTCAGTGCCTGCGCGAAATAAGCCTGGGTATGTTCCGCTTCATAATGGGCCTGTAATGCCGACTCATTTACCCAGCCCTCCCAGAGGGTGAACCGGCCGGATTGCTGGTGCTGCAGCAGTTCAAATCGCAAGCAGCCCGGCTCCTGCTGTGTTTGCGCTGCCAGTTGCAGCAACGCCTGACAGGCCCTTTCCGGCGCTGTCCCTTCGGTTACACTCAGCCCCGCACTGACCCAGAGCTGGATCGATTTTATGTCCGCTACCATGGCTTGCCGCTCCTTTGTTTAGTCGGTAATGCTTAGTGGAGATCAGCATAGCCATGGCTATAAATGGAATATATGCTGTATTTAACAACCTGAAATTCCATAAATGAAATTATGTTTGATGACATTGCGCTGTTTGTTCAGATCGTCCAGCAACAGGGGCTGGCAGCTACCGCACGTCAGCAGAAGATCCCGGCGGCGACGGTCACCCGTCGTTTGCAGAAGCTTGAACAGCAACTGGGCTGCCAGCTGATCCACCGTTCAGCGCGCCAGTTTGTGCTGACTGCGGAAGGTGAGATCTGGTATCAGGCCTATGCCGAGCTGGTTGCGCAGATGGAATCCACGCAACGCAGCCTGAGCCTTGAGTTGCAGGAGCTCAGCGGCCCACTGCGGGTGATGGCTCCCAGTAATATATCCAACGGCCTGCTGCAGCCAATGTGGTCGGGGTTTATCCGGGATTACCCAGCGATTGAGCTGATGTTGATGCTTAATAATGAGGTGGAAGATCTGCAGGTAAACCGGGCAGATATCGCGCTGCGCATTGGCGAACAGCAAGACTCGGCGCTCTACCAGAAACGGCTTGGTAGTATTGCCACCCGATTATTTGCCGCGTCAAACTATCTGGCCCGCAACGGCAGCCCGGATAATCTGGATGCCCTGCAAACACACCGGCTGATCGGTGCCAGGCCGGTCACCCAGTGGACACTTCACCACGCCCGCACCGGCCAGACCCGACAGCTGCAACCCCACTTTGCCAGCTGGAGTACCGACATCACCTTCAACACCCAGCTGGCTGCTGATGGCCTGGGGATCGCCCTGTTGCCGGTCAGTGAAACACGCAACTATGAAGCCAGCAACAGGCTGGTGCCAGTCTTGCCGGAGTGGCAGGGTGAGCAGCGTAATATCTATGCCATCTGGCCCAGTGGCCGCTTACTTAATGCCCGTGCTCGCTGTCTGCTTGATTATATGGCGCGCTTTATCGACGCTGCTTTGACCAATGAGGGTAACGCTATACGCCAGAGTCTGGTGGATAAAGCCGCCCAGAGCTAAAAACCACGACCGGCAACAGCCATCAATACCGCCCTGGTTCTTATCGAAAACAGTCAACACCGGTAATCAAAGCAAAGAATGCGCCAAAAAGACAATTGTTAGGGCACTGCTTTCGTGGAATGCTTCCCTCCCCCGCTCAATATCAGAAACACATCTTGATGGGCCCTTACAGGGCCTGCCTCCGATGTATCAGGTGGTATTTTCATACCTCAAGGTGGTTACAACCGACAAAGACAACACTGTTATGGGCTGCTTAAGCCCCAGAACGACGAACACAAAGGAATAGCTTAACGGGTGCCCAGTTTTACGGGTACACACCTGTACGACCTCACCTGAATAAGCTAAAACCCAATTCGATCAGGAGAAACCTATGTCATTACGCGTTGCTATCATCGGTGCAGGCCCAAGTGGTCTGGCCCAGCTGCGAGCCTTCCAGTCAGCCCAGGAAAAGGGGGCTGAGATTCCGGAAATCGTCTGCTACGAAAAGCAAAGCGACTGGGGTGGCCTGTGGAACTACAGCTGGCGTACCGGCCTGGATGAAAACGGCGAGCCTGCCCACAGCAGTATGTACCGCTACCTGTGGTCCAACGGACCAAAAGAGTGTCTGGAGTTTGCGGACTACAGTTTCGAAGAACACTTTGGTAAACCCATAGCCTCTTATCCGCCGCGCGAGGTGCTATGGGATTACATCAAAGGCCGGGTAGAAAAAGCCGGCGTGCGAGACTACATCCGCTTTAACTGTCCGGTGCGCAACGTCACTTATTGCGAAGAAAGTGGCCAGTTCACAGTGACTGTTCACGATCACAACACCGACATCGTCAGCAGCGAAGTGTTTGACCATGTCATCGTCGCCAGCGGACACTTTTCCACCCCTAACGTGCCCGAGTATGAAGGGTTTTCAACCTTCGGTGGCCGTATCCTGCATGCCCATGATTTCCGCGACGCACTGGAATTCAAGGACAAGGATATTCTGCTGGTTGGCGCAAGCTACTCCGCTGAAGATATCGGCTCCCAGTGTTACAAATACGGTGCCCGTAGCCTGGTCAGCTGCTACCGCTCTGCACCGATGGGTTACAAATGGCCGGAAAACTGGGAAGAGAAACCAGCCCTGGTGAAAGTCGATAACGACACCGCTTACTTCGCCGATGGCAGCAGCAAAAAGATCGACGCCATCATCCTCTGTACCGGTTACCTGCATTACTTCCCGTTCCTTGGCGAAGATTTGCGCCTGAAAACCGGCAACCGCCTGTGGCCACTGGACCTCTACAAAGGGGTTGCCTGGGAAGCCAATCCAAAACTGTTCTATCTCGGTATGCAGGACCAGTGGTACACCTTCAATATGTTTGATGCCCAGGCCTGGTACGTGCGGGACCTGATCATGGGCAGACTCGATCTGCCGGGCACTCAGCAAGAAATGACCGAAAACAGCATGGCATGGCGCGAACGTGAGCTGACGCTGGAAACGGCTGAAGAGATGTTCACCTTCCAGGGTGATTACATCCTCGAGCTGATCGAAGCCACCGACTACCCGACCTTTGATATCGAAGGCGTACGCAGGACGTTCCTGGAATGGAAAAACCATAAAAAAGAAAACATTATGGCTTTCCGCGACAACGCCTACCGCTCTCTGATGACAGGCACGATGTCGCCGACCCACCACACTCCCTGGATTGATGCTCTGGACGACTCGCTGGAAACTTACCTGGCTGACAAGTAAACACCGGACACCTTCGGCAACGAGGGAACCCCGCGATACAGGGATAGCGCAAACCGGAAGCAAGGTGTTAAAACACCTTGCCATTAAGGTGAGCTAACCCGTCTGGTTTTAAAGTGACCCCCAACGCCCTCCACTGCACTGGATGGGCGTTTTTTTTCGCCCATAAAGCCACTGATTGCAAGGCCAATACCCGTTGCTTCAGCAATGTGAAAAATATAGCCCGTGAAATTCTGACCAGCGTTGAACTGAATAAAACCCAGCAGGTGGACGGAGAAAAAGCGAAGCACCTGTGGGACCGGTGTCCCCACCGGGAAGCTCTGCTCTGAAAGTCTGCGGCTGCTGATGGGCACGCTTCGCTTTGCCGCATCCTGCGGGCAGGTGTAGTGGTCTGCGGCAGGATGAAGCGTGCCCATCGCGTCAGGCTTTACCCGTTCAACACAGGCCAGCCACGCGCCTGAGCCAGCGGTTCAAGCTCAGTGTCCGGGGTAACGGCCACTGGAAATTCGACGACGTTCACCAACGGCAGACCAACCCTGATGCATGGATATCTCATTCCAAACCCGGGTTGTGAATTTTACGATAGAAATATTCATGAAATTGTTGATTTAAAATTTCACCAGCGTACAGTAGCATCATCACCCGAACAATTTCGAGCCCTGTGATGACCACTGACAGCAGTAACTCAAGTAACGATAACCACAACGAAATCCATATCGGCAGTCGGATCCGTGATCTGCGTAAAGCCAAGCGGATGACCATTAAACGGCTGGCTGAACTGGCCAGCTGTTCGGTGGGCTACATCAGCCAGATTGAACGCGGCATTTCGGACGTTCCTATCTCCACGCTGAAGCCAATTGCTACCGCGCTGGAAGTGCAGATCAGCTGGTTCTTCCACCAGCCCGAAGGCAGCCCCAGCGAGGAACAGGCGTTTGTGGTACGCCAGCATCAACGCTCGGTACTCAACTTCTCCGGTGCCGGTATCCGTGAACAGATGCTCTCCCCTGATCTGAAAGGCGAAACCCTGCTGGTGATGAGCGAAATCGAACCCGACTGCGAAGACCCGGCCGAAGTGACCCGACCAGTAGAAGAAGCGGGCCTGGTGATGGACGGCCAGCTGGAACTCACCCTCGGCAATCAGACCCTGTTACTGGAAACAGGCGACAGTTTTCGTATTCCCAAAAACACCCCGCACCGGATACGTAATCCGGGCGACAGCCTGAGCCGCACACTGTGGATTATTACACCGCCGAATTACTGAGGCTTCGCTCACCTTAGCAGCGCATTCTGTGGGCGTCGGGAGAGTCGTCCAGCATAAGCAGCGACGTCCCGTCATATCAGAAACAAACAGTAAGGCCTGTTAACAGGCAGGCTGAATGGACATTTATGGATACCCGCGTGCGCGGGTCAGACGTCAGAGAACTAAACAATGGCGATCGAAAAAGCGATCAATAGATCACCGTCTCTCCCGCGAAGGCGGGAGTCTATAACCGCGAAAGCCAGACACCAGCGCCGCAGTCAGTCAGTCAGGGATAAAATCAACATAACAACAGAACCAAACGGCACAGGATATCCCTGAGGCCCGCCAGAAGCTGAAAGCCCTGTCGCGACGAGACGTCGTTGCTACAAAAATTCACCAACATTTTTCAAACCCACCAGAACGCTGGCGGGATTCGTGCGGCCTGAATTTAGCCAGAACCGTAATGCAACACATCAAAATCTAATAATGAACACGCAACAATAAAAACAAGCGGAGATCATCATGAACAAACCCCTTCCCTCCCACAGCCAGGTCGTCATTATTGGCGGCGGTGTTATCGGCTGTTCCGTCGCCTATCATCTGGCCAAACGGGGCTGGACCGACGTACTGCTGCTGGAGCGCAAGCAGCTGACCTGTGGTACCACCTGGCATGCAGCGGGTTCCATCGGCCAGTTTCGCGACAACCCGCAAATGTCGGAACTGGCCCGCTATACCGCCGACCTCTACAAGACCATCCTTGAACAGGAAACCGGTCAGAGCACCGGTTACAAGGCCAATGGCAGCCTGAATATCGCCACCGACGGGCAGCGTTTTGAGGAGCTGAAACGGGCGGTGGATATGGGCAATAACTTCGGTTGCGAAATGAACATGATCGACCGGGCCGAGATCGAACGGCTGTGGCCGCTGATGAACACCGAGGATGTCATCGGCGGGGTCTGGCTGCCCAACGATGCCCAGGCCAACCCGATCGACTGCACCATGGCGTTCGCCAAAGCCGCCCGGCAGATGGGGGTCACAATTCGTGAGCAGACCTCGGTGACCCGGGTACTGAAGGAGAATGGCCGCGCCACCGGGGTGATGACGGATGAAGGGCCGATTCAGGCAGATTTTGTAGTGAATTGTGGCGGCCTCTGGGGACGGGAACTGGGTAAACAGGCGGGCGTGAATGTACCGCTGCACGGCTGCGAACATTTCTATGTGGTCACCGACAAGATCGAAGGCCTGCCATCGGATCTGCCGATTGTGCGGGAACAGAGCGCCAGCGCCTATTTCAAGGAGGAGGCTGGCGCGCTGCTGATCGGTGCCTTTGAAGCCAAAGCCAAGCCCTGGGGCATGGACGGTATCCCGGATGATTTCTGCTTTGATGAACTGGCCGAAGACTGGGAACATCTGATGCCAGTGCTGGAAGGTGCCATGCACCGGGTGCCGGTGATCGGTGAAGTGGGTATCCGCAAGTTCTTCAACGGCCCGGAGTCCTTTACCCCGGACGACCGCTTCCACCTGGGCGAAGCGCCGGAGCTGGAGCGCTACTTTGTTGCCGCCGGACTAAACTCCATCGGCCTGCAGTCCGCGGGCAGCGCTGGCAAACTGCTGGCCGACTGGATGGTGGACGGTTACCCTCCGGCGGAACTGTGGGGCCATGACCTGCGCCGCATGTTCCCGTTCCAGAATACCGACAAATACCTGCATGACCGGGTCAGCGAAACGCTGGGGCTACTGTACGCCAACCACTTTCCCTACCGCCAGTATGAAACCGCCCGCGGTGTGCGCCACCTGCCGCTGCATGAGACATGGCAGCAGCTGAACGCCTGCTTTGGTGAAGTAGCGGGATGGGAGCGCCCGAACTGGTTTGCCCCGGAAGGCGTAAACCCGGAATACGAATACAGCTTTGGCCGCCCCAACTGGTTTGAATACTGCGCCGAGGAGATGCGTGCGGTGCGGGAAAAGGTGGGGCTGATCGATCTGTCCAGCTTTGCCAAATTCGATGTCCTGGGTCAGGACGCCCGCGCCCTGCTGCAGACCATCTGTGCCAATGATATTGATGTAGCGGTGGGCCAGATGGTCTACACCCAGTGGCTGAACCCACGGGGCGGTATTGAAGCCGACCTTACCGTTACCCGGCTGGGACTGGATCGCTTCCGTATCTCCACCGCCGGAGCCACCGCCCAGCGCGAGCTGAACTGGCTGCAGAAACATATTCCCGCCGATGCCCACTGTTTTGTCAGCGATGTCAGCGGCAGCTGGGCGGTACTGGGATTAATGGGGCCGAACGCCCGCGCGCTGCTTAGTCAGATCAGCACCGCCGATCTCAGCAATGCCGCCTTCCCCTTTGCCACCGCCCGCGAGATCGAGATCGGTTATATCAAAGTACTGGCCTGCCGTATCACCTATGTCGGCGAGCTGGGCTGGGAACTGGTAGTACCCACCGAATCCGTGCGCTACCTGTTCGACCAGCTCTGGCAGGCAGGCCAGGATTTCGGTATCCGACCGGTGGGCATGCACGCGGTGGACAACCTGCGACTGGAAAAAGGCTACCGCCACTGGGGCCACGATATTGCCGATGGCGATACGCCACTGGAAGCAGGCCTCAGCTTCGCCTGCAAACTCAAAACCGAAATCCCCTTTATTGGCCGCGAAGCACTGCAAGCCCAGAAGGCCACAGGAGTCAGTAAACGACTGGTACAGTTCCAGCTGGATGATCCCGCACCGCTGCTATTCCACAATGAACCGATCCTGCGCAATGGCCAGCCAACAGGCTATATCACTTCCGGTGGCTATGGGCATACCCTGGGCGCAGCGGTTGGCATGGGGTATGTCACAAATCCAGATGGCGTGGCCAGTGTGGACTGGGCTAAAGAGGGGGACTATCAGATTCGGATTGCGGGGGTGGATTATTCGGCCAGGGCGAGTTTACGGCCGCTGTATGATCCGGGGAGTGAGAAGATTCGTTGTTGATTTATAGTGCATAAATAAAATACAAACCGGCTCGATAGCCGGTTTTTGTTTTTATTCATGGCTAGGCACTACGATTTCAAGGCTCCTTAAGGTTTTTATCAAAGATAATTCCATACGTTTTCTCTATCAATCTCAGTCTGCCCTTAATATTCTTCCTAAGCTCAGAGATAAAATCTTCGGTTACAACAGGGTTACGGCCCAGCACACTGCCGTCTATATAAAGAATAAGGTAACGACGATAATCATCTACATCTTTCATAAAATTATAGTATTCACATAGGAGAGCATAATTCTTCGAACTAAGCTCTGAAATTGACATAATGATTGAGTCATAAACTTTAAAATCTATTTGAGGAACTTCTCCCATATACATTCCACCAATATCATCGCCACGCCATACCTCGGCAGAAAAAAGCAGCTTCCCATGTTTATCCTCAAACTTTATATTCATTTCCTCCCCGCTTTCCAATATCAATTCACCGGTTGAATATGCAACGATATGAGATGATTCATCAATTAGCTCTAAGGAAGAACGGTAGTTTTTGCAGAATTCTCGATCCAGAACAGAAAGACAAGCGCCCATTTTTTTCTTCTCGTCTACCATTCTCTTAAAGAACTCATAAATTTCCTTTGTAATAAAGATAGCTATAGCGAAAGCAGATGTTAAAGGTATCCAATTAGCTATTGCAGCAGCCTGAGCACTATCCATATGTAAACCTCAAGAAACCATGATTACTATAATTATCTAATACGTCCTAAAGACTAAGCAAACCCAAAGAACACCACAAGCTATATACTTTAGTCGTCCAGTGAATTGAGCGTAACGTAATAAATTTTCAGCGTCCCCCCCGATAAGAATAAAAAAACCCGAAGCCAGCCCCCCAGCCAGCTTCGGGTTCCAATACACAAACCTCACTTAACCTAATTCAACGCCCCATCAACTACCCCACCTTCACCTCCGTCCGTTCCCTCCGACGCAACACCTCATGCACCGCCGCACCCACCAGGGTCAGGCTGATGATCAATACTGCCAGTGCGCTGACGGCCGGGGTGATGCCCAGTCGTACCTTGGAGGCCAGTACGGTGGTCAGTGTGCTTTCCGCCTGGATGGTAAACACTGTGGTGTTGTAGTTTTCAAAGGAGGTCAGGAAGGCCAGTACCGCCGCTGAGATCAGCGCAGGTTTCAGGAAAGGCACGAGTACCTGCCAGAATACCTGCACATGGCTGGCACCCAGGTCCAGTGCGGCTTCTTCCAGCGTGCTGTCGAACCGTTGCAGACGGGCGAGGAAGATCAGCAGGGTATAGGAGCTGATAAAGGTCGCCTGGCCGATGATGGTCAGCCAGATGCCGTTGTAAAACGGGCTCTCGAAATCGGCGTCCAGCATCAGCCCCATCCAGTCCCAGAACACCAGCGTTGAGATGCCGATAATCACCCCTGGGGTGAGGATTGGCGAGACCACGATGACGTAGTAGATGGAGCGTACTTTATGGTGGATCTGGCTCAGCATCAGTGCGCCCGCCAGCCCGAACGGCACGGCAAGGCAGACGACCCCGGCACCAATGACCAGGCTGTTGATAAAGCCCTCCACCATAAAGGAGTCAGTGATCAGTTCTTCAAACCATTTCAGGGTAAAGCCGTTCCAGGGCGCGACCTGGGGGTAAGTATTGTCGTTAAAGGCGGTGGCGCTCATCATCACCAGCGGCCCGAACAGGTAGGCGAAGAAGATCAGGATATAGAAGCCCATCATAAACTGGCGCACATGGGTGGAGCGCAGTCGGAAGCCGTGCTGGCCGGTTTGCGGCGGCAGGGTAGTCTGAACACTGCTCATTTTATAATCTCCCCGAAGCTGACTTTAAACAGCCTCATCACTGCCATGACAAAGATGATGCAGACCACCAGCAGTACCAAGGCGTAGGCCGCGCCCAGTGGCCAGTTGCCGCCGGTGTTGAACCACTGATAGATGATCTGGGTAAACCACAGGCTGCTGGGCCCGCCGAGAATCTGCGGTGCCGCCAGTGCGCCACAGGAGAGCATAAACACCATAGTGCAGCCGGAAGCGATACCCGGTTTGGCAAATGGCATCACCACCTCGAAATGCACCCGCCACCAGGGGCAGCCGAGGTCTTTGGCCGCTTCGATCTGGCTGTGGTCCAGACTTTCAATGGCGTTATAGAGCGGGAATATCATCAACAGCAGGTAGGCGTAAGACAACCCGGCATAGAGCCCGACATCGGCACGGATAAAGTCCACCGGCTGGTCGATGAGGCCCATCCCCATCAGTACATTGTTAAACACCCCGCCACTGCCAAACAGAATGCGGAAGGCAAAGGCACGCAGGATCTCATTAACCCAGAACGGCAGCAGCAGGCAGAGCGCCATCATGCGAAGTTTGCCAGAGCTTGCGCTCTGGGCCATGTAATAGGCCACCGGGTAACAAAGCGCCAGATCGATAATGGTTACGACCACAGCAGCCAGAATGGTGCGCAGAAACACCTTCAGATGCAGCCAGTTAAAGGCGTCTTCGCTGCCCGGACTACCGAACAGCAGGTACTCGTAGTTTTGGGTGGTGTACACATCCTCAGGCCCGCCGATCTTGCTGGGTGGCAGGTTGTGGCTGAAGGAGAAATCCACCATATAGAGCTGGGGCAGGATGATCATAAAGAAGATCCAGCCCAGCAGGCTGAGGATCAGGTAGCTGGACACAAAAACGCCGTTACGACGCAGAAAGTGGCCAAAGCCAGAACCGGTGGCATGCTGGCTGCGGCGGTAGAACATCAGCCCCAGTATCACCAGCCCGGCACCGATCAGCGATGCGATGGGCAGCAGCAGATTATTCATAGGCCATCTCCCCGGCGGGCAGCACCACCGCGCGGTCGGAATGGAAACCGACGCTGATCGGACTGCCGTTACTGAACTGCGGTATGGCACCGTCATTGATCAGCGACACCACCAGGTTACGGCTGTCACCGGCCAGGTAGAGGTGTTCGAACTCGCCTTCAAACTCCTGATCGTTGACGGTGGTCTGGATGCAGTTATCAAAGTCACCTCGCTCCGACAGACAGAGGTTCTGCGGGCGGATAAACAGGGTGGCGCGATCACCCGGTTGCAGGCCCCGTTCATTGCGGCCGCGCAGCTCTCCAAAATCGGTTTTCAGGCTAACGTAGCCCTCCTCTGCAGCGATCACTGTGCCGTTGATCGGGTTGTTCTCACCGACAAACGACGCAACAAAGGAAGTGGCCGGGTTATCGTAAATATCCTGAGCGCTACCCACCTGCTGCATCACACCGTGGCTCATCACCGCAATGCGGTCCGACATGGTGAGCGCTTCGCCCTGGTCGTGGGTGATATAGATAAAGGTGATGCCTACTCGCTGCTGAATCCGGCGCAGCTCAGTGCGCATATGCTCACGCAGTTTCAGATCCAGTGCCGAAAGCGGCTCATCAAGCAGCAGGACTTTGGGCTCCACCGCCAGCGCACGGGCGATGGCAACACGCTGGCGCTGGCCGCCAGACAGTTCCGAGGGTAGCTTGTCGCCCTGATCCGACAGGGCAATCATCTCCAACAGTTCATCGGCTTTTTTACGCCGCTGTACCTTACCCACGCCCCGTACTTTGAGACCAAAGCTGATATTGTCGGCCACGCTCATCAGCGGAAACAGCGCCAGACTCTGAAACACCAGCGCGGTAGGACGCTCGTTAGGGCCAGAGCCAAGCATATTCTCGCCACCAATATAGATTGCACCCTCTGTAGGGTCATTAAAACCGGACACTGCCCGCAGGATGGTGGTTTTGCCACACCCGGACGGCCCGAGAAAGCTGAAAAACTCGCCGTCGCGAATGTTCAGGTTGACGTCTTTTACCGCATGAAAGTCGCCAAAACGGATATTGAGGTTTTCCAGCTCGACATTAGCACTCATGGAATTTCTCTCTTGCAGCGCTGCCGTCGGTGGCTGGATGACTATCGGATGGAAGGACAGTAGCCAGAGGGACAGCAGCGGGGATCTGAACCGGCGTGCGGTTCAGATCGGTCAAACGAAGGATTACGGCACCCGCGGCACCGTAACAGCAGCAGATCGGGCGACAGCGCGCCCGGCGGCCTCAGGCCGCGACGAACTTGTCGCGATACTCGGCACGAATACCGGCATACCAGCTTGGCTCAGGTGGCCACCACCACAGCCGTTGCAAGGCATCTTTCGGGTAGGCATCCTGGAAGTTCAGCACCGAGGACTCAGTCAGGTAAATGTCAGCGCCATCAGCACAAGCGTTGTAGCCAGTTTCATTGGCCAGCAGACCGCCAATCTCCGCTGAATAGATAAAGTCGAGGAAGGCGTAGGCAGCGTCTGTATTACGTGCCCCCACGGGCATCGACAGACCATCCAGCCAGGTCAGTGCGCCTTCCTGCGGCGCCTGGTACATCACCGGTTTGCCTTCGTTTTTCAGCTGCATCGCCGGGCCATCCCAGGTCTGCGCGATGATCACACCGTTCTGGGTAAAGCCGTTCTTCTGGGCATCGGCATCGGCCCAGAACTGTTTTACCCAGGCTTTGCGCTCAATACAGAACTTCGTAATTTCGCCCCAGATGCGACGCATATTGGCTTCATCTTTATAGGCATCCAGCATCCGGTTGGACGGTAGCTGGCCGGTGGCATCCAGATAGAGGCCCACTCCCAGCATCATCGAGTGCGGGCGGCCCATGATCATCCCTTTCACGTCCGGGCCGAACAGGTCGCCATAACTGAGGTCTTTGTACTCTTTGTTCAGTTTTTCAGTGTTCCAGGCCATCGCTTCGGTGCCCCAGAGGTAAGGCAGATGGAAGTGCTTGCCCTCCCAGCCACCATGCTCCATGGAGGTTCGCAGCATCGGTGGCAGGATGTAATCGGTGGGCACACGGGACATATCCCAGGGCTGCAGCAGTTCAAGATCACGCCATTGCGGCATCATGTTGGAGGTCGGGCCAACAATGTCGAAGCCCCTACCACGGGTGGCCTTCATCTTGTTAATCAGCTCCTGATTAGAGCCGAACTGGGTGTACTTGACGTTGATACCGGTTTCTTTCTCAAACCGTTTGATAATTTCCTGGGGCAGGTACCCGGCCCAGTTCATGATTTTTAACTCGCCAGACGAAGCCAGCGCATCGCGACTGATAATCCAGGGGGCTGCCACAGCAGCCCCGCTGAGTCCGATGGATTTTTTGAGAAACGATCGTCGTGTAGCCGTTATATCCCTGCTTACAGGGCATTTGTTTTTATTTTCAGCCATTGCGTTCTAGCCTCCTGACACCAATGGATGTTGGTACCTGGCCCGCCGTTCGCATCTCCACCTTCATGGGCAGAAATACAGCCGTCGATGCCGGTTAAGTAGCTGTATTCTCACGCGTGCTGTCGTTGCAGCATGGTTACAAACTGGCCTGTTTATGGATTGATAAAAATAGCCATTTAATCAACTTGGATAAGGCCAATTTCAGATGGCGGTCCGAAAATTGGACTTGTCATATTGATTCAAATGGCCATAACACCCACTCCACTTGCTTTCTACACTGCGCTTCAACAGTCATCGGCTTGCCCTGTGCCAGCCGACTTCCATACAGGCGAAACTGCCAGGAGATAGCAACAATGGCAAACAGACCCCACTTTCTGATCGTCGAAGCCTACCCGGCAGCGGCCCGTGACGAGCTGCGTAATGAAGGTGCTGCGATTGCATCGGAACTGTACGGTAAGGTGCTGCAGCAGTGCGCACCGGGTAGTACCGCCGATATCTGCTACGGCGCAGACCTGGATCAGCTGCTGCCGAGTACCGAGGCATTAAAAAGCTATGACGGTATTGTCTGGACCGGCTCCAACCTGACCATTTATGACAATACGCCAGATGTACTCCGCCAGCTGGAGCTGGCACGTCAGGGCTTTGCGCTGGGCATTCCACAATTTGGCAGTTGCTGGGCGGCGCAGATCGCGGTAACGGCCGCCGGAGGTAAATGTGCTGCCCATCCGGGTGGGGTCGAGTTTGGTATCGCCCGTGGTATCGCCCTGACCGACGCTGGCCAACGCCATCCGATGTATCAGGGTAAAAAAGCAGTATTCGATGCCTTTATCAGTCACTACGACGAGATCACCCATCTGCCACCGGGCGCGCTGAATCTCTCTGGTAATGATTACACGCGAGTGCAGGGGGTGGCGGTCACTCACCTGCTGGGGGAGTTCTGGGCACCGCAATACCATCCGGAATACGACCTTAAAGAACTGGCCGCCCTCTGCTACGCCCGTCGCCAGCGCCTGACCGGTCTGGGCTTCTTCGCCAGCATCAGTGAAGCCGAACAGTTTGTGGAAGATCTGCGAAGCCTGCACCACAACCCACAGCGTAAAGATATCGCCTGGCGACTGGGCATCAGCAGTGACCTTACCCGTGCTGAAGTGCGTCAGGCCGAGCTGCGAAACTGGATCAACCTTCTGGTGCTACCCCGGATAACCGCTGCTGCGCAGGGTGTTACCGCCGGGTAAGCCGCACACCGATTTACTGTATTCAAGAAGAGCATAAAAATAATGAGCAAACTGCAAACCATCTCCCCGATCGACGGCTCTGTTTACGTTGAGCGAGACTACGCAACAACGGAACAAATCCAGCAAGCCCTGAACACGGCACAGCAGGCGCAGGCCCGCTGGAAAAAGGTATCACTCGCTGAGCGTCAGGCGATCTGTAGCAAGGCAGTAGACGCCTTTGTGGCAAAGAAAACAGACATTGGCGAAGAACTGTGCTGGATGATGGGCCGCCCCATTCGCTATGGCGCTGGCGAAGTAGCCGGGTTTGAGGAACGCGCCCGTTACATGATCGATGTTGCTGATGAAGCGCTGCAGAATGTCAGCGTACCTGCCAAAACGGGTTTTCGGCGCTATATCAAGCGCGAAGCTGTGGGTGTGGTATTTGTTATTGCCCCCTGGAATTACCCGTACCTGACCGCTATCAACGCCATTATGCCTGCCATCCTGGCCGGTAACACCGTGGTCCTGAAGCACTCCGCCCAGACCCCGCTCTGTGCCGAACGTATCGCCGAAGCCTTTAATGCTGCGGGCCTGCCTGAGGGTGTGTTCCAGTACCTGCATATCAGTCATGCCGATACCGAAAGCGTGATTCAGGCTGAGCAAGTGAACTACGTGGCCTTTACCGGTTCGGTGCCAGGCGGTGCCATGGTAGAGAAAGCCGCTGCTGGCCGCTTTATCGGCGTAGGCCTGGAGCTGGGCGGTAAAGACCCCGCCTACGTTCGTGCCGATGCTGACGTTGACCACGCCGTAGAAACCACCATCGACGGTGCTTTCTTCAACTCCGGCCAGTCCTGCTGTGGCATCGAGCGTATCTATGTTGATGCATCCATCTACGACACCTTCGTCGAGAAAGCCGTTGCACTGGTGAAAGGCTATCAGCTGGGCCGCTCCGATAACCCGGAAACGACTCTGGGGCCGGTGGTAAAAGCCTCTGCTGCTGAATTTGTGCGCAGTCAGATTGAGGATGCGGTCGATAAAGGGGCTGTCGCCCATATCGACCCGACCAGCTTCCCGCTGGATAAACCCGGTACCGCCTATCTGGCGCCGCAGGTGCTGACCAACGTAAATCACCAGATGCGGGTAATGACTGAAGAGTCATTCGGCCCGGTAGTGGGCATTCAGAAGGTCAACAGCGACGAGGAAGCAATCGCGCTGATGAACGACTCCGAGTTCGGCCTTACCGCCTCCATTTTCACCGGTGATGTGGAACAGGGTGTGGAACTGGGCGAGTCCGTGGAAACCGGTACCTTTTTCGTCAATCGCTGCGACTACCTGGACCCGGCCCTGGCCTGGACCGGTATCAAAAACTCCGGCCGCGGCTGCACCCTGTCGAAACTGGGCTATGAATCCCTGACACGGGCGAAATCATTCCATGTAAGGACAGAGGTGTAATCACACCTCGATATGGAATTGAAATGCTCAATTGTGGACTCCCGCTTTCGCGGGAGAGACGGGAGGCTTTCATATCCAGATAACACCCGGAGCGCTAACGCAACAGACTCGGCCTCCATGGGCACTGGCACCAAGCCTCAAATCGTCTTACCCGCGAACGCGGGTATTCATAAACGCGCCTTGAGCCCACCACCGCGTGGACTGCTACGAACTAATAACGCTGAGCCCGCCCAGCTAAGAACAAAGCGGGCCTGACAGGAGATAGATTGAGATGAATTACGAGAACCTGAGTGGCAACTGGAACTACCCCAACGCCATCCGCGCCGGTGCTGGCCGTATCAGTGAACTGGCCGAAGCTTGCAGATCGCTGGGCATGCGCGCCCCGCTACTGATTACCGACCCGGGCCTGGCTGCGCTGCCGATGGTCACCGAGGCGGTCCAGCAATGCAACGACGCGGGCCTGAACTGCGGCCTGTTTTCGGCCATCAAAGGCAACCCGAACGGCGAGAATGTAATGGCTGGCGTCGCGGCCTATAAGAAAGGCGCTCATGACGGTGTGATCGCGTTCGGTGGCGGCTCCGGGCTGGATGCAGCCAAGGCAGTGGCACTGATGGCAGGCCAGGACCGTCCACTGTGGGACTTTGAAGATGTTGGTGATAACTGGACCCGCGTGAACGAAGCGGGTGTAGCACCCATCGTGGCCGTACCCACAACCGCAGGCACCGGTTCCGAAGTGGGCCGGGCATCAGTGATCACCGATGACGCCAATCACATCAAGAAGATCATCTTCCATCCGCTGATGCTGCCGGGTGTGGTGATTCTGGACCCGGAATTAACAACCGGTCTGCCACCGACAATCACCGCCGCAACCGGCATGGATGCACTGTCCCATAACCTGGAGGCGCTCTGCTCACCGTTCTACCACCCAATGGCGGAAGGCATTGCGGTTGAGGGTATCCGGCTGGTGCAGGAATACCTGCCGCGAGCAGTGCGTGATGGCAACGATGTTGAAGCCCGTATGCAGATGATTGTGGCCTCTGCCATGGGTGCCACCGCATTCCAGAAAGGCCTGGGCGGCATGCATGCTCTGGCGCATCCGCTGGGGGCTTTGTATGACGCCCACCACGGTATGCTCAATGCCATTCTGATGCCATATGTGCTGAAAGCGAACAAGGCGGTAATCGAAGCGCGCGTCTGTCGGCTGGCCCGCTATATGGACCTGCCTGTCACCAGCTTTAACGGCTTCCTGAGCTGGGTACTGGAGATGCGTCAGACACTGGGGATTCCACATACGCTGGAAGAGATCGGTATCGACGCCTGTCAGGCTGAAAAAGTCGGCCAGATGGCCACCGAAGACCCAAGTGCTGGCGGTAATCCAATTCCGTTCAGCGCAGCACAATACAGCGCCATCTTTACCGCTGCGGTAAACGGCACGCTGTAATCGCCTGGCGCTACCAGGGCGATGCCCCTGGTAATACGGCCATCAGGCATCGCAACCTGACGGCCACCCTGTTCTGGCTGTCCCCCACCTTTTCAGTGCAGTCGTGACTCTGTCAGCACTGTGAAATTGCAATTGGCTGTTGTTCCGGGGGGCAGCCACCTTACTTCTGTATCAGGGCCGTCACGGCGCTGGAAAAGCATCGCACGCAGCAAAGTGCACCGCTTTAACTGCGAATCACCGCCCTGCAATTTAAGGAACTCCCATGTCACCACTGCACCGGCTGATGCTGGCGACCGGCCTGCGCCACAGTTTTGCCAATGGTTATAGTCTGGCCAATCTGCGTCAGGATGCCCTGGCTGGTCTGACCGTTGGTATTATCGCCATTCCTCTGGGCATGGCGCTGGCCATTGCCAGCGGCGTGGCACCGCAGTATGGCCTCTATACCAGCATGATTGCCGGGCTGGTAATCGCCCTGACCGGTGGCAGCCGACTCAGTGTTTCTGGCCCGACTGCCGCCTTTGTGGTGGTGCTGTATCCGATCACTCAGCAGTTCGGGCTGGGTGGCCTGCTGCTGGCGACATTGATGGCGGGGGTGATGCTGCTGATAATGGGCTACGCCAGGCTGGGGCGCTTGATCGAGTATATTCCGGTACCGGTGGTTATCGGCTTTACTGCCGGGATTGGCATTGTCATCGCAACCCTGCAGATAAAAGACTTCGCCGGGCTGACACTCAGCGAACTGCCTGCCAGCTATCCGGAAAAAGTTGCAGTGCTGTGGAATGCACTGCCCAGCACCAGCAGCGCAAACCTGATCATCGGTATAACGACCCTGGCGGTACTGATCCTCTGGCCGCGCCTGCCAATCCGCCTGCCGGGGCATCTGTTCGCGCTGGCAGCAGGCACCCTTGTTGCCCAGCTGTTCAGTACTGATCAGGTGGCTACCATCGGCAGCCTGTTCAGCTATGAACTGAACGGCGAAGTTCATCCTGGCATTCCGCCCTTTCCACCCACCCCGTTACTGCCCTGGCAGCTACCCGGTGCCGATGGCCAGCCGCTGGTGCTGAATCTGGCACTGTTTCAGGCCTTGCTGCTGCCCGCTTTCAGTATCGCAATGCTGGGCGCGATCGAATCTCTGCTTTGCGCGGTGATTGCTGACGGTATGAGCGGCCACCGTCACCATGCCAATGGCGAGTTGATTGGTCAGGGGCTGGGCAATCTGGTCGCGCCATTTTTTGGCGGCATCACCGCCACTGCCGCAATCGCTCGTACTGTCGCCAACTATAAAGCAGGAGCCTTCTCACCCATTGCCGCCGCCATCCATGCGCTGGTGGTGCTGGCTGGCGTGATGCTGCTGGCACCACTGCTGTCGCTACTGCCAATGGCAGCACTGTCAGCGCTGTTGCTGATGATCGCCTGGAATATGAGTGAACTGCCACAATTGGTACGACTGCTAAAAATCTCCGGCCATGGCGACCGGCTGGTATTGCTAACGACACTGATACTGACAGTGCTGGTAGATATGGTGGTGGCCGTTGGCGCAGGCATGGTACTGGCAGCACTGGTCTTTATGCAGCGGATGAGTCATGCCGTACAACTGACCCCGCTGGAGCAGGGCAACCCCCGGCTACAGTACTTTCTGCCCAGCAATGTCTGTGTGCTGAAAGTCTCAGGCCCGCTGTTTTTTGCCGGTGCCGAACGAACCCTGCAGAGCCTTCTGCAGATGGACGACCATATCGACACGCTCATCCTGCATATGGATGGCGTGCCTGTCATCGATGCCAGTGCTGTCACCTGCCTGGAAGTGGTCATTAACGAACTGCGTCAACGCCAGTTACGGCTGATTTTAGCTGATCTACAGCCGCAGCCACAGCATGCGCTAGCTCAGGCCGGTATCAAACCCGACGCCGACTGGCTGCGTTTTGAACCCACCCTGCAACAAAGCCTGCAGCAGAACATTCCACTGCGCAGCTAAGGAGTCGCCTACCTCAATATTCATTCGCCGTGCCTGCGCTGCTGCCAGCAGCAGGATTGCGGTGTACACACTGTGCGTGTTCTGATCAATTAACACGGGTCAGAGCTCTCTGAAACAACAACTATAAAAAACTGGAGATTGTATGAGCCATACTCAACCTGCTGGCGAGTTCCAGCGTGTACTGGGACGTCGCGACGTACTGGCACTGGCCTTTGGAGCCATGATTGGCTGGGGCTGGGTTGCCCTGGCGGGAAACTGGGTACTGTCCGCTGGTGCCCTGGGGGCTTTCCTGTCTTTTGCCATTGGTGGCATCGCCGTGGTGCTGATCGGCCTGACTTATGCCGAACTGGCCTCGGCTATGCCGATTACCGGCGGCGAGCATATCTATAGCTATCGAGCGATGGGGGTTAAGTGGTCCTTTGTCTGCACCTGGGCGATGCTACTGGGTTATATCTCAGTGGTGGCCTTTGAAGCAGTGGCACTGCCTACCGTGCTGGAATATATTTTCCCTGACTATAAACAGGGATACCTCTACACAGTGGCTGGCTGGGATGTATACGCCAGCTGGGTAGCCGTAGGCATGATCGGTTCCGTACTGATGATGTGGATAAACTACCGTGGCATCAAAAGTGCTGCACTGTTCCAGAGTGTCGTGACCGTACTGATTCTGGTGGCCGGTGTGATGATGATGACGGGGGCGCTGCTGGACGGTGACACCGCCAAAGCCGACCCGCTATTCAATAACGGCTACAAAGGCATGATGGCGGTAATCGTCATGGTGCCGCTGATGTTTATCGGCTTCGATGTGATTCCGCAGGCAGCCGAAGAGATCGACCTGCCCGCCCGTGAGATTGGTAAAGTGCTGATTCTGTCAGTCATTGTGGCAGCCTGCTGGTATGCCTTTATTACCCTGTCGGTTGCCGTGGCGCTGGACAGCACCGAACTGGAAAACTCCAGCCTGCCGGTAGCCGATGCCATGGCAGCACTGGTCGGTGGCACCTGGGGCGGCAAGCTGATGGTACTGGCTGGCCTTGGCGGCATTATCACCAGCTGGAACGCCTTCTATGTCGGCGGTAGCCGTGCCATGTACGCAATGGCCCGTGCCCGCATGTTGCCAGCCTTCCTGGCGAAGCTGCATCCGGTCTATAACACCCCGGTCAATGCCATTCTGATGATCGGCCTGCTCAGCACGCTGGCACCACTAATGGGCCGCAAATCGATGGTATGGCTGGTTGATGCCGGTGGCCTGGGCATTATCGTTGCCTACGCGCTGGTGGCCTACAGCTTCCTGGTACTGCGTAAAAAAGCACCTGAAATGGAGCGGCCCTTCCGCGTCAAGGCTGGACGTTTTGTCGGCTGGAGTGCAGTGCTGTTATCGCTTGGTATCGGCACACTGTACCTGCCGGGCAGTCCTGCCGCGCTGACACCGGAAGAGTGGTGGATTGTGCTGGGCTGGTGCTTTACCGGTGTGCTGTTCTGGTTCATCGCCAGTCAGCAGCATGATGAAGCAGAAGTCCGGGCAATTCTGGATGCCGAGCTGGCCGGTAATCACACCCTGACCGAACAGGAAGCCGAAAAAGCTACATCCCACTAAACTGATCCCAGTGACAGCCCGGTTGTCGCCACAGGAAGCACCTTCTTTCAATCAGAAGGCCTGTCTGTGGTGACAGCCCCTGTTAATATTGACCGATTCGTTCTGCTCCACCTCGGAGCACTGCCCCGCTAATATGGAGCTCCTATGAGTCGTTATTCTCGCAGCGCCCTGCTGGCAACGATTCAGCTGTCTGCTGAATCGACAGTCCCAAAATTCCATCAACTCAGCAGTCAGCTGCGTGAAGCCATCCTGTCCGGGCAGCTGGAAACCGGCACCCGCCTGCCCTCCACACGGGAACTCGCACAGTCACTGAGTGTGTCCCGGCTGACAGTACAAAATAGCTACGAACAGCTTATTTCCGAAGGCTATCTGGCCGCCCACACCGGGTCCGGCACATTTGTGGCGCAGTTAAGTGCCCATGACCTGTCGCCCAACCGTCCTGACACCAGTCAGTTTAATACTGATGAGCACTTGCTGGCACGGCTGTCCGACCGAGGTCAGGCATTGCAATCCGGTTACCAGATTGCACACCACCTGAAATCACCTCGAGCGTTCCATGCCGGAACCCCGGCCCTTGACCACGTACCCGTGCAAACCTGGACCCGCATCTCCGGCAAACACTGGCGGCGCGCCCGTAGCCCAATGCTCAACTATGGTGACCCACACGGCTATATGCCACTGCGTGAAGCGATAGCTAACTACATACGTGATGCCCGTGGCGTAAAGTGCGATGCCGACCAGGTACTGGTGGTCAGTGGTGCACAACAGGCTTTTACACTCTGTGCCTGGGCGCTGCTGAACGAAGGTGATACCGCCTGGATAGAAGACCCAGGCCATATCGCTGCCCGCAAGGTATTGAGCGGTGCCGGTGCCAGGATCATCCCGGTGCCGCTGGACAGCGAAGGTATCGATATAGAGGCGGGCCTGAAAAAAGACCCTGACCCCGGCATGATCATGGTAACCCCCTCCCACCAGCACCCCCTGGGTCTGACCACCAGCCTGTCACGCCGACTTGAGTTACTGCAACTGGCCTACCGCACCGGTGCCTGGATTCTGGAAGATGACTACGACAGCGAGTTCCGCTTTAACGGCCGCCCGCTGACGGCTATGCAGGGCATCGACGAGTTCAACCACACCATCTATATCGGAACCTTCTCCAAGGTACTGTTCCCATCGTTGCGGCTGGCTTACCTGGTCGTCCCCAAGGCGCTGGTCAGCAGCTTTGCTAATGTCTATAGCCTGCTCGATCGCGCCGCCCCGACTATGCCTCAGGCAGTGCTGGCCGACTTTATCCGCGAAGGCTATTTCACCGCCCATATCCGCAAAATGCGTAACCTCTACGCCGAGCGGCAGCAAGCGCTGCTGGAGGCGATGGCTGCACACTGCCAAGGGCTGGTCCGCCCGGAGCCTACGGACTCAGGCATGCATCTGATCGGCTGGTTGCCTGACCACCTGGACGACAGAGCGGTGGCCCGCCGGGCGAGTGAACATGATGTAGATGTGCTGCCGTTATCGATTTACAGCATGGAGGCCCAACAGCCACCAGGCCTGTTACTGGGCTTCAGCTGTGTTGACCCGGTAGACATGCCCGATGCCGCCCGGCGACTGGCTGAAGCAATACGCAGCCTGTTATAGGACGGCTAAACACAGCGTGCCCATCAACCCACTGCAATGATGGGCATATCACTTCGCTTTTTTGCCCACCCTTGTGCCTCCTCCCTGATTCCAACCGGCACTACAAAGCCATATTCCGCTCAAATTGGACTTATCGAAATCAACATAATGGCTATTACTACCAGCCGATACTCACCTTACTCTGCATAACATAACGTAAAGGCCCACAACCGGGCCGAACTTCTGACCAACACACTGGAAAAGAAAAATCATGACAAGCGGTGTAGTTTTCGCGCTGCTCAGCCTGCTGGCAGCAGGCTTCAGCGACGTAGTTTTCAAGAAGTACTGCAGTAAGGAACGCTCTCGAGGCATGTACATCTGCGGCATCGGCGTAATCTGGACGGCGCTGCAGCTGACCATGTTTGTCGTCAACGATAAACCTGTCGTATTTAACGACGCGACCATTTTTTACGGCATCGGGGCCGGGCTGGCAGTAACACTGTCCAATATCCTGCTACTCGAATGCCTGACCCACCTGGATGTCAGCCTGGGTTCAACCATCTACCGACTGAATACGGTTGGCGTAGTGTTACTGTCTTTTGTTTTTCTGGGAGAGTCACTGGGCTGGCTGAAAGCAGCGGGAATTCTGGCCGGTATGATCGGTGTACTGATCCTCTACCAGCGCAGCAAAAATATATCCATCGAAGAACCTGCCAACCTGGCACGGGCTTTTATTGTGGTAGCGCTGATCGCAGCGATTTTCCGGGCCAGCTACGGCGTTATTTCAAAAGCCGGTATTTCGGAAGGTGCCCAGCCCGACACCATGATGCTGATCGCCTCCATCAGCTGGATTATCGGCGGCCTGGCCTATGCTGCGCTGCGTGAAAAACGGGTCCGTTTTTCCATTGCCAAACTGCGCTACTCCGCACTGTCTGGCGTGCTGATTTTTATGATCGTCAACTTCCTGATTGCGGCACTGGAGCGCGGTGAGGCCAGTGTACTGGTGCCGATCGCCAACATGAGTTTTGTGGTGGCACTGACCATCTCGGTGCTGCTGAGAATGGAGAATATGACCGTGCGTAAACTGGCTGCGGTGGGTTGTGCCGCCACTTCTATTTTTCTGCTGGCCCAGGCCGGATAAACAGGAGAAACCATGATGCTGATTGCACAGATTACCGATTTTCATGTTGGCCGGGTAATTGAAACCACCGCCGGTTCGATTGATCTCTACCAGCGTCTGCTGGAAGTGGTGGAGCATATTAACCGGCTGGAAACCCGGCCCGATCTGGTGGTTGTCACTGGTGATATTTCAAACCACGGTAACCTTGAAGACTATGCACGTACCAAGATAGCACTCGACAGCCTGCAGATGCCTTACCTGATTGTGCCAGGTAACCATGACCACCGGCAGCGGGTGCGGGATGTGTTCGATGAGCACAGGTACCTGCATAACGGCAGCGAATTCCTGCACTACTGCATCGAAGACCAGCCCGTACGACTGGTGGCACTGGATACACTCAACCCGGGCCACCATACCGGCAAACTGTGTGATGAGCGGTTGGACTGGCTGACACAGACGCTGGCTGCACAGCCTGAACGGCCGACCCTGGTCTTTATGCACCACCCACCGGCAGCCGTGCAATATCCCTATATGGATGCCATGAACTGCGAAAATGGCGACCGCATGGCGGAAATCATCAGCGCCAACCCGCAGGTTCAGGCAGTATGCTGCGGCCATGTACACCGTGACGCCATTGTGAACTGGGCCAATACCCTGCTGTTTGTATCGGGCAGCTCAGCATTTTCCTACGCACTACATATGGGTGAGGTCCCGGATATCGATCCGTTATTCGAGCCGGGGATTTGTCGCCTGTTTTTCTGGAGTACGGAAACAGGCCTGGTATCTCACCTCACGATGGTGGGCAACTATCCAGAAGGCATCACTGAAGGAGTACCTACGCCGCCAGGTGGTGACACCGAAGCGTAATTTGCATACCCCGATTACCCGTTGGCTCTATTGGCTGATCCCCATCAGTCACTGCTTGCCCTGTCTTATGGATACCTCCGGACAGGTCTTACAGAAGCGTCGGCCGAGGCCTTCTGTGCAGGGATAACCGTTGTCCCGGCCCGCTCTCTGGAGCGGGCTTTTCTTTATCCGTTAATATCAACTTACCACTGCAACACAGGCCAGCCGCGCGCCTGAGCCAGCTGGTTCAGCTGGGTATCCGGGGTAACGGCCACTGGAAATTCGACCGCCTCCAGCAAGGGCAGGTCATTGTGGGAATCGGTGTAGAACGCGCTGCCGCTCAGGTTTTCCTGCTGCTGTTCCAGCCAGTCATACAGGCGAATAACCTTGCCCTGCTGGTAGGTCATTACGCCCGCTACGGCACCGGTGATACAGCCCTGAACGCCGGTTTCCACCTGCACCCCCAGCACCTCTTCAATGCCCAGTTCGCGGGCAATGGGCCGGATCAGAAATTCAGCCGAGGCGGAGATGATCAGCGGGCGGTCGCCGCGCTGAATCACCTCGTTTACCTGGGCACGGGCCGCGTCACGGATATGCGGGCGGATATAGTCGGCCACATAGTCCGCCACCCGTGCTGTCAGTTCCACGTCCGACATGCCGATCAGCGGCCGTAGCAGCATCGCCATGTAGGCCTGCATATCCAGCGCGCCGTTGTAGTAGTCCGCCATCAGGCGGGCTTCTTCAGCGAGAATAGCGTCACCCGCCACCAGCCCCTGGGCCACCATGTAGTGTACCCAGCGTGAGGAGCAGTCGCCCTCGACCAGGGTTTCATCCAGATCAAACATTACCAGTGCCATTCAAGGGCTCCTGTGACTTCATATAGTTTTGCGAATAAAACATGATGGGCACGCTGCGCTTTGCCCATCCTACGCCACCTGCACGGCAGCCACCTCACCCCGCTGCTGCAGCTCAAACAGCTGCTGTGCCGGGATATGGCAGCGCAACCGCTTGCCATTAGTCTGCTGCCAGTCAGGTTGTTCAGTATCGCAACGTTCACCGAGCTTGCGCGGGCAGCGGTTCTGGAACGCACAGCCCTGAGCGGGCGGCTGGGACTCGGCGCTATCGTCGGCGTGCAGCCGTGGCGCGTGATCCGGGTCGGGCTGCAGCACGGCATCCAGCAGGGTTTCGGTGTACGGGTGCCAGGGGGCGTTAAACAGTGCGGGGGCGCTGCCCTCCTCACAGAGCCTGCCCTGGTAGAGCACCGCGACTTTGTCGGCGATCGCCTGCACCACCGCCAGATCATGGGCGATAAACAGATAGGCCACACCGCGTTCAGCCTGCAGCTGCTTGAGCAATTTCAGTACCGCCGCCTGCACTGAAACATCCAGAGCTGAGGTAACTTCATCACAAAGAATCAGATCCGGCTCACCGGCAAAGGTACGGGCGATGGCCACCCGCTGTTTTTCCCCACCCGATAGCTGAGCAGGCAGGCGATCCAGATAGTGCGCCCCCAGCCGCACCTGGGCCAGCAGTTCAGCAGCCCGTGTTCGACTGGCCTCCCCGGTCAGACCGAAGTAAAGCTTGAGCGGCTGGGCCAGAATATCGGCAATGGTGTGGCGCGGGTTCAGCGAAGCATCCGGGTTCTGAAAGATCATCTGCACCCGACGTTTCAGGCTGGCATCACGCTGTTCTACCGGTTGATTAAGCAGCAGATTGTGCTGTTTCTCACCGGCGCTGTTCTGCAGGCTGATCACGCCGCTGCGCGGCGGGTTGAGACCACAGATTGCACGCATAATAGTGGACTTGCCACTGCCCGACTCTCCGACCAGCGCCAGGGTTTCACCCCGACGCAAGGTCAGTTCAATGCCATCGACGGTGGCCACCCGGTTATCCGCCAGCCCGCGCAGGCGTCGCCAGAACCCCGCGTTGCCATAACTGACGGCAACCTTGTCCAGCGCCAGCAGTGGCGCACCGCTGCGTACTCTGGGCACCGGCACGCCGCTCAACTGCAGCGGCGCACGCAGGCTGTCGGCGGGCAGATTACAGCGCACCTGACGTGAGCCAAGCATCGCCAGCCCAGGGCTGACCTGCTGGCACAACGGGGTAACACTGGCGCAACGTTCCGCAAATACACAGCCCTGGCGCACCGAGCCCACGAGACCGAGGCTGATCTCGTATGCCGTCTTCTGCTTGAAAAAAAA
>CAJXNY010000005.1 GCA_913057435.1 uncultured Oceanospirillaceae bacterium | reverse complement strand
ATGGTAGTGTGGGGCTTCCCCATGTGAGAGTAGGGCATCGCCAGGCATCTAATTAAGAGAAAACCCCGAGCACACTGTGCTTGGGGTTTTTTCGTTGTGCGGAAAAAGCAGCGCAGCGGGTCGCTAGTCAGCTGTCTCCTGCGGTAATAGCCTGCTACGCCGCTGTCACAGCGCGCTCCGCGCACGTCAGTACATCGCTGGTGCTACATGGTTTCAAGTTTTATTGCCGGGTTGTAGTATGCTCCGTGCGCATCCTGTAGTAGGTACCAGCGGCTGATGCGTCCGGAGCGGGATTATCATAGAGTTATTGTACGTGAGCAGGGTTTAGCAGTTTTTCAGCGCTTGCACTACATCAGCAGTAATATCGGTAATGTCTTCCAGGCCGGCAGAGAGGCGGATCAGGCCTTCTGCGATGCCATGATGTTCGCGCTCTTCGGGTGTATAAGTTGAGTGCGTCATACTGGCAGGGTGCTGGCATAGCGATTCGGCATCGCCCAGGCTGACGGCGCGTTTGATCAGTTGCAGGTTGTTCATAAACGCGATGCCGGAGTTGAGGCCGCCTTTTAATTCGAAGGCGATCATCCCGCCGGGTTGGGACATTTGTTCGCTGGCCAGCTGGTAGTATGGGTTTGAGGCTAGTCCCGGATAGTAGACGACTTCTACCGCTGGGTGTTGTTGCAGTGTTTCGGCAAGCTGCTGAGCATTGGAGCAATGGCGTTCCATTCGAAGAGAGAGGGTTTTCAGGCCTCGCATAATCAAAAAAGCGGTCATGGGGGCGATGACCGCACCGGTCAGATCTTTGAGGCCGACCAGGCGGATTTCATCAATCAATTCCTTGCGCCCAGCCACAGCTCCGGCGACCAGGTCACCATGTCCGCCCAGGTATTTAGTTGCTGAATGTACGACCAGATCAGCCCCTAGCGTCAGAGGCCGTTGCAGTGCCGGGGTACAGTAGGTGTTATCAACAATGACTGTCGCGGTTGGATTGTCGGTGTGTACCAGTGCACTAATGGCAGTGATATCCATAATACGCATGGTCGGGTTGACCGGCGTTTCAAAATAGACCACACGGGTGCGTGGTGTTAGCGCTGACTGGATGGCGTTCAGGTCTGTGCAATCGACAAAGCTGACTTCCACGCCGAACCGGGTAAGACCATGCTGCAGGCAGGCAAATGTACAGCCATACAGGGTTTTGTCAGCGATAATATGATCGCCTGCACTGACCAGTGTCCAGAGTGTGGCGCTAATGGCACCCATGCCAGAAGCCGTTGCAAGCGCTGCTTCTGCGTCCTCCAGATCGGCCAGCCGCTCCTCCAGTAGTGCCTGAGTCGGGTTGGATATTCTGCTGTAAAAATGACCGGGTTGCTCACCGGCAAAGCGTGCAGCGCCTTGTTCCACAGATTCGAATTCAAAGGTTGAGGTCATGTACACCGGGGGCACTAGTGCACCCTGGTGAGTTTGTGCATCGTAACCTGAGTGGATCGCGCGCGTTGCAAATGCCTGCTTGTTATTTTTCATTGTCTGCCTCTCTGTCTACGTGGGCCAGCTGGGGGGTTAAGGGCTGGCTGCCGTACTGGAAATCCTTTATAAATACTGATAAAAGATTACGCCGACTTTCAGGGCTAAAGAGTGCAGATCTCATCAACAAAGATCTTAATTCTGGCAGTAATCACTAAAAATACTTATAAAAAGGATTTATTATGCTAAAGGCAGTTCTGGATCGAATTGATCGGCTGATTCTGCAGGAGATTCAGCGTGATGGCAGTATCAGCAATGTTGAGCTGTCTGAGAAGGTTGGCCTGTCGCCATCGCCGTGTTCGCGCCGGGTACGACAGTTAGAGGAGGCTGGAATTATCGACAAACGGGTCACATTACTGGACCAGGAAGCGCTTGGGCTACCGCTGACAATCTATATTCATGTCAGTATGACCAGTCAGGCGACGGCAGTTCTGGAGGGTTTTGAACAACAGATTACAGGCTTTGAAGCGGTGCAGGAATGTTCGTTGGTTACCGGCAGTGATGCTGATTATCTGCTGAAAGTCGTGATGCCTGATATGGCATATTATGAACACTTTTTATTAAAACAGTTGAATCAGATAGAGGGGGTTGCGAGTATTCGGACCAGCTTTGCGTTACGTCGGGTAATTTTAAGAACCGAAATGCCGTTATCGCATATTAAGTAACGCTACATGAAAGTAATATTAATGACTGCTTAAAGCGAATATAGCGATTAACGGTGAAAATGTTTTACCTTATATCGAAATACCGGCAGTCGGTTTTAACGCCTGCCGGTTTAAAATCAGTTGTATCTGGTCAGAGTTGATCGTTATTGCTATCAAAACTATCAGTTAAAATAGTCAGCGGCATCAACAGTAGTGTTTTGCTGTGATAGCCAGCTTAGCATTTCTGCTTTTTCCAGCGGGCGTGTAACCGGTTTCCAGATCTGGCGGTTTTTCCAGGTGCCATCAGGAAAACTCTGTTGGCCAGACCAGGTAATGCCGTCACGGTTATGGTGTTTGATCAGGCGGATATTGTTTGGTTCAATGTTCATGTGTTATTCCATAACTTTTTGTTTTTAATGGTTCTTTGGCTTTTTAGCCAAGCAGGGTTTTGCATGCGTAGAACCGTTCTGCCCGCACAGTGCAGGCATTAAATAGGTGCTGTCGAATCGTTATTTCTGCCTTTAGCGTCGCTGATTGAAGAGCATCATGTGCATTAAAAATGGCGATGCTTTAGCTACCGGGAATGATCCGGAAACGTATCAAAGTAAATTCGAGCAGCGGCTAGAGAGCCTGTATATCAGCCTGAGCTGATTACCTGTCTTTAAGACAGCAGTATCCGCACCCTAAAAAATGAGCGTGTGAATAAACAGGTATGTATTACGAAAAGCAGATGAGCTGGAGCAGAAACAACGTTGAGAGGAACGGTCCACAAAAACACAAGGTGCATCTAATACAAAACAGAACTGAGACTACCGCATATTTTTTTACATGGCAATAGCAATGTTGAATGTTTTTCTGAGTATATGGCGAAAATCACCATTTAATTGCTTGCCTGAGGTGTTGAAAATGGAGAAGGCAGGGTTGTTAAGGTGGTTGTGTTGATAACCCTGGTCAATAATTATGAACGGCGCGTTTTATTGAAGCGGGCTATTGTCCAGGGTGGCAATACCGTTCTTTAGCTGAAAGCTGAGATTGCCGTCAGCGAGCGCCTGTTTGAATGGCTGGCCTGCCGGGTGTAGCAGAGCCTGTACCAGCTCGGTCGCTATGCCATGGCTGTTGATGTTGAGTGTTGCCAGCAGAGCAGTGGATAGCTGTGCCAAGGCCTGATTGTTGTCTGGCAGCTGGCTGATAAAGTTTTCAGGGAGCCGGGTGTGATCCAGCTGAATCTCAGCGTTGAAGCTGGCATCACCGGCAACTCTGTTGCCTGAAGTGGGCACGGTGACGTGCATGGCCTGTAATGTCAGGCGAGGATTCCGGCTTAGCAGCTGGTTACCTAGATGCCTTAGTTGTTCTGCATGTTCACGACGAATGTGCTCGGCGCTCCAGTTATAGTGCCTGGCCTGCTGGCTGACATCAATCAACTGGCGTACGGCATCACCATTAATACCGTTCAGTGCCAGTCGCATATGGCCATTCTGCAGCTGCAGCTGGCGGCTGTTGAAACGGTCGAAGTTCAGTGTCCAGAGGATCTTCAGGCTGTTCTGTAACTGAGTGTGACTGGTTAGTTGAAGGTCTGATAGCTGAATCAGCTGGGCAGGGCTTCTTATCTCGAGCTGTGACAGGCGGGAATCCATTGTGGCGCTGAGTGTATTACCGGCTTTATTCTGTACGGTATCGATACGCAGGTTGGTCAGCGTTATCCCCTCGGCATGGCTGCTATCTTCCCAAAGCTGAACCTCTGGTAATTGCAGACGAAATTGCGTCTGGCTCCAGTGATTTTGTGTACCTGGCTGTCGGGCACTGAAGGTTAAGGACGCTGGCTTGCTATGGATCAACCGGCCAGGTACTTCGCTTTTGAAGGCAGGAATAATACCGGTGACCTCCACTCGGTCCGGTTTGATTATGCCACTCAGACGGATGGGCTCGCGCTGGAATAAAAAGCCGCTCCAGTGTGATTTATCCCTCATGGTACTGTCGAGACTGAATAGCCTGGCGGTTACGGTTGCGCCACTGAGCAGCGCGCTGATGCCATGTGCTACCTGATATTGAAGTGCATACTGCACGCTGCCGCCATTTGCCTTCAGGTCAATATTCAGCTGCCCCGAGGAGGCAAACAGATCGCGCTGATACTGTTGCTGGCTGGCATGGAGGTGCAGGTTATTGGGTAGGGGGGTGTTATTGATGCTATCGACCAGTTGCTGCAATACCGTGTTAACCCTGACAGGCAAAGAGGCTAGCTGGTACCCTGCAGCGGTCATGAGAGCCACGGCGGTGGAGGCTGCCAGCAGGTGTGTATATGCTACCCTCATATCCGAATTTCCATGACGCGACTGTCCCTGTGCAAATAGTCAGAGTGAGTGTACGGCTGGCCAATGGTCGGTATAACTACCTGATTGAGTAGCTTTTGATTGCCTGGCTATTGGCGGGGTGGGGATCAGTCACTGATAATGAGTTTTCTGGAGCGATGATGTCGTTAACCGCAGCGGATACTGTGATCGTACTTGACTTTGAAACCACCGGCCTGTCACCTGCTCAGGGGGAGCGGGCGATTGAAATTGGTGCGGTGAAGCTGGAAGGTGGGGTCATTACCGAGCGTTTTCAGCAGTTGATGAACCCGGGTTGTCGGGTATCGGGGTTTATTGAAAATTACACGGGCATTAGTAACGCCATGCTGACGTCAGCACCGCCCTGTGAAACGGTGATGGCGGAATTTGCGCAGTTTATCGAGGGCTACAACCTGGTCGCCCATAATGCTTCGTTTGACCAGAAATTCCTTGAGGCTGAGCTGGCGCGGCTGGGTTACCGCCAGACGTACCCGTTTGCCTGCTCAATGCTTACCGCACGCCGGCTCTATCAGCAGGCACCCAATCACAAGCTGGGGACGCTGGTGCGATATAAGCAGCTGCCGACCGATGGCACTTTTCACCGGGCGTTAGCGGATGCTGAGATGACCGCCCATCTGTGGCTGGCCATGCTGGATGATCTGCAGCGTGAACATGCTGTCGCTGCACCAGATTTTAAGCTGATGCAACGACTGGGGAAAACGGCCAAAGGCGCGGTGGCCGGGCTGCTGGCCCGGCACCGTTAAGGGCGGTACCGGGATCAGAATTAAGGCCTCGCTGAGAGTTAAGCTTCCAGTGCTTCCATCGGGCCAAAGAACTCAAAGTGAGTCTGACATTCTGGCACGCCCAGGCTGCGGGCGATTTTCAGCGCAGCCTGCATAAATGGCTTGGGCCCCAGTAAATAGAACTCGATATCACTGGTTTGCGGTAGCAGAGCGCTGATCATCTGCGCATCAATCAGGCCGCGGGCATGAGGCTGACAATCGTCAGTCGGCTGATTGTAGATATAGAACGGCTGTACGTTGCTGTGTTGCTGCGCCAGCTGGTCAACGTCGGCTTTAAAAGCGTGGGCCTGGCTGTTCAGAGCAGCGTGAATAAAGTGGATCTCACGGCCAGAGCTGGCAGCGGCATTGAGCATGCTCATGGCCGGTGTAATACCGACACCGCCGGTCAGCAGTACCAGCGGTTTGCTGTTCTCACGCAGGGTAAACTCACCGAACGGAGCACGCAGGCTCAGGCTGTCGCCTTCGTTAATCTGGTCGTGCAGGAAACTGGACACCACTCCTTCGGGCTCTTTCTTCACGCTGATGCGCAGATAGCCGGTGCCGGGGGCATCCGACAGACTGTAGTTACGGCGAACCGGCTCACCGGCAATCTCGGTCAGAACAGTGATGTACTGGCCAGGGCTAAACTCAGGGATAGCACCACCATCTGCAGGCTCCAGGTAGAACGAGCTGATTACCGCGCTTTCAGCCTGTTTGCGTACCACCCGGAATTCACGCTCACCACGCCAGCCTCCCGGTTGCCTGGCGCTGGCAGCATATACCGCTTCTTCCGCCTCAATCAGAATGTCTGCCAGCTGCTGATAGGCTTTGCCCCAGGCGTCAATCACCTCATCACTTGCCGCATCGCCCAGCACCTGTTTAATTGCCTGTAACAGGCAGCTGCCGACAATGGCGTACTGCTCCGGCAGGATGCCCAGGGCGCAGTGCTTCTGCACGATGCGGGTAACGGCGTCGCTCAGGTTGCCCAGACTATCGATGTTGGCCGCGTAGGCCACCACGGCATTGGCCAGTGCTTTTGGCTGTGCGCCTTTCGCCTGGTGGGTCTGGTTGAAGTAAGGGATAACCTCAGGGTACTGTGCAAACATCAGTGGGTAGAAGCAGGCGGTAATTTCATCAGCGCGTGGTTGTACGGCGGGGATGGTCGCTTTGATAATCTCGACGGTGTTCTGATCCAGCATAGTGACTACTCGTAGTGTGCTCCCGTGGGCGGGAGTCGTGTTGGGTTGGCTGGGCTGTTGTCGCCCTTACTGGAATAAGTAATCAAATTTTATGCCAGGTCTCAATGTATTGATTTAAAAAGGATTTATTGTGCGCGGGATTGCAGTAAAGGTCATTTAGACCTTATTGTTGAGCTGTCATTCTGACTGCTTTGCGGTTAAAGTGACTGCATGAATATTTTGCCTTTTATCGACATCGTTGAAGATCTGAATCGCCAGCTGAGCCCGCAACAGCGCTATCAGCGGCTGATTGAAGCCATTGGCCGTGCCATCCCCTGTGATGCGATTGCGTTGCTGCGTTTGCAGGGTGACGCGTTAATCCCTCTGGCTGTGCAAGGTCTGAGTGAGCAGGCGATGGCGCGACGGTTTGAAATTACCCTGCACCCGCGCTTACGTCGCATTCTGCAAAGCCCGCAGCCGGTCCGTTTTGAAGCAGACTCTGAGCTGCCAGACCCCTACGACGGCCTGGTCGCCAATAGCCAGCAGCTGCATGTACATGACTGCATGGGCAGCTGTATTCGCATTGGTGGTGAACCCTGGGGGGTGCTGACACTGGACGCGATGCAGGCCGGGGCGTTTGATGTGCTCAGCCCGACCGAGATTCGCGCCTGTATGGCCGCGGTGGCTGCCGCGATTAATGCCAGCCAGCACATTGCCCAGCTACAGGCCGAAGCCGAACATCAGCAGCAGGTGGTGCAGGTGTTACTGGAAGCTGAGCAGTGTCAGGAGCTGGTGGGGCAAAGCCCTGCTTTAGCAGCCTTACAGGAAGAGATCGCCACCGTTGCACCGTCATCGTTGTCGGTACTGATCACCGGCGAAACGGGAGTCGGCAAAGAGCTGGTGGCACGTAAAATTCATCGGCTCTCGCCCCGTCACCATGCAGCGCTTGTGCATATCAACTGTGCCGCCTTACCGGAAAATATCATTGAGAGTGAGCTGTTTGGCCATGTAAAAGGGGCGTTCTCTGGTGCGGTGGCCGATCGCAGTGGCCGGTTTGAACTGGCGGATAGGGGCACCCTGTTTCTGGATGAAGTGGGCGAGTTGCCGCTCAGCGCTCAGGCTAAATTACTGCGGGCCCTGCAAAGTGGTGAAGTACAGCGGGTGGGCAGTGATCAGCTGATATCGGTAGATGTCCGGCTGATCGCCGCCACCAACCGTGATCTGCAGCAGGAGGTGCGGGCCGGGCGTTTTCGGGCTGACCTCTACCACCGGCTGAGTGTGTACCCACTACCGGTGCCACCCCTGCGGGAGCGGGGTAATGATGTGATCCTGCTGGCGGGTTTTTTTCTGGAGCGCAACCAGCAGCGGCTGGGTGTGCAGCGGCTACGGCTGGCCTCCGAAGCGGTCCGGCGGCTGAGTCTGTATCGCTGGCCGGGCAATGTGCGGGAGCTGGAACATCTGCTCAGCCGGGCTGCGCTCAAAGCCAGTCATGAACAGGGCAGGGACCAGCGGGTGATTACTCTGGAAGTAAACCATCTGGCGTTGCGCGATGACAGCGACAGCCCGGCAGAAGAAGAGTTTAGTGCTGAGCTGCTGGAGGCCCCCGACCTGCGCTGTGCTACCGATCAGTTTCAGCGTCAGCTGATTGATGCCCGTCTGCAGCAGGCCGATGGCAACATTGCGGCCGCCGCCAGAGGGCTGGGGCTGGATCGCAGCAACCTGATACGCAGTATGCGCCGTCTTGGGCTTAAATAATCACCAGCAGTGGTCTGAAAGCACCTTACAGAGGGTATGCTGGTTGAGTATGGGGTACTTCCCCTATACAGTCGTCACCCCCGTTGCTCACGATTGAATGATATGGAGATAGTATGGCTGAGGTGATCCTGCTTGGGCTGGTAGCGATTGTGGCGTTGCTGCTGTTTAAACGCGGCGCGCAGAACAAGCAGCAGGCTGCAGAAAATATGGATGCAGGGCGCGCGTTCCTGCTGAAGAATGCCGAAGACCCGGATGTGGTTACGACTGACTCAGGGCTGCAGTATAAAATACTGCAGTCGGGCGAAGGGGATGCGCACCCGGTTGAAACCGACAAGGTCAAAGTACACTACCATGGCACCCTGATTGATGGCCGGGTGTTCGACAGCTCCGTCGAACGTGGCGAGCCGATCAGCTTCGGCCTCAATCAGGTAATTCATGGCTGGACGGAAGGTGTCCAGTTGATGGTTGTTGGCGAAAAGCGCCGACTGTTTATCCCCAGCGAACTGGCTTACGGCCAGGGCACGGCAGGTATTATCACCCCGGGCTCGACGCTGATCTTTGATGTTGAGCTGCTGGCGGTCAACGTATAAACGCAGCGCTACAGCCTGCCGGTACCGTCATCCGGATACCGGTGGGTATGATCATCTGTTTTGCTTCATACCCCGCATAATTCCTTTCCCCACCGTCCTTTCGTTACGCGCTGTTAACCCGGTGCTTTATACAGTGCAGCGCCTGTTTAGATCTTGCTGCCTTGCCCAGAGAACTGATCTACCCTTAACCAGACCCCGTACACAGTGGCATGGTGAGCAATCCTCGATGGCCGACAATACTGATAAGCACACCGAGATAGAATACTGGAGCCGTTGCCTGGCGCAGGTCGGCTGCACCAGGGATCGGGTGTTATATCTGCGCTTTTATGACCATTTTTTCCCACGGTTGCAATCCTGGTTGCTGGGGGTCACCCGTGATAGCACCCTGGCAGAAGAGCTGGCCCAGGAAACCATGCTCATCGTCTGGCGCAAGGCGGCGCAATACGACGCCAGTAAAGCTGCCGCCAGCACCTGGCTGTTTCGTATCGCTCGCAACCTGTATATCGACCAGCTGCGTCGGCGGCAGGTCCAGTCACGGGGGCGTGGCTTACTGACCGAAGAGCATACCTGGTTTGCGGAGCATACGGCCGATGCCCCACGGGTCCGGCTGGCGATCCGGCAGCTGCCACAGCAACAGGCGCAAGTGATCTACAAATCCTACTTCGAGGGTAAAAGTCATCAGGAGATCGCCAATGATATGGACATTCCGCTGGGCAGCGTAAAATCCAGCCTGCGATTGGCGTTTCAGAAGTTATGCACAGCACTAAGGCCCTGACGATGTCCAATAACCACCATCCAGACGAGGCTACTCTGCTCAGCTACGCAGCAGGCGTATTGCCGGAGTCCTTCGATATCCTGCTGGCTTGCCACCTGCGCGAGTGCGGGCATTGCCGGGCAGGCGTCGCCGAAGCTGAGCAGCTGGGCGGGCTGTTACTGGAGGCGATCGAACCGGTTACAGTCCACAACTGGGCCGGGGAGCTGGGCCTGCTGGAGACAGAGCCACAGCTGTTGTGTAACCCGCGCCCGGATCAGATCTGTGTGCCGTTACCAGAACTGAGCGACCCGACGCAGCGCCAGCAGCCGCTCCCCGCACCGTTGCAACAGCTGCTGACGCAGGGTGACACTGACCTGCCATGGCGCTGGCTGGCACCGGGTATAAAGCAGATCCGGCTCGTGACGGCTGACGCCGGGTTACGACTGCTGAAGATCGCACCGGGCGTCAGTATTCCCCGACACAGCCACCAGGGCAGCGAACTGACCCTGATCCTGCAGGGTGCCTATCGGGATGAGCAGGGCCACTTTCGGCCCGGTGATCTGTCCGACGCTGCACCAGAGCTGGAACATCAGCCGGTCGCCGAGGGGCCTGACCCCTGCATCTGCCTGGTGGCGACCGATGCGCCGCTCCGTTATCGCAGCCTGATCGCCCGCTTGCTACAGCCGTTGACGGGGTTATAAGCTGACGGTCAGGTCAGCGGACTCACGGCCCCTGGCACCGTTCGCCCATCTCTTTTGAGGTTGCCAGTACAGCCTGTTCCAGCTCGCTGTCGCCAGCGTGGTGGTAGAGGCGGACATCAAATTCCAGATCCCAGTGTTCATCTCCGGCGCGCACCAGCCTGCCATCACGCAGGTCGGTGAGGATGGAGGAGCAGGGTAGCCAGGCGAAGCCCAGCCGTTCCAGCACCATGGATTTGAGGGTGTGGGAGAAGGCATTTTCATAGTGGCGGCGCAGGTAGCAGTGGTGGGATTTTTGCTGGATCAGTTTGTCTATCGCTTTGCCAAACAGTGATTCATGGGTGTAGGCGACGAATGACACGGGCGCTTCCATATTGCCGGGCAGGGCGAACAGGGGCGGGCCATTATTACCGTCCGGGACTGAGACGGGAATCAGTTTTTCTTTGCCAACGATGGTGTAACCGTAACGGCTGCTATCGAGTGGCAGGCCAATATCCTGGTGGGCATAGCAGAACAGATAGTCCACATGGCCCTGGGTAAACAGCTCGACACAGTCGATCAGCTTCTCCGATACCAGCCGGACATAGATGGAGCCGAAGCGCCGTTCGATCCGTTTTACCCAGTCCAGGAACAGGGTCTGGGCGATGGAATTTTGCGCTGCAACAGCGATCTCCCGCTCACTATCTTTACCCAGTGCACGCACCGCTTCCCGGCATTTGTACAGCCGCCGTAAGATCACTTCAGCTTCATCGTAGAAAATCTTGCCCTGGGGCGTCAGCTCCAGTGGTGAGCAGTCTCTGTTGACCAGATCAGCGCCAATCCACTCCTCTAATGCTTTGATTCTTCGACTAAAAGCGGACTGGGTTACCAGCCGCTCCCGTGCTGCAGCCGTGAAACTTTGTAGCTGTGCGAGGCATACAAAATCCTCCAGCAATTTCAGATCCATTATTTTTCCTCGCCCCAGGGTGTCTGGGGCATTGCCTGATTATTTTTATTTTGCGCCGCAGCAACGATGAGGTTCTGGATGGAACGCTCAGCGTCAGACCACTTTTTAACATGCCCCAGTCGGGGCGCTGGCGCAAGTGTTAAACATGCCCCCGATCTGATCACCGTGTGGGCCATAACTGGGCAGCCAGAATCGGAATGACCCCAGTCGGAATTAGCATTGGGAAAGATCGGGACTGCGGCGTATTACTTAATAACCGCTCACCCATCAGGTGGCCGGTCTGGCCTTTGCAGGCGTCTTGCTGCGGGCCTAATAAAAATAACAGGAGAAATCATGAAGACGAAAATCGCCGCAACAGCGCTACTTGGTAGCTGTCTCGCACTTAGCGCACTGACAACCAGTGTGGCTCAGGCTGCTGAGATTATCCGGGTATCGACCTACGTTAATGAAACTGATATCCGCTACGACGGTTTTAAACAGTTTGCCAGGCTGGTGAAAGAGAAAACCGGTGGTGATGTGAAAGTGCAGATTTACCCATCCTCTACGCTGCATGGCTGGAGTGAAGGGGTGGATGCGGTCCAGGGTGGTGTGTCTGATGTCAGCTGGATTCCGGCGGACAAGCGGCTGGCGTGTTATCGGGTGTCTTCGCTGTATCCGGCCAATATCAATCTGGAAAAACAGGTTGAGCTGGATGCCGAGTTCTCCAGCCTGATCCGCGATGAAGCGGCCAAGGTTAATCTGATGCCGCTGATCAACTCCAACTACTCCTACGATCAGGAATGGTGGTTCGAGAACAAAGTCGACAAGCTGGGCAACCTTGATGGCCAGCTGGTGCGCTCCATCGGTCCGCTGGTCAGCATGATGATCGAAAAGTGGGGCGGCAAGCCGGTATTTGTGGCACCCAAAGAGGTGTTCCAGTCGGCTGAGCGTGGTGTTGTCGATGGTATTAACATGGGCGTAGCAACGTACAGCTCGTGGAAGCTGTGGAATGTGATGCCGTACATGGTTAACGCGGATCTGTTCTACGGCAATATCGTCTACATGATGAACAAGCGCAAGTTTGATGGCCTGAGCAAAGCCAATCAGACTGCTGTGCTGGAAGCGGCCCGTGAGTCTGAAGAGTGGCTCAAGCCCCGTTACGAAGCCTGGGTTGATACCCGTGTGGGTAATGCGGTGATGCACGGCGGCGGTTCTGCCGTGTCGATCGATAAAGAACAGCGTATGGCGCTGATCAATAGTGTGCAGGCGGACTGGGATAAGGAAGTTGATGCAGCGTGCGGTAAACCGCTGGCTGACAAGGTTCGTGCGTTGTTCGCTAAACACGCCGACTGATTCCGGAGACCAACCATGAAACAGGCACTTGCAAACCTGCTGAGCCAGGTGGCGCGTATCCTGCTGTATTGTGGCGGTCTCATCGTACTGATCCAGGCAAGCTGGATCAGTTACGGTGTGTTTATGCGCTACGTTATGAATAGCCCGGACGGGGTCGTTACCGAAGCAACAGCGTTACTGCTGGTGCCTGTTGCTTTCTTCGGCCTTGCCTATGCGCTGTATCAGGACGCTTATCCTAAAGTTACGCTGCTGCGTGACAGCCTGCCACCGGCCATTCAGGCGGTGGTGGATCGTATCAATCTGCTGATTATGGTGCTGACCGGGGCTTTTTTCTCCACGGCCGCCTGTAAGGCAACCATCAACTCTCTTTTCTCCGGCTCAGCCTCTGAAATTCTGCTGTGGCCACGGTTTTACTTCTGGGTGCCGGTGGCACTCTCGCTGGTGGTCTTCACCCTGTTCGCACTGGTGATGCTGCTCAATTACAAACACCCCGCCACTGAGGAGGCCGTCTGATGGAATGGTATGAAGTAGGTCTCGGTTTGATGGGACTGTTGATTCTGTTTATTTCGATCGGCTTGCCGATTCCGTTTGCACTGGCCGCTGCGTCGGTGCCGTTTCTGCTCAGTATTCAGGAGTTTTCGACCACGCTGGTGACTGCCGAGCTGAAGCTCTGGGGTGTGTGGGTGGATTATATTTTGCTGGCCGTACCGCTGTTTATCCTGCTCGGTGAGCTGATTGGCCGTTCGGCGATCGGGCCTAACCTGTACTGGTTTATGCACAGTAAAGTGCCACTGCGAGGCGCGGCGGCTTACGGCAGTATTGGGGCCTGTGCTGGCTTCGGTGCGGTCTGTGGCTCCAGTATGGTGGGCTCGCTGACCATCGGTGGCGTGGCGTTGCCGGAGATGCTCAAGCTGGGGTATGGCAAGCGTCTGTCCAGTGGTGTACTGGCCGCGGGTGGCACGCTGAGTGTGCTGTTGCCACCCAGCCTGATTCTGCTGTTCTACGGCATTGTTACTGATCAGTCGATTGGTGAGCTGTTTATCGCCGGGGTCGTACCTGGGATTGTGCTGGTCACGCTGTTCGGGGTGATTGTGGCGGTCTGGGGCTGGCTGAAGCCGGCAGATATCCCTGAGCGTGATGACAGCGCACAGATTCCCTGGGGGCTGGCACTGGCGGCAGTGTTGCCGGTGATGATCATCGGCCTGATCATTACGGTGTCGATATACACCGGTATTGCGACGCCGACGGAAGCGGCGGGTGTGTCCTGTGTGGCTACGCTGCTGATGGCATTTACGGTGGGCGGGCTGAACTGGCAGGGCTTTTTGCAGGCGCTACGCTCGACGATGCAGACCATGGGTTACCTGGGCTTGCTGTTGTCATCCGGGGTGCTGTTCGGCTTTGTGATGACGTACTACCAGGTGCCGCAGCAGTTCACTGAGATGTTTGTTGAGATGCAGCTGTCGCCATACATGGTACTGGCGGCGATCGTGGTGTTTTACGTGGTGCTGGGGATGTTCCTGGAACCGGTGTCCATGACCTTTATTACCCTGCCAACACTGTATCCGCTGGTATCTGCCGCGGGCTTTGATCTGGTCTGGTTCGGAGTGGTGTACACCATCACCATGGAAGTGGCCGTGCTGACGCCACCGGTCGGGCTTAATCTCTATGTTATTCAGGGCCTGGCCCGCAAAGGTATCACCATCGGTGATGTGATCATGGGTTGCCTGCCATTTATTGGCGCGCTGATTGGCTTGCTACTGTTGTTGGTTGTACTGCCAGGCACGGCGCTGTGGCTACCCGGTGTGATGGAGTAGGAGTACGACGATGGGATGTTTAAGAACAGGTAAAGGCCCGGTGCTGGTAATGGTACATGGCTTTCTCAGTGGCCTGGCGTACTGGCACAAGCAGGTAGAAAGTTTTAGCAGTCACTTTGATGTGATTACCATGGACCTGCCGGGCTATGGCGGGGAAACCCGCCAGACCGGGCCTGACAATGTGGAAGCCTTTGCTGACTATATTCTGGCGCAGCTGGATGCGCTGGGGGTGGAGCAGTTCCATTTGATAGGCCACTCCATGGGCGGCATGATCGCCCAGGAGATCGCTCTCAAAGCACCGCAACGGGTACAACGGCTGGTGCTATATGGCACGGGGCCTATTGGCCGCTTGCCGGGCCGCTTTGAAACGCTGGAAGAGAGCATGCGTAAAGTGGCTGAAAAGGGTACGACTGAGGCGGTGAATTACACGGTGAAAACCTGGTTCAGCCGGGGCGAGAACGACCCGGACTGTGTTGAGGGTATTGAGATGGGGCTGCAGGTATCTCAGCAGACCTTTATCAACGGCCTTAAGGCGATGGCGAACTGGAGTGCGGAGCATCGGCTGGCACAGATCCAGGCTGAAACGCTGGTGCTCTGGGCGGATCAGGATAAGAGCTATATGTGGCAGCAGCCGCATACGTTGTGGCGAGGAATCCGCAAGGCAAACCTGGCCGTGGTGCCTGGCAGTGCCCATAACACCCATCTGGAAAAGAGCCATATCTTTAATCAGATTGTGTTTGATTTTCTCAGTAAGGCGTCTGCGAATGTGGCGGGTAAAACCGTATCGTAGTGTGAACAGATGTGGCAATGGCTGACTCCAGCCTTGCTATCGTAGATCAGACAGGCAGCCTTCGGGCTGCCTTTTTTGGTTGTGGCTGGGCTGTATTGTGTGGCTTTACAGCAAGATCCTGGCGCCAGCGCTTCCAGCTGGGGGCAGCTGTTTCACAAGGGAATGGGGCTGATGTGTGCTGAAAGTAATCGCTGAGGGTAATAGTTCAGGGCAAGGGCCTGGCGCAAGGGCTTACAGCTGAGGATCGTTGTTCCACAGAGGGTGACAGCTGGTGGAATTGCAGACGACAAAAAGGGCGCTGCTGCGCCCCGTTTGTCGTCTTTTGTTACCGTGGATCAGATCAGCCGTAGGTCGGCAGGTTAAACGCTTCGCGATAACCGAACAGTGCCTGGCTGCCGCCGGTGTGAACGAAGACTACGTTTTCACCTGGCTTGAAGTGACCCTGACGTACCAGGTCGACCAGACCGGCGAAGCCTTTGCCGGAGTAAACCGGGTCCAGCAGGATACCTTCGGTGCGGGCCAGCAGTTCAATGGCATCGATGGTGCTTTCTGCCGGGAAGCCGTAGCCCTTGCCAATGTAATTACAGTTGGCGACTACGTCTTCACGTTTTACCGCACCGGCAATGCCCATGTGTTCGCAGGTGGCCTGAGCCAGCTTGAATACGTTGCCTTCCTGCAGTTCCTGCGGGGCACGTACGCCCACACCCAGTACGGGTACCTGGCTGTTGCTGCCAGCAAAGCCGGTGACCAGGCCTGCCTGAGTACCGGCGCTGCCAGTCGCATGGACTACGTGGTGGATACGCATGCCAGCAGTATCCGCCTGGTGCAGCATCTCCATGGCACAGTGTACGTAACCCAGCGCGCCAATCGGGTTAGAACCACCACCTGGCACGATGTAAGGCTTTTTACCGTCGGCACGCAGCTCGGCAGCCAGCTCTTCCATGGCGGCGTTCATATCGGTGCCACCGGGAAATTTCTTCAGCGGTGCGCCGAACAGCTGGTCCAGCATCACGTTGCCGTTGTAGTTGTAGTCAACGTCTTTGGCTTCGGTACGGTCTTCCAGCAGAATCTGGCAGGCCAGCCCCAGTTTGGCGGCGATAGCAGCAGTCTGGCGAGCGTGGTTAGACTGTGTCGCGCCCTGGGTGATAATGGTATCGGCGCCCTGAGCGACGGCATCGGCCATCAGGAATTCCAGCTTACGGGTTTTGTTACCGCCGCCAGCCAGGCCAGTGCAGTCATCACGTTTGATCCACAGGTTAGGGCCGCCGAGCAGTTTGCTCAGCTGAACCATTGGTTCCAGTGGCGTTGGCAGGTGAGCGAAATGTAAACGAGGGAAGCGTGCGAGATGCATAGCCGATACCTTTGAATAGAGTTCTTGTTGTGTATGGCGTTATCCTGGTGGGTTTGGCAGGCGCTGGCCAATGCTGTTATCGGCATGCCCGATAAGGTATTTGCATAACGGTCGTTTTATAATGGGCATAGTTTTTGCCTTGGATTAACCTCTGGTGTTGATGGCCAGACCTACTCTGGGATCTGTATGGATATCAAGTGGATAGAAGATTTCCTCGCGCTGGTGGAAGAGGGCAGTTTTACTCGCGCGGCAGAGCGGCGGCATGTGACTCAGCCTGCCTTCAGTCGGCGAATCAAATCGTTGGAGAACTGGCTGGGGGCCGAGCTGGTGGACCGCAGCGTTTACCCTGCGCAATTGACGACGGCAGGGCAGGAGTTTGTTGAACCCCTGCAGGAAAACCTGCGCCAGCTTTATAGTTTGCGTAATGCCATTCGGGTACGGGCAAAAACAGAACAGATGTTAACGCTGTCCACCCAGCATACTTTGAGTAGTGCCTTCTTTCCGCGCTGGTTTAATGAACGTAAAGGTGAAAGCCCGGCGATTGGCGTGCGTCTGCAAGCGAGTAATTTCCATGATTGTATTGACTACTTTATGGCCGGGCATAGTGATTTTCTGCTCTGTTATCATGCCCCGGACATATGCCCGGCATTAGATAACCCGGCCCTGGAAGCACTGGATGTTGGTCAGGAGCCGTTAATACCCGTGGTTTCTCCAAAGCTACTCAGCGCACAGCAATGTCTGGTTTTACCGCCAGATCCGATTCCTCAGGTCAGTTATCCCGCCGACTCATTTTTTGCCCGTCTGCTGACACAGTATATTTACCCGCAGCTGGATACCGAGCTTGAACTGAGTGCGGAAACGGCACTGACAGAAGCCATGAAATCGATGGTGTTGCAGGGTATGGGGATGGCGTGGTTACCGCATAGTTTGATACGTAATGAGCTGGAAAGTGGGGCCTTATTGCAGATTACAGCATTGCCCGATATGACAATGGGGGTTCGACTGTATCGTTTCATTAATGCTCCTTCGGCATTAGCCCAGCAGTTCTGGTCGCAGTTGATGACACCCGTCCAGGAATAGGCGTCTAAAAGGTAGCCGGTCAACCTGGAAAGCATGATGCTGAGCAGAACGATTAACTATATTAGTCACTGCTTGTTATCCGGGTTTTACCGGTTATTCACCTTTGCACCTGTATGACTTCTATTCATCCAGATATGAAATAAGTTTATGTGATCGGGTAAAGCTTGATGGTATAGGTTAGTAAAAGCAGAACTTCAGGGTTGGCATGTTCGAAGGCTTCTTAAAGCGGAGTTAAGCCTGCCGACCAGCTGATTAGCTGGAAGATGGGGTCTTCCTGATAACCCTCGTAAAGTTAGGATATTGCTAGTGATAGAGCTGTCTGCCGGTTCTGTTTATTGCTCTAAATATCTCAAATCGTACGCTTATTGATCTGACTCAGCATGAAAAGCATACAGATTATTGTGCAGCGCACAAAACCCTAATAGACTTAGGTCTGATTACAGTCGCTATGGAGAGACACGTTATGAAACCAATTAATTTTACTGGCATTGCTAATGATGACCGTCGTATAGCTGAAGAGTTGCAGGCGATGGGGGCTTTTGATAAGCCTGGTTTGGTGAAGCCGTCCGTGTTTGCTGAAATGCTTGAGCCTGTCAGCCAGTTTCTGACGTGGATGCGCTGGAAGGGTGAATGTGGAGTATATGGCTGCCGGGTTGGTGCGGCTGCAGCATACACGATGGAAACTCGTCGTCTTTAAAGTATGGGTGTGGGTGACTGTCACTCTGCCTGCAACAGCATAGCGGGATATCGTAATGGGTATCCCGTTTTGTTTTCTGGATAGTGTCTCGAGCTTAGCGCAGCGGTATACGGTTCTGCCGGCTGGTTGCAGTCTTGATACCGGCACAGATGGCGTTCTGGCGCTGATTACATACCTTATATAATGAACTTGCTTCACCCCGGTGCGAACTGGCCTGTACCTTTCTGATTTATGTGTTGATGCTAAGCTGATTTTCAGTGCCGTTATATATTACAGGCACCATGTTTAAGGTGCTGATGTCGCCGATCTTGCAGACATAACTCGCTATATGGATGGTTAATACAGTAGTTTCATATAACGAGCGTGAATGCTTGTGTCAGTAAATACAAAGCATTTGTGTTGAGTTTATGTTGCTGAGTAGATGGTAAAAAACGCCGCCTAACTCGCTGTAATCACTTACATTAATCAACCATATAGGGTATCAGATTTTATTTTTTTTCATTTTTTTTCGATCAGATATGCAAATATAGTGATTAAACAGTTATTATTCTCCCGCTTGACTAAACCCTCCAGCTACACGCAAGTTGAAGTTGGTAAGGATAAAGACCGAATTTCGGTCTATTCTTTAACCGGGGATTAATCCGCAGGTAAGGTACAGTTCCTGTCACCACTTCAATAGCTGCGTTTCCCTGACCCATGGACAAAAAGAAGAGATCCGTAAATGAGCGAGTTTATTTCGAAACTGCTACGTAAAAACTCACTTCGCAAGGAATGCGGTGAACTTTCAGTTGCTGAGTTGGAGAAAGTGATTTCAGACCTCAGCGATATCCTCAATGACCGACAGGCTGCTGAAGTTGAGAAGCAGGTTGAAATGGCTGCTAAACAGGATGCAATTAAAGCTATCCAGGCGCAGCTGGCTGAAGCTGGTCTTAGCCTTGATGATCTTGGCGGTACTGCCGTTGTCGCAGAAAAACGTACTGTTGCACCTAAATATCGTCTGATGGACGAACATGGTAAGCCGCGTGAGTGGTCTGGCCGTGGTCGTACGCCCCGTGTTTTTCAGGAGCGTTTCGATAAAGGTGCCAAAAAGGAAGATTACCTGATCTCTCAGTGATCAACCTGGTTATACAGCAGGGGTGGTATACCACCCCTTGTTTTCCCTGATACAATTCCAGTGAGATAATCTTAGCCCGACAGCACTTAAGTGCTTTGCAATAGCGGTTTGCCTGTTTTCAGGAGAACGCTGCTAAAGTGATTATGTGCTTCTTATGCCGCTTCGACTCTGGTCACTGTGACTATTGTTTCTCGCGAGTTACTACCTATTTTTTGATTCAAGGTTGATCCAGGGATGTTCATTGCTCTGTGGCGCTTAGTCGTATGCCATCAGACTCTGACAACCTTGTGGCAGTGGATGCTGAAACTGAATACAGCTGTGCCTTCGGTTTAGGCAATATAAACGGTGCGATCATGTTAAGCCTGCTTCCTTCTCTATTTCTGACGAGCTCCTGCCTCCTGCTACCTATTCCTGCTGATGCTAATCGGAGGGTTATGCTGTGAAACGTATGCCTGTCACCGGTATAGAGCAGACCATGCCAGAGGGGGAGCAGATAATATCTACCACGGATCTCAAGGGCCGTATCACCTATGTGAATCAGGTATTCTGTGATATTTCCGGTTTTTCTGAGCCTGAATTACTGGGTAAAGCTCATAACATCGTGCGTCACCCGGATGTGCCCATTGCTGCATTTGAAAACCTTTGGCAAGCGATGAAATCGGATCAGCCCTGGCGTGGTATTGTTAAAAACCGCTGCAAAAATGGTGATCATTACTGGGTTGATGCCTATGTAACACCGCTGTATGAAAACGGTCGCAAAGTGGGTTATCAATCTGTGCGGACCCAGCCGACGACGCAGCTGATCAGTACAGCGCAGCATATTTATGATCTGGCTAATACCGGGAAGGCAGCGAAGCATTTGCGGCCACGTTCATTGGTGCAGCAGAGCTGGAATATGGCGCTGATTGTGATGCTGGTGAGTATGGTAGTTCTGGTGACTCTGGGGGCTGACTGGAAGCAACTCGGCGTAGCATTTATCGCTGAATCTGCGCTACTGGCTGTCGTGCTACGGTTATTATCGCCGCTTAAATCGCTGACGCATAGTTCCCGCCAGATTGTACAAAACCCTTTAACCCAGCTGATGTATTGCGCCCGGATGGATGAAGTTGGGGAGATTGAGCTGGCGATGCGGATGAATGAGGCCCGTAAGAAAACGGTACTGGGTCGGCTGGAGGATATTGCTCAGTCGATTAGCCAGGTAGTGGATATTACCGAAGCCTCCATTCAGCAGAGTAATGATGGTATTGGTCGTCAGGAAACAGAAACCGATGCGGTTGCTGCTGCTATGAAACAGATGGTGGATGCGACCCATGCCATTGCGGATAATACCTCTGATACTTCCAGGTCCAGTCAGTCTCTATATAACCAGACGGGCGATGGCCGTGAAAATCTTAATAACACCATGGCGTTGATTACGGACCTGTCACAGGATGTCATTCAGGCTTCTGAGAGTGCGCGAGATCTGCAGGCCCATGCGGATCAGATTGGTAATGTAGTGACAGTCATTAGTGAGATTGCGGCGCAAACTAATTTGCTGGCGCTTAATGCTGCCATTGAGGCCGCGCGGGCGGGTGACCAGGGTCGTGGCTTTGCCGTGGTGTCTGATGAGGTACGTACCCTGGCCAGCCGAACTCAGCAGTCTACCCTTGAAATCCGTGCAGCCATTGAAAAAATCCAGAAGTCGGTCGCCCAGGCGGTGGATACCATGGAAGCGGGCAGAGAGCGAGCCGAACGCAGCGTTAATGTAGTGCGTAGCACCGATGAGATGTTTGCTCAGGTACAACAGGAGGTGCAGGCGATCACTCAGCGCTGTGTGGAGGTTGCCCAGTCAGCAGAGCGGCAGAATGTGGTGGTCGATGAGATCGGCATTAATGTCGGTTCCATCCGCGAATTGTCCCACAGTAATCAGAATGCTTCCCAACGGGCTGCTGATGCCTCACAGGAATTGCGCAAGACCATTGCCCAGCTGGATTCCATGGTGCGGGCGTTTGATCGGTAAGTTATTTACTACTGTGATGTTAGTCGTTGCAGTGTGCAACAAGCGTTAAGTTGCATTGTATTCTGCGTTGAAAAGCGTCCAATAGTGCCGTAACTCTGAGACAGGTTAAGGCGGCAGGATGTTGGCGAAGAAAAGTCTGCAAGGCGATGTATGGGGTGGTGTAACTGCGGGGGTGGTGGCATTACCGCTGGCACTTGCGTTTGGTGTTGCCTCGGGCGCGGGTGCTGTTGCCGGGCTCTATGGTGCCATTGTGGTGGGTTTTTTCGCTGCACTGTTTGGCGGTACGCCGTCGCAGATATCTGGGCCTACCGGCCCCATGACGGTGGTGATGGCGGCGACGGTTGTCGAGTTTGAAGCGGCTTTTCCTGGTCAGGGGTTATTGCTGTCATTTACGGCCGTGATGCTGGCAGGGCTGATGCAGGTCGCATTAGGACTGCTGAAAATGGGTCGCTATATCACCATGGTGCCGCTGCCGGTGATCTCCGGTTTTATGAGTGGTATCGGTCTGATCATTATCTTGCTGCAGCTGGCTCCGCTACTGGGCCATGCCAGCCAGGGCAGTGTGCTGGCCAGCGTGCTGGCGTTGCCGATACTTGTTGCTGATATTCACATGCCCAGCCTGTTACTGGGTGCAGTCGTGCTGTTTATTACCCTGATCTATCCTTCTCGACTGGCCCGGTTGATGCCGGCGTCACTGTTTGCCTTACTGGTGGGCGTGCTGGTATACAAGCTGGCACTGCCAGACAGTGGTGTCAGTATTATTGGTGATATTCCCACCGGCTTGCCTGAGCTGATTATTCCTCACTTTGAACCACAGATGCTGGCGGCCATGTTGATGGCCGCTGCAGTGCTGGCATTGCTGGGCTCGGTTGATTCGCTATTAACCTCACTGGTGGCCGATACCATGACCCGCAGCCACCATAATTCAGATCGTGAATTGATTGGCCAGGGCATCGGCAATCTGTTTGCTGGCATGGTGGGTGGCCTGCCAGGAGCCGGGGCAACCATGCGTACGGTGGTGAATATCAAAGCCGGAGGGCATTCGTCGCGAGCCGGGATAATCCATGCTTTGTTATTGCTGGTGCTGGTATTGGGGGCGGCTCCCGTAGCGGAGCAGATCCCGCAGGCGGTGCTGGCTGGGATTCTGATCAAGGTTGGGCTGGATATTATCGACTGGCCATTCCTGTTGCGGCTCGGTTCTGTGCCCATGTTTGTCCGGGTGCTGATGCTACTGGTGCTGGGGTTGACGGTGTTTGTCGATCTGATTACGGCGGTGCTAGCCGGGGTGTTTGTCGCCAATGTCTACACCCTTAAACGGCTGGCTGAAATTCAGACCCGCCAGACCCGTGTAGCCGGAGCAGACCCGGCTGGGCATGACGGGCTGGCACCTGACGAGAGTGTCTTGCTACGTCAGGCGGATGGTCAGCTGTTGCTGGTACGCTTCAGTGGCCCGGTCAGTTATGCGGCAGCGCGGGATATTAACCGCAAGATTGAAAGCCATAGTAACTACAGCAAAATCCTGCTCGACTTCACTGAGGTGCCGCTGATCGATATATCGACGGCGCTGGCCATTGAGCAGGTGGTAGAGCGTGGCCAGCAGATGGGCCGTTCGGTGATTCTGGTGGGGGTGCAGGATAACGTGGAGCAGGTATTTGAGAAGCTTGGCCTGCTGGCGCTGGTACCTGACCACCGTCAGTTTGTCAGCCGGGCTCAGGCGCTTAATGCGGCCTGGGCGTCGCTGCAGGAAGCGCGTGGTCGTCAACCTGTTTTAGAAATACCGCAATAACTGGCGGTAGTAATCATTACTTGCCAGTAAGCTGACGTGATCGCCCTGGTCACGCAGCTGGCCCTGCGCCAGCAGGTAAATCCGGTCCATCGCTTGCAGCATAGCCGGGCGGTGGCTGATCAGGATTACCGTTTTCTCTGCCATCAGCGGCTGCAGGGCGTTGATCACTGCCTGCTCGGTGATCGGGTCCAGCCCTTCCGTCGGCTCATCCAGAATCAGAATCGGTGCGGGTTTTAGCAGCGCCTGGGCAATCGCCAGCCGTCGTGCCTGGCCGCCTGATAATCCCTGTCCTGTTTCGCCCAGCCAGCTGTGATAGCCATCGGGCAGGCTCTGGATAAATTCCAGTAATCCCGCCTGTGCGCAGGCCTCATCCAGCATGGCGTCGGTGGCATCCGGTCGGGCCAGGCGCAGGTTATCGGCCAGGGTGGCGGCAAACAGATGCGGGTGCTGAGAAACCACAGCAATCTGGCTGCGCAGGGCGTCGCTGTCCAGCTGGTTGATATCGGTGCCACCGAGCAAAATTTGACCGTTATCACTGCACCAGAACCCCAGCAGCAGGTTGGTCAGGGTGGTCTTACCGCTGCCGCTAGGGCCGATCAGCGCGATATTATCCCCCTGATTGATGCGCAGGCTCAGCTGGCTGAGGGCGAGCTGCTGCTGACCAGGGTATTGGAAGCTTAGCTGGCGAATGTTGATATCATATGCGGTGGGCAGGGTTGCCGGGTGAGCCGGTTCGGGCCGTGCTGGTGGCTGGTCCGCCAGGCTGAATAACCGGCGGGCGGCGGCCAGGGTGCTGCTGAGTTGTTCCAGTGCTCCTGGCATTGGCAGTACGACTTCAAAGCTGGCCAGGATTAGCAGTGCCAGCATCGCCAGTTCAGCGGGTGGTCGACTGCCGCTGTCTACCTGGGGGATCAGCAGCCAGAGACTGGCAATCACTGTCAGGTTCACCATTAACAGTGACAGCGCATCGCTGCTGGCGGCAATTTTATCGCGCTGGCGCTGGGCCTGAATCAGCTGGTCGCTCAGCTGCTGGCAATGCTCGGCGTGGCGTTGTTCAGCGCCATAGATCAGCAGCTCCCGCATTCCCTGTACCGCATCCAGTTGAGCGCTACGTAATGCCGCTGCGCATTCTATCTGACGCTGGCCGGGCTGCCGGCTGCGCCAGCCGCTCCACAGCGGAATCAGCAATGCCACACTGAGCAGCCCGACCAGAGTTAACAAGGCAAGGCTGCTGTCGTAACGGCTGATGATAAACAGGATCAGCGGCACGGCAATCAGTGCCACCAGCATGGGTACCAGCAGCCGAAGATAGAGGTTATCCAGCTGATCGATATCGGCCTGAATTCGGCTTAGCAAATCGCCGCTGTGGTAGTACTGCAGGTGGGCGGGGGCCAGTGGCTCCAGTTTTCGGTAGAACCAGACGCGCAGCTCTGCCAGCAGTTTCAGGGTGGCGTTGTGGGTGACCAGCCGTTCGCCGTAGCGTCCGGCGGTACGCACAATCGCCAGGAAGCGTATCACCCCGGCAGGGGTGAAATAGTTCATGGTAACCCCGGCAATTCCGGCGGCGGCCATGCTGGCCAGAAACCAGCCGGAGACAGCCAGCAGGCCGACATTGGCCAGCGCAGTGATCAGCGCTAATAAAACCCCTAATGCCATCCAGCCCAGATGGGGTCGGGCCAGCCGCAGCAGGCGTACAAGTAACTGCAGATCACTGCTAGATGAGCGGGACATCAGCTCTCTCCTCGCAAGGGTTTCAGGATGGCGTGCTTTCGCCGCTGAGCAGGCGGGCATAGTGGCCGCCTTGTGCCAGCAGGACTGTATGCTGGCCCTGTTCGGCCAGCTGGCCGTTGTGCAGCAGATAGATCTGTTCGGCCTGACGGATGGTGTGCAGGCGCTGGGCAACCACAATCACCAGATGCTCTCGGGCATACTCGGCCAGTGCCGCCTGAATCAGTGTTTCACTGTGTGGATCCAGGTGAGCGCTGGGCTCATCCAGGATTAGCACCGGAGCGTTTTTTAGCAGCGCCCGGGCCAGTGCCAGCCGCTGGCGCTGACCGCCAGAGAGAGTCGCCCCCGATTCGCCCAGCGGTGTCTGGTAGCCTTGAGGCAGCTGCTGGATAAACTCGTCAGCCCCGGCCTGATGGGCTGCTTGCTGTAACTGTGCATCGCTGGCGTCGGGGCTGGCCAGGCGCAGGTTGTCGGCCACGCTGCCAAAAAACAGCCGGGGCGACTGGGGCACCCAGCTCAGCTGCGCGCGCCAGTACTGGATATCCAGCTGTTGCAGGGCGGTGCCATTGATCAGCAGCTGGCCCTGGCCTGGCTGAATAAAGCCCAGCAGCAGGTCGAGCAGCGTGCTTTTCCCGGCTCCACTGCGGCCGACGATAGCGTGGAGCCCGCGCTGACCAAATTGCAGGCTCAGCCCGCTCAGCGCCTGGCGTTCACCGTACTGATAGTGCACCTGGTCGAGGCTGATCTGCGGTGGCTGACCTGTAGCACCGGACAGTGTTTGACGGCCTTGCTCTGCAGGTTGCTGGGCCAGCAGTGTCAGCATGGACTCGGCAGCGCTAACCCCGGCCATGCGGGCGTGATACTGGGTGCCCATATTGCGCAGCGGCAGATAGAACTCAGGCGCGAGCAGCAGAATCAGAAAACCGGTGCCGAAATCCAGCTCGCCGTAATACAGCCGGAAGCCGATGGTCACGGCAACCAGTGCGATGCTGATAGTGGCCAGGAACTCCAGTGCCAGCGATGAGAGGAAAGCGACCTTGAGGACTGACATCGTAGCCCGGCGATAATCGTCGGCAATCTGCGCCACGGTCTCGGCTTCGCGACGGCTGGCATTAAACAGCCGCAGCTGGGTCAGGCCCTGGATCAGATCGAGAAAATGATTGCCCAGTCGGCTCAGTTGCTGCCAGCGTTGCTGGTTCAGTGTTTCTGCCTGTGTGCCGATCAGGATCATAAAGAACGGGATCAGCGGAGCGGTAAACAAAAAGATCAGTCCAGATAGCCAGTCCAGTGGTAATACCACGGCCAGAATAGCCAGCGGGATCATCGCGCTGAATGCGACGGCGGGCAGGTAGCGGGCATAGTAATCTTCCAGCGCTTCAACACCGTCGTTCAGCAAAGTGCTGAGCGCGGCGCTACGCTGGTTGGGCTGTGGACCCAGTTTGAACAGGTGTTCGGTGAGCTGGCGGCGCAGGCTGGCTTTTATCCGGGCAGCGCCCTCGAAGGCCAGCCGATTGCTGGTGCGTTTGAGCAGCACCCGGCCCAGCAGCAGGGCCACCATGGCCCAGAGCCATGGGTTGAGTGGCTCCAGCGACTGCTGCTGAAACATCGCCTGATCACTGACATAGGCCAATATAGCGGCCTGAGCGATCAGCAAAATGCCAGCCAGGCTGCCCAGCGCCACCGAGGCGCTGAGCAGGTAACCGGCCCGCTGTTTCTGACTGCGCAGCCAGCCTTTGGCGGCGTTGCTGTCGTGCGGTGTTGTTGGGCGGGGAGAGAGGGCCATCAGTCTGTTCCGTCAGCCTCGTCGCGGGCAACGTTATCCTGATGCTGCTCCATTTCGTACCACATCACATTGATCACACCCAGTGCGCAGGCCAGTAACACACCGAGAATCCAGGCGAAATACCACATAATGAAACTCCTCGTTTAATAGCTGGAATGGCTGTTCTGTTCGATCTCGTTCACGGTCACCTTGCGCCACATCTTGATATAGCACCACAGGGTGTAGCTGATGATAATTGGCAGGAATATCGCGACGACCCAGAACATCAGGTTCAATGTCATCTGGCTGGAGGTGGCATCCCACAGGGTCAGGCTGGCATTGAGATTCAGACTGGAAGGCATCACAAAGGGGAACAGCGATACCCCTGCGGTCAGAATAATCCCGGCGATGCTCAGTGAACTGGCCGTGAAGGCCAGTGCCGGACGGCATGCCATGGAACAGAGCATGCCCATAACTGCACCGAGCAGGCCCAGCAGTGGGAATGCCAGCGTCAGGGGCTGGGCGTCATAGTTGTTCAGCCAGGCACCCGGTTGCAGCGCGACGGTTTTCGCCAGTGGGTCGGGCAGGCCATTGGTGTCCGGCAGCTGGGTGATCACATAGCCATCCAGGCCAAAAGCCACCCAGGCACCGGCCAGCAGAAACAGCACGCCTGTCACCAGAGCACTGATCCGCCCGGCACGTCCAGCGCGATCGCCGACCGGGGTGTCAGCGCGCAACTGCAACCAGAAGCCGCCGTGCATGGTGATCATGGCGGTGCTGACCAGCCCACAGAGCAGGCCGAATGGATTCAACAAGCCAAAGAAAGAGCCGTGGTAGCTGGTCCGCATAAACTCATCCAGGGTAAATGGAACCCCCTGCAGCAGGTTGCCAAAGGCAATGCCGAATACCAGTGGCGGGATGGTGCTGCCGACGAACAGGGCCCAATCCCAGCTGTTACGCCATTTATGGGTGTCGATCTTACTGCGGTAGTCAAAACCGACAGGGCGCAGGAACAGCGCGAACAGCACCAGCAGCATGGCAAAGTAGAAGCCGGAAAAGGCGGTGGCATACACCATCGGCCAGGCGGCAAACAGCGTGCCACCGGCGGTAACAAACCAGACCTGGTTACCGTCCCAGTGGGCCCCGACGGTGTTGATCACCACCCGGCGCTCGGTATCGTTTTTGCCGACAAAGGGTAGCAGGGTGCCGACACCCATATCCATGCCGTCGGTGAGGGCGAAGCCGATCAGCAGTGCACCAATCAGACCCCACCAGATCAGTTTTAGTGTTTCGTAATCAAATAACATGGCGGGGCTCCTCAGGCGCTGGCTGCGTGGTCGCGTTCAAAGTGGTATTTGCCGGTATGCAGGCAACTGGGGCCGAGGCGGGCAAATTTGAACATCAGCCAGAACTCGATAATGGCCAGCACAGTGTAGAAGGTGATAAAGCCACTCAGGCTGATAATCAGATCACTGCTGGTCAGGCTGGAGGTGGCCATAAACGTCGGCAGGATCTCACTGATTGCCCAGGGCTGACGGCCAAACTCGGCCACAAACCAGCCGGTCTCAATGGCGATCCAGGGTAGCGGAATGCCATACAGCGCAGCACGCAGCAGCCAGCGCTTGCTTTCAATCTGACGGCGAGCGTTATAGTAGAACGACAGCGCAAAGATCAGCAGGGAAGCAACGCCGCAGGCCACCATGATACGGAAGGTAAAGAATAACGGTGCCACCGGTGGGGTGGAGTCTTTCACCGCCAGCTGGATCTGTGCTTCGGTGGCATCGGTTACCTTGTCGGTATAACGTTTAAGCAGCAAGCCATAACCCAGGTCTTTTTTCAGCTCATCAAAGCGGGCGATGTTTTCCGGTGTGTCCTGGCCATTACGCAGCTTCTGCAGGTAATCGTAGGCGATCATGCCGTTACGAATGCGTATTTCGTGTTTGGCTTCCAGCTCTTTGATGCCATCCACCTGACCGGTGAGGGAGCGGGTGGCGATAATCCCCATCGCATAGGGAATCTTTATTGCGTAATGGGTTTCCTGGGTTTCGTCGTCAGGCAGGCCGAACAGGGTAAACGCAGCAGGAGCCGGTTCGCGTTCCCATTCGGCTTCGATGGCAGCCAGTTTGACCTTCTGCACATCACCCACCTCATAGCCAGACTCATCACCCAGCACGATCACCGAGAGCACCGAAGCAAGGCCAAAACCAGCGGCCACGGAGAACGAGCGCTTGGCGAAGGGCAGGTCACGACCATGGAGGATGTAGTAGGCACTGATGCCCAGTACAAACATGGAGGCGGCCACGTAACCGGCAGACACGGTATGGATAAATTTCACCTGGGCGACCGGGTTGAATACCAGTTCGGCAAAGCTGGTCATCTCCATGCGCATGGTCTGGTAATTAAACTCGGCACCTACCGGGTTCTGCATCCAGCCATTGGCAACCAGAATCCACAGTGCCGACAGATTAGTACCCAGTGCCATCAATGCGGTACAGCCCAGGTGCTGGCGTTTACTCAGCCGATCCCAGCCGAGGAAAAACATGCCAACAAAGGTGGACTCAAGGAAAAAGGCCATCAGTCCTTCAATGGCCAGCGGCGCGCCGAATACATCGCCGACGTAGTGTGAGTAGTACGACCAGTTGGTGCCGAACTCAAACTCCATGGTCAGGCCAGTGGTGACCCCCAGGGCGAAGTTGATACCGAACAGTTTGCCCCAGAACTTGGTCATATCCCGGTAGATTTCTCGACCGGTCATCACATACACGGATTCCATAATAACCAGAATCCAGGTCATGCCCAGGGTCAGCGGTACAAACAGAAAGTGGTAAAGGGCGGTAATGGCGAACTGCCAGCGAGACAGCTCAACCAGGGACGCATCAATCATGGCGACTACCTGTAAAAGAAGCGGCGGAGCCGGATGTGAGCAGCAAAGATCATCCGGTTATCCGCCCAAAATGTCCGGGGAAGACAGGTGCGCTCCGCAGTGCATTACGCCGAAAGGGTGGGGCGTAAGGAACGGTTCTGTGGTTTCCCGGGTACTGATCAGACCAGCCGGCGAACCGGCAGGGTGGACTTAAGCCTGATCAGCGATCCCTTTTATCGGACTTGCCTTCGGTAGAACTTAATAACTGCTCTTTGAAATCCATCACTTTGGCTACGCCAGCACCTAACTTCATCAGGGTGCTCAGATTGTCCGGATTCATGCGCTGCAGTTCACCGACCCACTGGGTTCCGGTTTCGAGCAGATCGTGGATCTCGCGCATTTTGTCCTGGGCATAGGCTTCGGAATCGTCTGCCGGGGCATCCAGCAGGATATCGCGCAGCAGGCTGAGGGTCGGGTCGACCTCTCGCTTGCGACGCTCTTCAAATACGGTATTGGCCATATCCCAGATATCGCCCTTGGGCGAAAAGTAGTCTTTGCGGTCGCCCGGGATATGATGCTGCTGAATCAGTTGCCAGGAATGCAGTTCTTTAATGCCCATGCTGACATTGCCACGGGAAATGTTCAGCGCCTGTGCCATCTGGTTGGCATTGAGCGGCTTATCGCTCACCACCATCAGCGCATACATCTGACCGACCGTGCGGTTAAAACCCCAGCGGCTGCCCATCTCCCCAAAGTGGAAGACGAAAGACTCGATCATTGGTGACATTTCCATGGTTCAGAACTCTTCTGGTTTATTGAAGTTTCAGAATTTTCTGAAAGTTAAATTTTTTCTTGCGTCAGGTCAATAGATTTAATGAATAAAATTGATGGGTATCATGGCGGATAACTACATTCTGTAGTGTTTGTTACAATATTTTTATCTACTTTTGATTCTGTTAATTCTTTTGAAAACAATATGTTAAGTATTGTTTCTGGGCTGTGTTTTCCACCCTGGATTGAGTCATGCCTGGTGGCAGCGTTCAGAAATATTTCTTTCAGATACCCCGTTTCAGAGCTGACACTGATCTGTGTCCAATTCCTTATGTAAAGAAGGTGTAACGGGATGAGTTATCTGATCTGTTCGATTGTTACCTGGCTCGCTGGATTGTTCGATGCCGTTAGGAAATATGGCCTGTTTTTTGCTTATTTTGTTTTTGTGTTCTATTGCTCGCCGTACAGATCAGTGAACTGTTTAAGTGCAGGCAGTAAATTGCCGCTTCAAACAACAGTTTAGACAACCATCTGCCGTTTGCTATGGGGTGGGGCTGTTGTTTAGGGTTCTGGCATAGAGTATCCCTGCGACTAAAGTGTCTTTATTTATAAAAAACCCGCTTCCTTTACCCTTTGGCACAGTCATTGCTTCGTCCTGAATAGTCAAAACTTTATGCATTTTATTGCCGCCTTTTGCTAGCGCCCTGCAGTCTGTAATGCCAGCAAAAAGTGGTAAATTTTTACGGCGACCCGACCCGACTGTGCGCAGAGGCACAGTCGTGAGTTGATGATAGGGCTGCCGTCACGGAGGGAGCTGTTAATGAGCATGCCTGCACTGGCCCATGAAGCGGCCGTGGTGGAAAAACCTCAGCCGCTGGTGGGGCTGGCAACGCTGATGACGATGGCGTTTCAGGGAATTGATATGACGGTACTGGGCCAGCAGTTGCTGGATCGGGCTGGCCTTAATGATCCGGATGCTTTTCTGGATCTGTCGGTTTTACTGCAACTTCAGGGCAATGCTGAAATGGGTGTTGCTCTGCAAAGTGAAGCGCTGGCGATTAAGCAGCACTTTACTTTGCAGCCTGCCAGTCGCCAGAGCGCGTTGCGTGTATTGGCGATCATGGCACCAGGTGACCTGATGACTAATACGCCGCTGGAGTTTATTGCCGACGGTGCCGGGTTTACCCTGGAGCTACTCTACATCTCCCCTGAGCTGCCGATGCCTGCAGTGGTACCGGAGCATGATATCGCTATTGTTGCCCTGAGTGAGCTTGACCGAAACCTGCCAACGCTGGCCATGCTGAAGCCGATCATGGCTAACTGGCCAAAGCCGGTGCTGAATCTGCCAGCGAAAGTGGCAGAGCTTGGCCGTGATCAGGTCTGTCAGACCCTGCAGGCTTCTGAGGGTATAAGTATGCCGATTACCGGCCGGCTGGATCGGACTCTGTTGCAGGAAGTGGCCGCAGATAAGCTGCAGCTCAACCAACTGCTTGCTGGTGTCAACTTTCCGGCGATTATCCGGCCGATTGACTCCCACGCAGGTCGGGCACTGGAAAAACTGGATGGTCGTCAGGCGCTGCTGGATTACTTGGCGCGTCATGATGAACCGGAGTTTTTCCTGTCCCGGTTTATTGACTACCGCAGTGCCGACGGCCAGTTCCGTAAATACCGGGTGATGGTCATGCAGGGTAAGCCGTTTATTGCCCATATGGCGATCTCTGATCACTGGATGGTGCATTACCTGAATGCGGGTATGGCTGAAAATGCCGAAAAACGGATGGAAGAAGCCTATGTGATGGGAACTTTCGATCAGGGCTTTGGTGCCCGTCATGCGTCTGCAATTGCGGAGGTTTGGCAGCGTACCGGGGTGGACTATCTGGGGCTGGATTGTGCTGAAACCCTGGATGGCGAGCTGTTAATTTTCGAAGTAGGTGCTTCTTTGAGTCTTCACGCTATGGATTCAGTGGAAAGTTACCCGTATAAGCGGCCACAAATGAAAAAAGCGTTTGGTGGTTTTGTACAGATGCTGGAGCGTCATATTGCGCTGGAGAATATGGATAATCAGCTGGATCGTGTGATGCCGTTTATTGCCGGTTTGCACCTGCACCAGGTCGTGAGGCAGAGTTCGTCATTCTAAATATGCGCAGGTCAGTTCACCCTCCGGGCTGGCCGTCGTTCCCCTTTTTCATGGCTACGCTGGTTGGCTATTCGTCGTTCAAAAGGCGATAATGCCGCCAATCTCTGCCCGCTCTGTCGTCGCTGGTTGAAGCCGGGTGGAATATATCCTGCTTTGACTGACTAGAAGAGCCCATAATGACCACACTGACTCTTACCCGCCCTGATGACTGGCATGTTCATCTGCGTGATGGTGCGCAACTGAAAGACACTGTACGTGATATCAGCCGTTATATGGGTCGCGCCATTATCATGCCGAACCTGATGCCGCCCGCCACCTGTACTGATACTGCGCTGGAATACCGTGCCCGTATTATGGCGGCAGGTCCGCAGGGTAACTTTGACCCGCTGATGGTGCTCTATCTCACCGACAACACCACCCCGGATGAAGTGCGTAAAGCCAAGGCCAGTGGCCTGATCTATGCGGCCAAACTGTACCCGGCGGGGGCGACCACCAACTCCGCCTCTGGTGTCACGGATATCAAAAATATCTACCCGGTGCTGGAAGCGATGCAGGATGTGGGCATGCTGCTGCTGTTGCACGGTGAAGTGACTGACAGCCAGATTGATATTTTCGACCGTGAAAAAGCCTACATTGAGACGATTCTGTGCCAGGTGGTGCAGGACTTCCCGGGCCTGAAAATCGTGCTGGAGCACATCACCACCAAAGATGCCGCTGAGTTTGTTGCGGCGGCAGCAGACAATGTTGCCGCCACCATCACCGCGCATCACCTGCTGTTTAACCGCAACCATATGCTGGCCGGTGGCATTCGTCCGCATTATTACTGCCTGCCGATTCTCAAGCGTAATACCCATCAGCAAGCGCTGATTGAAGCGGCGACCAGCGGTAGTGCTAAATTCTTCCTGGGCACAGATTCTGCGCCTCATGGTCAGCATGCTAAAGAAACGGCCTGTGGTTGTGCCGGTGCCTATACCGCCCACGCTGCCATTGAGCTGTATGCTGAAGCCTTTGAAGCTGCCGGGGCGCTGGATAAGCTGGAAGCCTTTGCCAGCTTTAATGGCCCGGACTTCTATGGTTTGCCACGCAACAGTGACACCATCACTCTGGTGAAAGAGAGCTGGGATGTGCCGTCGACTTACCCACTGGGTGAGCACCATGTTGTGCCAATCCGTGCGGATGATCAGATCCACTGGAAAGTGCAGTAAGTGGTTAGGCTTTTCACTGCTGGAGGGCGCGGCAAGTCGCGCCCCTTTATCTGAAAACGAGGGACTGCGATGAACCGTGACGTACTGGAAGCCTGTCTGCGGGTACAGCCTGCGGCACTGGACAGCTATCCGTTTGGTGAGAGCTGGCAGGTGTTCAAGGTGAAGGGCAAGATGTTTGCTGTGATCGCTGAGCGGGCCGGACGATTATCGGTCAACCTGAAGTGTGATCCAGTTGAAGCGCAGATGCTGCGCGATATCTTTCCGGACGTTACGCCTGGCTACCATATGAATAAACGGCACTGGAATACGGTGTATGTGGATGGCGAGCTGCCTGTGGGAGAGGTCGAGCGGATGATCGAAAATTCCTGGGCGCTGGTGGTCAAAGGCTTGAAAAAGTCAGAGCGCGAGGCGCTGAAGCTGCTACAAGCACAACAGCAGGATAATGCCAGTTGCTGACATTATCCTGCTGTTGTGGCTGGAGGCTCAGAGCCCGGCAAACATATTTCGTTCTGGCCGGCTGGCCAGCGTGCCCAGTGTTGTCAGCAGGCTCAGTAGCAGTAATCCGGCGCTCATCGCGACCAGTCCCTGGGCCATGGTAATACCGAACAGCAGCTCCGGTGTATAGCCACAGGCCTCCCATGCTTCAAACACCGCAGGGAACCAGCCATCCAGTGCCAGCCAGTCAGGTAGCCCTAAATCCATACTGCAGGCACTCTCAATCCAGCCCTGTTCTATTCCCAGTGTCTGCCAGCTGCGTTCGAGCATTGCGGCAGAGATCAGAAAAGTGCCAAAGTTACTAAACAGACGTCCACCCCGGCTACCACGTAGCAGCAGGGCCAGCAGGCTGAACAGAATCAGCGCTGCTACAAGTATGCGAATATGAATACAGAGTACGCAGGGACCATAGTCCAGCTCGTACTGGTAAAACAGTGCGATGCCTTCCATTGCCAGCCCGATCACCAGCATTAGCATCCAGTAGCCGCCACGTTGGGCGAGTTTGTCGAACATGGCACGTGCCCTTGTCTAAAACCTGTCTGACAGATAGTACCGATGCTAACGCCTGAGCGATACAGGTCAAAGGAATGATTGGTAATGTTAGTGCTATTGAGTGATTTATTGCCTGTTGGCAGGGCACGCTATATGGGTACTGAAAATGGCCGAGTATTACCGGTTCAGCGAGCGCCCATGTCCTGAAAAATCAGCACCAGGCTGTCCAGTCCTTGCTGCATCTGTGCCTGGGTGTAACCGGCAAAGCCGATCACCAGCCCCTGTGGCCTGGTGTCACTGGCGTAGTAGCGCGACAGGGCACGGATTCCCAGATCAGATTGCTGGGCCTGATCACAGATCTGGCAGTCATTGTAGCCCGCAGGTAAGCGGTACACCGAATGCATTCCGCCATCGGCTTCGACCCGTTGTAACTGATCTCCGAAACGCTGCTGAACCAGCGCGTGTAGCTGGTCTCGGCGTTGCTGGTAAAGCTTGCGCATCCGCCGCACATGGCTGCTGAACTGACCACTGGCCATAAACCCGGCCAGTGCCATTTGCGGCAATAGCGGCAGGCCGCCGTCCATATAGCGACGGGCAGTGTGGAACGGTTCAATCAGGCTGGGTGGTAATACCAGATAGCCGAGCCGGATTGAGGGGTGCAGAATCCGGCTGAACGTGCCGGTGTAGATGACACAATGCTCGCCGCCCAGCCCCTGCAAGGAGGTTAATGGTGGGCCGTCAAAACGAAAGTCGCTGTCATAGTCATCTTCAATCAGCCAGCCTCCCTGTTGCTGTGCCCAGCTGAGTAACGCCAGCCGCCGCTCCAGGCTGAGTGTATGGCCCATGGGGTGGTTACGTGAAGGTGTGAGCATCGCAACCCGTGCATGAGGTGCTTGCGCCAGCCCGTCCTGCAGTCGGAATCCCTGATCATCGATGGGTACGGCGACCTTACGTGCGCCGGCTGCTGTAATCGCGCCATCGACGCCCTGATAGCCTGGATCTTCGATCAGTACCGGCTCACCTTCATCGAGCAGCAGCTTCAGCGCCAGATACATCCCTTGCTGAGAGCCTGCGCTGATCAGAATTTGCTCGGCGTTGCACTTTACGCCGCGTACCACCTGCAGGTAGCTGGCGATTTGTTCCCTCAATTCGTCACAGCCCAGCCGATTAATCAGTGCAGCGTGCTTCATCTGCCGGGCCGCCGCCGTGACATGGCGTTGCCATTGCTGCCAGGGAAAACTCTGTACGCAGGGTCGGGCAGGCTGCAATAAGCGTCCTGTCGCTGGTGGATTGCTGTTATTGAGCTGCAATAAGCGCAGGGCTGTTTTTGAGAGCCGGGGCGGGGTTATGTGAGCGCCAGCTGTCGAGCCGGACATTGAACGGGCAGGTAAGGCTTCTGGCAAGCGCTGGGAGACAAAGGTGCCTGCACCATGCCGAGTCTCCAGGTAACCTTCGGAATGCAGCATCTCATAGGCGGCTTTGACCGTGTTGCGAGACAGGCTCAGTGCGCTGCACAGCGGGCGGGTTGCAGGCAGGCGGGTGCCGGGTGGAAGTTTGCCGCTCAGAATAGCCTGTTGAAACGCACGAAACAGGCGCTGGTATTGCGGGCCTGTGTTGCTGGCATGCAGAAAAGGCAGGAACAGGGCGGTAGAAAAGGTTGGCTGGGTCAAAGTGGGCCTTATCTTTGTATTTTAATGGATCTTTTTATGACTCCATTAGGCCTCTATTCTGTCTGCTAATCAATGCGTCAGCTGTGAGTGAAAAGATTGCTGATGCTATTTTTGTGATGGTGGTGGAAGAGGGAACAGTAATGAAACATTTCGCAGAGATAAGCGGGTTACCTGTTGGGGAAGGCCTGCCGCACTGGCAGCCGTGTGAGCGACCATCCAGAGAAGCTATGATCGGGCATTATTGTCGGCTGGAGGGGGTTGACGTTGATCGCCATGGGCGAGACTTATACGAAGCGTTCCAGTTGAACACAGATCAATCCAGCTGGGCCTATTTGCCTTATGGGCCTTTCGATAGCTTTGACAGCTTTGAGTACTGGCTTGATAGCTGTAAGCACGGTGATGATCCACTTTTTTACGCAGTTATCGATAAAGACACAGGCATTGCCGTCGGGCTGGTCAGTTACTTACGTATGACACCCAATGTTGGTGTAATTGAGGTGGGCCACATTCATTTTTCGCCGTTATTGCAGCGTACACCAATGGCGACAGAAGCGATGTACCTGATGATGAAGCGTGTATTTGATGAGCTGGGTTACCGTCGTTATGAATGGAAATGCGATGCTTTGAACGAGCCTTCGGCGAAAGCTGCCGCCCGGTTGGGATTTACCTTTGAAGGCATTTTTCGTCAGGCGACAATCTATAAAGGCCGTAACCGTGATACGGCCTGGTTCTCTATCACGGATAAAGAGTGGCCCGTACTCAGGAATGCACTGGAGCGCTGGTTGGCGGTGGAAAACTTTGATAGCTGTGGCCAGCAGATCCAGCCGCTGGCGATGCTGCGCTGACTTTCTCAGCGGGTGGGATACCGGGCTCGTTCCTGCTCGCTGTTGAGATTGTAAAAGGCATCGCTGTCACTGCATTCAATCAGCTGGTGGGGGTGCTGTTGATACCAGGCTCGCACTTTGGCGTTACCTTCGGCCAGCCAGGCGGCCAGGTCTGTTTTATAACAGCAGGGAATCACCACATGCAGTGGCTGCCAGCCATCAGTGGTACGGGCAATGGTGATTTTTTCCGGTGCCTGGCGGGCGGCGTCCACCAGCTGCTGCAGCATTCCAGAGGTAATTTGCGGTGTATCGCAGGGTAGCACCAGCAGGTGGCTGGCATGGGCCGCATTAAGGCCACTAAGTACACCATGCAAGGGGCCGGCAAAGTCCGGTGTTGCATCTTCCACCACGCAATCGGCCAGCGCTTCATAACGGGGGTGGTTGCGGTTGCAGTTGATAATGAGCTGGCTGACCAGAGGTCGCAGCGGGGTAATGCTCCACTCAATCAGCGCCTTGCCTGCCAGTGGCTCAAGCCCTTTATCCACCCCGCCCAGTCGTGTTGCCCGGCCACCGGCCAGGATCAGGCCATCCAGGGAAAAGGCGTGCTCCGTCATACTGTTACCTCAACTGCTAGGGGGAAAACACGGCAAACCGTTTGTCCGGCAGAGCATAACGGTTTCTGAGCACGGGCTGTAGTACTCAACTCAATAGATGGTGCTCGAATTCGGTGATGCAGCGGGTCTGCTCATTCAGCCAGTGCTGAAAGGCGGTTAGCGCAGGGCTGGCTGGCATTGCCGGATTGGTTGCCAGGCGGTAACCACAGGGGTTGCTGACATGCTGTCGGCCCAGCCGTATCAGTTTGCCAGCATTAACGGCATCCATCACCAGCGAGCTGCGGCCCAGCGCAATGCCGTGGCTTAACTCCGCCAGTTGCAAGGTCATATTAGACTGACTGTAGCGGCGACCCTGATCCAGCGCCAGTTCCAGCCCCAGCTGATCAGCCCAGTAAGCCCAGCCATCGCGATAGCGTGTTTCCGTGGGGCTGCCATCGAGCAGACGAGGCAGTTCAAGCAGTTGTTGCAACACACTGTCATCGTTTAAAGGCAGCTGGTGTTGCCGGGCGAATTCGGCAGAGCAAACTGGAAATAGCTGTTCGGTAAACAGCCAGTTTGCATCAGGGGCGTTACTGACTGGCTCATAGGTAATGGCGGCGTGGGCATGGTGCAGGCTGAAATCGAGCGGATTGCCGATGGCGTTTACGGTGAGCTCCAGTTCCGGCCAGGCCTGTTCGAAGCTCATCAGGCGGGGGAACAGCCAGCGAATAGCAAAGCCGGGTAACACGGAGATCACCAGCTGGTTCTGTCGCTGTTTACGCTTCTCGACTTCCACCACTTCGGCGATATGTCCCAACCCATCGCGCACAGCATGCACCAGTGTTTCACCGGAGGGGGTCGCGACAATACTGCGGCCTTCACGGAGAAAGACGGCAAATCCCAGCCGCTGCTCCAGTGATTTGATCTGCTGGCTGACAGCGCCCTGGCTGATGCCCAGCTCATCGGCGGCGCGGGTAAAACTGTTTAATCGATAGCAGCTCTCCAGTACCCGGAGGCTTTGAATAGAGGGAATACGAAACATAAAGGATCAGTTCAACTAATGAGTTGGTTAGAAAATACAGATGGGTTGAGTATGCCATAGCGGTTAGCCTGTCGGTCCCGATTGACAAAAATAATATGAACCAACGGAGGGTCCGCTTGTGGGTGAAACCAGAACGGCCAGTTTTCAGCAGGCACTGCTGACATTTGGAGCAATCGTCGCTGTTATTGGCGTGGGTCTGTTCTATCTGAACACCAGCCTGCACAGTCTTATGCTGATATGTCTGCTGATCGCCTCGGTCAGTGCCTGGCGACTGGGTTACGATTTTGCTGCTATTCGCGAAGGCATGAATAGCGGTATTCAAGGGGCGATGTCCGCCATCTATATCTTCATTCTGATTGGGGTGCTGATAGCCGCGTTTATTGAAAGCGGCACCATTGCGACGCTGATTTACTACGGTGTTGATTTTGTTCAACCCTCGGTTTTTCTGCCTGCAGGGCTGATTCTATGTAGCCTGATGTCGATTGCGACGGGCACCAGCTGGGGGACTGTTGGCACTGCGGGGGTGGTGCTGATGGGCATTGGCGCGGCGATGAATATTCCGTTGCCGCTGGTGGCTGGCATGGTGATCTCCGGGGCCTGTTTTGGCGATAAGATGTCACCGGTGTCTGACACCACGAACCTGTCGGCAATGTCGTCGGGTACGGATCTGTATACCCATATTAAAAGCATGCTATATACCACGGGCCCAGCGTATCTGATTACCCTGGTTGCCTTTTCAGTACTGGGGGTGAGCTACGCTGAAAACAGCCTGCCGGTTGAGCAGCTGGAAACGTTGCTGAACGGGCTTGAGTCCGTTTATACCATTAGTATTATTAATCTATTACCGTTGATCGTCATGCTGGTTCTGAGTATGCGTCGGGTATCAGCAGAGCCTGCGATGATGGCCGCTGCTATCACTGCCGTGCTGCTGGGGTTGATCGTACAAGGCGCTGAATTCAAAACCATTCTGGGGGCACTGTACAACGGTGGCACTGGACATACCGGTGTAGAGAGCCTGGATAAGCTGCTCAGCCGGGGCGGTATCAGCTCAATGATGTGGACCCTGTCGCTGTCACTGATGGCACTGGCACTGGGCGGTATTCTGACCCGTTTTGATTTCCTGCGAATCCTGATTACCGGTGTACTTGTCCGGGTAAAGCGTGGTGCGACCCTGGTGGCAACAACGATTCTGACCTGCTTTATCGGCAATATGACCATGGGTGAAGCGTATATGTCGATTATCCTGGGTGGCCAGCTCTTTGGTGATGCCTACGATGACAAAGATATTGACCGCTCAGTGATGTCACGCTCGCTGGAAGAAGGGGCAACGCTGACCACGGCACTGATTCCCTGGACTACTGGCGGCGCATTCTTTGCCTCGACGCTGGGCGTCAGTGTGCTGGACTACGCGCCATGGGCACTGTTGAACTGGCTGAATCCGCTGCTTTCTATTGTGTTCGCTTATCTGGGCATCGCACTGTTCCGGGCAGGTACTAAAACCCGCGCCCGTAAATCTGAGCTCGCTGTTAAAGAAACTGAAGCAGCGTAACGGTTAGCCTGGGTAGCGATCGCTACCCAGATCTCGATTGAATGATCTGGAAGGATAAACATATGACGATCTCTGCAGAAGGGATGGCGCAGGATGCGCTGGCTCAGGTGCGGGCGCTGCCTGCGGATGTGCTGGATGGGCTGGGTGTATTGCTGGTAAATCGCCAGGGGGAGGATGCCGATGCGTATATGCGTACCGAAAATATCATCGGCCATGCCGAGCACGGCAAGCTTTACCAGCTGGGCTGGCAAGGGTTGACGCAGGTTGGTGATGAGCAGCCAGCGCCGCTTGAATTGCCACAGCCGACCACACCTGCCAACCTGGTACTAACCGGTGACTGGCAACAGGAAGTGGATCTGACCACGGAGGATGCCAATATTCTGGGCGGGATGGGCACCTACTTCCTGGCCGATGGCGAACAGCAGATGACGATTCCGGTCGCCCCCTGTACGGCTGAAAATCTGGCCTATTATGACAGTCAGCTCATGAAAGTAGGCCAGACCACACGCTTTGATACCACCGGTAATTTGCCGATTACTATCACGGCGGTAGGCACTCGTTATGCGGAAAACTACCTGATGGACCCGGCTAAAGGCGGGGGTACTTATCTGGAGGTGCATGACCGGCCCCATTTCCATATGCCACTGGAGGAGAGTGCGGCGGGCTATCTTATTCTGGGTAAGCGGGATCAGGATGGTGCGGACCGGGTATCCGCTTTTCAGATTCCTTATGGTTATGCAGTGCATATGGCACCCTGGGCGATTCACTCTGACGCGTACCTGACTGGGCGTTACATGGTGATTTACTCGGCAACGCCGGAGTTCTCAACGGTTATCCTGCGTCAAAGTAATGGTGAGCTGGGTCGAATTGAATTCAGCTGATTCGAAGGCTCAGTCTTAACGATACAAACGCCTCGTAATTACGGGGCGTTTTTGCACCTGAACGTCAGTGTCTGGGGAAGGTTGTTATGAGAACCCAGGGTCCGGTTGGTTCAGGTTGAAAAATAAACGGGCCGAAATAATTGCGGGCCTGGATTCTGGTCAGAATTCAGGCCCGCGCTGTTCAGTCAGTGTGATCAGGACAGATCAGCGACTTCCCGTTCAATCATTTTGCGTACATGCTCTTCGTTATCAATGATGGACTCGCCATCTTTACGTAACGATTTCACCAGTCCCACCATCATGGCCAGGAGTACAAAGGTGAATGGCAGAGCACCGGCAATGGAAGCTGCCTGCAGTGCTTTGAGTGCCTGGTCACCACCGAGCAGCAGAATCATCAGCGTTACGCCGCCGAGCAGCATGCCCCAGATAATACGCTGCTGTACCGGTGGACGGCGGCCAAAGGAGAGCAGGCGACCCAGTACCAGGGTGCCGGAGTCGGCGGAGGTGACAAAGAAGATAACCACCACGACAAGTGCTGCTACTTTGGCGATGGTTGCGGTAATGCCTGGTGTGATCACATCAAAGGCGGTGTACAGCGTGCCAGCGTAGTCCCAGTTATTAACTGAGGTGTTGTAGATGGTCATATCCGCGCCGTAGATCGACTCGTAGATACCGGCAGAGCCGATCACGCCGAACCAGGCGAGCGCCACAAGGGAGGGGATAAACATCACCCCCAGTACGAATTCACGGATGGTGCGGCCACGGGAAATGCGCGCAATGAACATGCCGACAAAGGCCGCCCAGGCCATCCACCAGCCCCAGTAGAAGATGGTCCAGCCACCCTGCCAGGTACGCTCTTCCGGACTACGTGCCGTCCATAGCGTCATCGAGATACCTTCGCTCATGTAATCGCCCAGTGCCGTCAGCGTGCTGGCGATCAGGTAGTTGGCATTACTGGCGATCAGGAAGTAGGACAGGATAACGATACAGATCCAGGTATTAACGGTGGACAGGATCTTGATGCCTTTGGCGACACCGCTGGTGGCCGACAGGGTGGCAATAAGGGTGATCAGGACAATGGAAATCACGGTAACGGTCTGGGATTTCTCGGCCAGGAGGCCCAGTGAAATCAGGCCTGAACTGATCTGTTCAACCCCCAGTCCCAGTGTGGTTGCGATACCAAAGATGGTGCCGAATACTGCCAGGATATCGACAGTATGGCCGATCGGGCCGTAGATACGGTTACCAATGAGTGGGTAGAGCGCGGAGCGCATCGACAGCGGCAGGCCTTTGCGAAATGAAAAGTAGGCCAGTGACAGGCCGACAATCGCATACATTGCCCAGGCGACGGTGCCCCAGTGGAAAATGGTCAGTTTCAGGCCGCCTGCGACGGCGTCGGCCACCAGCCCGTTTGGTACAGGAAAGCCTTCCTGGCCAGGCATCAACCCTGCTGCCAGCGCGGCCTGTTTTGCTTCGAAGAAGCTCGCCACGGCAGCTTTTACTTCAGCGCTGAGGAAGGGGTTACCACCGCTCCAGCCGCTGGCAAAGTGAATCATCGGTTCGGACATGGAGAAAAATAGCATACCGGCCCCCGTGCCGCAGCCGAACAACATGGAGAACCAGGCGAAGTTGGAGAATTCAGGCCGATCATCGTCGCGACCCAGGCGGATATTGCCGACGCGGGAAAACATCACATAGGTGCAGACGGCAAAGGCGAGGAACATCACCAGTACGTAGTACCAGCCCAGCGTCTGTTCAATCCAGCCCTTGAGGCCGAGGAACTGTTCGCTGGCCTGCTGGCCGAGCAAAATGGTGTAAAGAATAAAGCCGGCGATCATGACAATGGCGGTAATACCCAGGGTAGGGTTCAAGCCTTTGAGAATACCGCGTTGCTCAATAAGAGCATCTATTTCTTCGTTAGGGAGCATCGTTTTACCCTGCATTATTTTTATTCTTGGTGGCGAGTGTCAGGCCTGTAAGAACAAGGGGATTAACTGTTATCTGATCAGGTAATGTTGATTCCTGTAATGATATTGCCTCTGCACCAAGGTGCTTTGGGACGGCGGTAAGTTTAATGGAATAAAGCGACGAATACCTTGTTGATTACGACATAACCAGTTGTAAGCAGGCGTTTTTTGCCAGCCAGGCCCTGTAGTGTAATAACAGGTAAACAAACCTGGCTGAAACAAAAAGCGCTATTTAATCGTTGCCTCAGCTGAAAAGTAGATTAGCTCTGCGGGGCTTGGCTATTCTCCAGTACCCGCAGGCGGCTTTTAAATTCAGAACGATCAACGTAGCAGCCACGTAAATGTCGGCTACCGGATGTTTCATCAAAGGCATTACGGCCATGTAATACACGGCGATTATCAAATACCACCATGTCGCCAGCACCTAGCTTCAGTTCAATTTTCAGCGCCGGGTCCTGCAGCCGAAGCATCAGCTCCCGATAAGCGACATAGTAGTCATACATAATCGCCTCAGGCAGGTCGAAAATATCGGCCAGGTGAGCGTTGTACTTAAGCTCGATGATATTGCCAAAGCTATCCAGGTTGATAACCGGGTGGTGCTGACGAATATCATGCCCTTCATCATGGAAGCGGAAGGGGATGGCCTGGGTGGACAGCAGTGCGAAGGCGTCGGGGTTTTCTTCGCGCAATTTCTCCAGTACCCGCAGGCCATCCACAAAGGTCGACTCGCCGCCGCTGCTGTCGTTACACAAACAGTGCAGGAACTGATAACCCGGGGGAACTTCCTGGTTAGCCAGGTCGGTATGTAATGGCAATGCGATAGAGGTGTAGGCCAGATTGATCGGCCTGGCGACGGAGATCACATCAAAGGTCACACCAAAATTGGTCTGACGCAGGTAGTCGATGCGGCTGGCGGTTTCGACTACTGCTGCTTCGGTATTCGGCATCTGGCGGATCAGGGCCAGGCCGTTCTTATCCAGCGCCAGCATCCAGTTCAGCAACGTCTGGTCATCCTGCATAAAATCGCCCTGGTCAGCTTCCGGAATCTGGCTGGCAAAGCTGTTATCCCAGCTGACGTAGCTACTGCTGCGGTTTTTCGCCAGCGCATCACAATAGCTGTATTCACGTAGCCACGACTGCTCAAACACACTGCGATGTTCGCCTTCCGACCAGTCAATGGTCAGGCTGCTGCCATCAAACTCAACTGCCCGTGGGCAGATATCAACGCTGATACTGAGCAGATTAAAACTGCGCTCACCGGTGTGGAGGTGAAAAGCGCTAGGGCAGTTATCCCGTAACCAGAGATAATGGTAGGTGGCACTGCTGCCATCACTCCATTGCACATTGAGTGCACGTTCAGCCTGAGTGATTGAACTGATCTGAACGGCGAGTAGTGGTGGCTGGCTGTCATGCTGCTGTGTTGATAAAACCTGCATCTTTCTTTTCCTTGTCTGAGGGCTGGGTTGAGGTGGCTGATATGCCGCAAATACAACTGAAATACGCGGTTCTGGCTGATTCCTCTCCGTGATTGCATGCTAAGTTGATCAATAAGGTTATTCAAACAACGAAATATAGCCATGGTAATAAGAACAGCTAATGGATGGATTGAGGCGTGATTTACCGCCGTTGAACTGGTTACGCACCTTTGAGGCGGCTGCCCGGTTATTGAATTTTAGTGCCGCCGGGCGCGAGTTGAATATGACCCAGTCAGCGGTCAGCCAGCAGATCCGTTTGCTGGAACATCACCTGGCTGAACCGTTGTTTGTGCGTGCGCATCGCAAAGTAACGCTGACCCACAGTGGTCAGGCCTGGCTACCCGTCGTTCAGGGGGCGATTGCCGGGCTGCAGCGCAGCACAGCGGAGATATTTTCGCCGGCGGGTGAAGGGCATCTGGTGCTGGAAGTTAATATCGCGTTTGCCATGCTCTGGCTGACGCCACGGCTGCCCCGGTTTACTGCCCGCTATCCGGGGCTGTCATTGAAGCTGGTGCATGCCAACTGGGAGAGTGAATTTGATAGCAATGGGGCAGATCTGGCCATTATGCATGGCCGGGGTGACTGGCCAGGCCGGGTCAGTGAACCTTTATTGCAACCACAGTTAAAACCCTGTTGCTCTGTCCGGTTACAGGGCTTATTGAATGACCCGGATGACCTGTGCAGCCAGCCGTTGCTGGAAGTGATTGGCAATCGGCAGGGCTGGGCTGAGTGGTTTCAGTGTGTAGAGATGGCAGCTGTGCCGGTTACGATCCGGCACAAAGTAGACAGTCTGGCGATGGCCTTTCAGATGGCTGAGGCCGGACTTGGGGTGTTTCTGTGTTATGAGGGCTTGCTGACGAAAGGTGGACTACGCCATCACCTGCATTTGCCATTTGATACCCCGCTGGTGACCGAGGATAACTATTACCTGAGCTGGCCCGAAGGTCGATCACTGGCAAAGTCTGCACAGTTGTTTATGGACTGGTTAAGGGAAGAGTTGGCGGGGTGAGCGTTCAGTTAACCCGGCGCCGTCGTGGTCTGATGGTCTTGATCAGCTCACCCCGGCGAGGGGCAAACTGATGGTAAAGACCGTACCCTCATTGGGTGCGCTTTTCAGGTGGATTTCGCCGTTATGACCTGCAACATTGCCATAGGCGACGGATAACCCCAGCCCGGCACCACTACCAACCTCTCGTGTGGTAAAGAAGGGATCAAATATTCGGCCTTGATGTTCCGGCGCAATACCACAGCCGTTATCAGCGACGGTTATCTGAATTTCATTTTTTGAAGCATCAAAGCCCGAACGTATTGCAAGAATACCTTTGCCCGGCGTAACGGCATGAATGGAGTTGGTTATCATGTTCATGAAAACCTGATTAAGTTGCACCGGATAGCAGTTGAGCAAAGGCAGTTCGCCAAGGTCAGATTGAACTTTGACGAAGGCTTTTTCCAGCTCCGCCCGCATAATAGATAAGGTACTGCGAATACCGGCATTGAGATCAGCTTGCTGATGTTCGTTCTGGTTGAGCTTGGAGAAATCTTTCAGCGAGCCAACAATACTCTCGATACGGACAGTCCCTTCCAGCACTTCATCAACAGTGTCCCGAACGTCTTCGCGAATGACTTCAACATCCATTTTTTCATTCAATGCATTCATTGCATTAATAAGCCTTGAATCCCCGGACTGCTGAATAAGCTGGCTGTAACCATTAAATAGCGTCTCCAGCCGCCCTGCCGCATCCTGCAGTGCAATCAGGTTTGGCTTGATAAAGGCGAGAGGGTTATTTATTTCATGGGCAATACCTGCCGCCAGCTGGCCAATACTGGCCAGTTTTGCTGACTGTAATAACTGATGCTGAGCTGTCTCCAGCTTTTTATTCAGATCTTTTTGATACCGGCGTTCTTTTTCCAGTTTCACCGCCGCCTGCCGCAGCCGTCCATGGGCCACCGCTGTTGCGGTAGAGTCTTCGATGGTGATGCAGATCAGAGGCTGACCCGTTGCATCTTTCACCCTGAAGAAAGAACAACTCTGATACATGAAGCCTGTTGCACCGGTAATCGGTCGCGAGCTTGGGAAGTTGAATAGCTGCGGTCGCTGCTGCCAACTGGTAAAGGAGGTATTCTGCAGCATTACAACCGACTCAATACGCTTCTCCATCCAGCGGCGTGGCAACTCAGGAAAAGTGTCAAAAAGAGATTTACCTGCCAGGCTGCCTGCCTGGTGGCAGTCGCAAACAAAGGGATTTGCATAACGGATGATGCACGTAAGGTCGACAACAATAACGCCCATGCTGATGTTGTTGACGACAGGATCGAAATTCAGGCTCATACATCCCCCAGTAGCTCATCTATGAGCGCAAATATTCTGTTGGTATATTCGCCCGGCATACAGATCAGCAGATCCGTTCCCATGGAAATACTTTCCACCGTAAAGCGGATTTCCATAAACAGTGCATCAGTCCATGGCAGAGGCTGTCTGGACAGATAATCAGTCACACTGGAATGGGCGCTGAGTATTGAGGGGGGGCCAAAATGAATCTCTATTTCCAGCTGCTCCGCCAGCCCCTTAAGGCAAGCACCCGCCAGAATGTTGGTGATTTCCAGGGTCAGCTCATGACACTCGGCCAGGCTGGGAGAGGCACGGTAGCCCAGGCACTCTGCCAGCAGGTGATGGCGTGATTGCTCGTCGAAACTGACGATCACCTCACCGCGTAAGTCGCCCCGAAAAGACTGTCGCATCAATGCACCGGCATCAATGACCGCCAGGGTTTCATTCAGTTTTTCCGGGTGCTTGCTATGCACCCAGTGCAACCGGGGAATCGACAGGTGTACGCGGGTATCGATCAGTTGAGCCAGATTATTTGCCGCTTGCCCCATGGATATATTCAGTACTTCCTGCAGGGCATCACGTCGCATGGCTTCGCGTTCAGTCATCTCATTCATAGCAGGCCCGCCGCTCTGAGAACGTCACGCAGGCGATCCGCGGTGACAGGCTTAGTGATAAATGTCAGTGCACCCAATGCCACAACACGGGCTTGAACTTCGGGCTGAAAATCTGCGCTGATCACAATAACAACGGTGTTGGCTTCTTTTTCTTTCAGGTTTTCCAGTACTTCCAGTCCGTCCATGACCGGCATGGTCAGGTCAAGGAACAGAATTTCGGCTTTTCCCGCATAGCAAGCTTCCAGCGCTTCCACGCCATTGCAGGCTTGTGTGATCTCAACCTCCCATTCCGGGGGGAGCGAACGCATGACGCTCTTTCTGGACATCATTGAGTCATCGCACACTGTAATGAGTACCGGCATAGTGACCTCCCTTTGCACCACTGATTATTCGTCAATTCCGGATAGGCGGCTGAATCTTTGCCTCCCACGCCTGGTACACACTTGAACCACAAGTCATTGCTACGTTACCGATGTAACCAGGGCGTCATGATTGCTGAGTGTAGTTCACGAAAAAAATTACGACAGAATGTGTCATCTTTTGTCGTCCCTTCGTTAAATGACCGGAACCGCAGCTGTAGCCAGATTTTTGGCTGGCAGGCTGGTTGAGCCGCAGATGAAAACGAGAGTCTGCTACCCAGCGGCCTGGTAGTATGTCTTTGTTGGCCAGACGGGTCGGTGATGGCAGGGCGATTGAAGTGGTTCAGGCAAAAAAAAGCCCGCACCGGAGGAGGGCGGGCGAAGCTATCAACAACTCAAGAATTGTGTCAGTCGCCTGCAGCCAGGGTGGCGAGGCGAGTGAGTACTTGCGGTAAAGTTTGCCCTGACAGATACTTTACATAAATAGCGATTATTCAATTCTTGTTTTAGGTTTTGGTAAAGTATTATGGCGACCGGAAAGCGATTGCTCGGCCAGGTCAGTGATATCGACCTGCGGCTGTTAAAGGTGTACCGCACGGTGGTGGAGTGTGGTGGGTTTGCTCAGGCAGAAGTCGAGTTGAATGTGTCTGCCTCGGCGATCAGCATCAGCATGGCGGACCTGGAGAAGCGACTTGGCTTGCGGCTGTGCCAGCGTGGTCGGGCCGGGTTCTCACTGACGGATGAAGGCCGGGCGGTGTATGAGGCCTGCCAGCAGCTGTTTACCTCGCTGGAATCCTTTCGCAGTGAAATTCACTCCCTCCATGAGCAGTTGCGCGGCGAGCTGGCGATCGGCATCACCGACAATATGGTCACCAGCCCGCGAATGCAGATTACCAATGCGCTGAAAGCCCTGCGGCTGAAAGGCGAAGGGGTCTGCATTCGGATTCGGATGATTGCGCCAGGTGAAGTGGAACAGGGGTTACTGGATGGCAAGTTACACGTGGGTGTGGTGCCGGAGGTTAACCCGCTGAAGGGGCTGGAGTACCGGCGGTTATACGAAGAAGAGACCTTGCTGTATTGCAGTGATGAGCATCTGCTGTTTGGTTGTGATGAGGCAGATATCAGCCTGGATATGCTGGAGTCATGTGATGCGGTAGACCCGACCTTTGCCGTCACGCCGGAAGTCCGGGCGCAATATCAGCAACTGCATACCACCGCCAGTGCTTCAGATCGTGAAGGCATTGCCTTTTTGATTCTGACCGGGCTCTATATCGGATTTTTACCGTCGCATTATGCCCAGCGCTGGGTTGAGCAGGGGCGGATGCGGGTGTTGCGACCTGACAAGATGCACCATGCAGTGCACTACGCAGCCGTTACCCGTAAAGGCGTGCGGCCTAACCTGGTGGTGGAAACCTTTTTGAATGAGTTGTCAGGCACGGAAGGGGACTGACGTAATCGAAGTGAGTCACCCGCCGCTGGCAGGTGACCCAGGTGGTTTACTCGATACCCATCAGCGTGCGCGGCAGGTACAGCGCCAGGTCCGGGATAAAGGTGACGATCAGTACCATCGGCAGGTGGCCAAGCAGCAGGAACTTCAGCGTAGGGCCGATGTACTTATCCAGCGGTAGCTTGCTCACCCCACCGGCCATATACAGCATCGGCGCGCAGGGTGGTGAGACGTTACCCATGCCCAGGTTTACCCCAACGATGGCGGCAAAGTGGATCGGATGGATGCCGAGCTGGTTCACCACCGGCAGGAAGATAATCGCCGCCAGCACCGCCCCGGAAATATCGTCCACAATCATGCCGATCAGCAACAGCAGCAGGTTGATTACCAGCAGAATAATGATGCGGTTATCGGAGATCTGCAGCAGGGCGTCGGCCAGCTGATTGGGGATCTGCTCCAGAATCATTGCCCGGCTCATAATGAACAGGAAGAACAGCACCGCCATAATCGACCCGGTGGTAATCACCGCACGTACCGTAGCATCCCCCAATGTTTGCAGCGTCAGCCCCTTATAGATGTAGATACCCACCGGAATGGCATAGATCACCGCAATGGCTGCCGCCTCTGTTGGGGTGGCGATTCCACTGTAGATCACGCCCAGAATCAGCAACGGCATCAACAGAGCAAAACTGGCCCGGTAGCCCGAACGGGCAACGCCTTTACTAGCGTCAACAAAGCTCAGCGGGGCTTCCACGCTAATCGAAGTGTTGTTACGCAGGAACCAGAAGTTAAGTCCGCAATAGATCACCGCCAGCATCAGGCCGGGAATAATCGTCGACAGAAACGCAGCACCAACCGACAGGCCGCCGGTAATGGAGAATACGATCATCGGAATGCTGGGTGGAATCAGCAACGCCAGTACGGAGGAGCAGGCGACCAGTGCTGTGGCGTGTCCGGCCGGGTAGCCTTCGCGCACCATGCGAGGGATCATGATCTGGCCAATGGCAGCAATAGCGGCAGAAGAACTGCCGGAAATTGCCCCAAACAGCGCACAGGTAATCACGGTTACTGCACCCAGCCCGCCTTTGATCCGGCCAACAAATGAGTTAACAAAATCCAGTAACCGTTCGGAAATGCCGCCGACGGCCATCAAGGTGCCAGCCAGTACAAACAGTGGGAGTGCCAGCAGGGCAAAGCCACTGGCGGTGTTAAAGCCGTGGGGCACCAGAAAAGAGATATTATTGCCGGTGACCGCTGCAAACATCAGTGCGCCAATGCCGAAGGCAAAGGCGACCGGAATCTCGATCAGCAGCAGAACGATCACGACCAGCATGACCAGTAAAAAGGTAACCATTACTTCACCTCGTTGGCAGCAGGTTTACGGTGACGCAGAATGTCGCGCAGCTCGGCGATGGTCTGCATCAGGAAGTAGCCGCCCATCATGGCGAAACCGACAATCATGCTGGCGCTCCACAGTCCTTTTGGCCACTGCAGATACAGGCTCATACGGCCCTTATCGATAATAAACAGTGCATATTTGATGGCGAAAAAGCCGAAAACGCAGGCAGCAATAACGCAGACAGTGGAGCTGAAAAAACGGATCAGGCGGATTTTAAATGGGTCTTTGACGATCAATGACACTACGCCACCGTGGATATGCTCACGCACACGGGTGGCGTAGCCCATGCCCAGGAAGTAAACCCAGACGCCGAGCAGGATTGCCGCTTCTTCGGTGCCACCGAAAGACGATTCCAGGCCGTAGCGCAGGATCACCTGGGCGAACATCAGTACGGCCAGCATCAGGCCGGAGAAGATCATCATGGCGCGAAACGCCCGGTCAAACTGCTTTTCCAGCCGGGTCAGGGCTTTTTCAAAACCACTGGTTTCATAGTCGGGAACCGCGCTGGGGTGAACGGGAGGGTGAGTGGAAGACAATTCAGCATCATAGCTGTAAGAGTCCGCGCCGACCGGGGGGAGCGGTTTTTGTTGTATCGGTTGGTTCATGGTGGTCTCGCAGGTGCCGGTGGTGTGAACGGGCGGCTGTGTCGTCAGCCGCCCTCCAGGTGCAGGCAGCGCAGGGCTGCCCACGATGGGGTTACTTCACACCGGCAATCGTGCGGATTTTATCCATGATAGGTTTGCCGACTTTCTTTTCCATCATCGGCCACTCGTTGGCGTACAGCGTCTGCTTGGCATTGGCGCGCTCTTCCGGGCTCAGTTCAACCACATTGATACCGGCATCGCGGACTTTGGTCAGGAAGCCATCATCAATTGACTGGGCTTCGCTCCATACCCATTCCAGAGTCTTATCGGCAGCAGCATCCAGTGCAGCGCGATCTTTAGTGGACAGGTCGTCGTACCAGCTTTTATTCACCAGCCAGAAAGCGTGCTCAAAGTAATCGCGGGTCAGTACGTAGGATTCCAGCACATCACGCATCTGCCAGATCTCTACCGCCGGGCCAAAGGCACGGCCATCGACAGTGCCCAGCTGCAAGCTGGTGTACAGCTCTGAGTACGGCATTGGAATGGCGTTGAAGCCCCAGTTTTTGAAGCGATCAATGGCAATGGGTACCGGCGGTACGCGCATCTTGATGCCTTTAGCATCGGCTGGGAAGTTGGTTGGCTGTTTGCCAATACCTTTACGGATGGCCAGCGAGCCAAAACCGGTTGGAATGGTGCCCAGTGCTTTCAGGTCCAGATCCGCCAGAATCTCATCGTAGATACCAACAATTTCGCCACCCGGGCCATAGATGCGGCGGGCATCGTCCCAGTTGTCGACGACAAAGCCAAGCCAGCTCAGGTCCAGCCGGTCATCAAACTCGGAGGCGGCAAAGGTGATCGTCATCGGAATCACCCCCTGCATGCTCTGCTCGAACAGTGAAGTCCAGTCACCCAGATCGCCACCGGGATGGTAGCTGATCGCCAGATCGGATTGCTGCTTTTTCAGCTCAGTCTGAAAGGTTTCGGAAGCTTGATGGAAGATATGATCAGAGGGATAAGCATGGGCGAGGATAAACTTTTCTTTGGCCTGAGCAACAACCGGGGCGGTCAGGCTCAGCGACAGACCCAGCGCGCAGGCGGTGACCAGTTTTTTCAGGGCGGTACGACGGTTACGTAACATCACATTTCTCCAGATCGACATTTTGTAATTTTTTTGTGTCTGCCCAGGAGTGTGCGACGGCTGTCGGTTGTTATGAATGTGAATTATGTAAATCTGGTTTAAGTAAATGGTTAACTAACCACCGACAGTTGCCCCGTGAGTACCTGGCCTGATGACTCAGGCCAGTATTTCAGACAGTGAACGGAGCAGGCCGATGCTGGAGACGCTGAGTAACAGAATCAGCGCCAGGCTGCGGAAATTGCCCTGACTGGAGCGTTTGAACAGCCAGCTGCCCAGGCTGATGCCCAGCGTCATGGGAATAATCGCCAGTACACTGAGCTGGACAACCTCATCACTTAATAAATCCTGATGGCCGATCCAGACCATGGCGTAGAGGTCAGTAATAATAAAATAAGCCACCAGCGTGGCGCGGGTTGCCACCGCTGACAGCCCGCTATATAGCATCATTAACACCACCGGCAGGCCACCGATGGCAGCCGCACCGTTGACGGCCCCCGAGACACAGCCGGTGATCAGGGGCAGCCGTGGGTTGGCGGTTCTCTGTTTGATACCCAGTAACAGCAGCAGGGCGATGGCCAGCACCAGCAGACAGATGACCAGCCGGGTCTGGCTGGCGGGCAGGTGGGCCAGCAGCCAGACCCCCAGTGGGGTAAAAAGCATCATGCCGATGCTGAGCTGGCTCAGTAAGCGGCGGTCAATCTGTTTCAGAACACCGGGTAGCAGGTGAATGCTGGCGACAATCTCCAGCAGGAAGATAATCGGTACCACCAGTTTTGGCGGCATAAACAGCGCCAGACTGGTGACGGTAAGGGCAGAGAAACCAAAGCCACTGAAACCACGCAGAATCGCCGCAGCAAAGATAATTAAGGCGGCGGTTAGCAGCTGCCAGAGCGGCAGGTTCGGTGTCAGAAGGGTGCTGAGGTACTCTGCCATGGGAATGTCCTTTCTTCAGGGGATGGCCAACAGCCGATAATGGCCGAGCCCCGGCGAGCAGAATAGCACCAGCAGTCCTGACGGAGTGGCTCCAGTGACCGGGTAGCAGGGTTATCGCGATTATCTCAACTCAGCTGTGCCACTGCAGGCAAAACTCAGCGAAGCACTTCAGCAATGGGCCCTGGTATTTATCACGGTGATACACCAGATACAGCTGGCGCAGGGTGGGGTGGTCCAGTTCGATCACAGCGACCCGGTGGGCATCGATGGCATCGCGGGCCGCCAGATGGGAGATAAAGCCGAGTCCCAGCCCGGCGGCCACAGCATTGACCACCGCCTCATTGGTATTGATCTCGAACGCCAGCTGCCAGTTGCTCAGGGCAGGCTCAAGCAGATGATAAAACTGCTGGCGGGTGCCGGAGCTGGCTTCACGCATCACCCAGGTCTGGTGATTTAGCTCGGCTGGCTGATGCAGCTGGTTATCGGCCAGCGGGTGGTCGGGCGGAGCGATCACCAGCATCTGATCCGTCTGCCAGGGTGTGCTGACCAGCTTGGCGTTCTGCACCTGCCCCTCCAGCAAGGCGATATCCAGCTCGAAGGCTTCCAGCCGTTGCTCCAGTGCCGCGCTGTTGCGAATCAGCAACTCGGGCCGGTCGCAGCCATATTGCTGCAAAAAATCCCCCAGCAGGGCCGGTAGTAAATGATTACCCACCGTATTACTGGCACCAATCCGCATCAGCCCGTTGAGTTGCTCGCTGCTCATGGTGGCTTCAATCGCTTCCATCCGTTGCAGGATCTCATCGGCCAGTGGCCGCAACCGGTCGCCGTTAGCATTGAGGATCAACCGGTTCTTATGCCGTTCAAATAGCGGCTGGCTGAGTTGCTGCTCCAGATCCTGCAAGGCCATGGAAGCGGCTGACTTGGTAATAAATAGCTGCTCGGCTGCCTGAGTTACGGAGCCAAGCCGGGCGATGGCGGTGAACACCCGCAGGTGTTTCAGGGTAATACCACGCGTGTTCAATTTTGCTTAACCCTTTGTAAAAAACGTTTGTATATCATGAATTATTGAACGGGGCTAATATAACTGCATGATTTAGTTATGAGGTTATTACAGATGGCACAGACACTGAAAGAAAAGCTGGCGGCATACCCGACCCCCTCTGCAGGTCTTGCGCTGGGCATTGCCAGTCTTGGTATCAGCTGGGAGCACGCTGTCCCGATGGGCGGTAATGCACAGCTGGTGACCGCGCTGATTGCTGCTGTAATGATCGCGCTGGTCTTTGCCAAATTCGCCATGCACCCCAAGGTGCTGTGGAGTGAGCTGGCGCATCCGGTGATTGGCTCTGTAATCCCAACCGCAGCCATGGCAGCGATGGTGGTATCAGCCTCAATCGGTAAGTTTAACCCGGCCGGTGGCACCCTGATGTGGTACTGCGCGGTGGCCGCACACCTGCTGTTCCTCAGTGTGTTTGTGGTGAACCGGGCGCGTAACTTTAACCTGCAGCACATGGTGCCAAGCTGGTTTGTACCGCCAATCGGTATTGTTGTTGCGGTACTGACCGTACCGAACGAAGCGGCCCGTGGCCTGGCTGAAGGCCTGCTGACCTTTGGTATCGCCAGCTACGCTGTACTGCTGCCGATGATGCTGTACCGGTTGATTTTCGTTGAAAACATTGCCGACGCTGCCAAGCCAACGATTGCGATTATGGCTGCACCACCAAGCCTGTGCCTGGCCGGTTACCTGAGCTTTGTTGAACAGCCACAACTGCTGCTGACGCTGGTGCTGCTGGGCCTGGCAATGCTGATGACGGTACTGATCTACATCGCCTTCTGGCGTCTGCTGCGCCTGCCATTTAGCCCGGGCTATGCAGCATTTACCTTCCCGATGGTAATCAGTGCGACCGCGATGTTTAAAGCCAGCACCTTTGCGGCCACCGTACTGCCCGCAGAACTGGCGGCCCAGTTACACAGCTTTGCGCTGGTTGAACTGACCGTTGCAACCCTGGTGGTTGGCTATGTTGCCTACCGTTACCTGAACCACTTTGGTGCAAAGGGTTTCGGGCTGAGTAAAGCAGCCGCCGCCTGATCTTTACCCTGTAAGACGTCCCTTCAGGAAATATCTCTAGCAGAGACTTTGCCGGGCCATCCCTTTGGGATGCCCGGTTTTTTCTGTCTGTCACTATTGAAAAAAGATCATTGCAGGCGTGAAAACCGGGCGCATAGTCCGTACAGTGCCTGCTATGGAATGGATCTCACTTATTGCGGTATTACCCGCGCTGTTGCTGTTGGGCAACGGTCACTATCTGCAGGCGACAGCGGCGCTATTCGTTGTCCCATTGTGGTTTATTAATCCGACCCTGGCCGGGCTGGCATGGGCGGCAGGTTGCTGGGTGGCACTACGGCGCAGGCCTGCGCCACGGCGGCGGCGCTGAAGGTTTTGTTCGTAAACTGATGCCTGTGGCTCATTCTGACCCTGCCGGTGTCATCGTGGGGCTTTGACTTTCAGCTCAGCCAGGCCTGCCAGTCCCCGGCTGGGCGGCTTTAAAACTGCGGTTCTACTTAGTACATTTATTTAAAAAATACAATTTTGTTTTTAGAATTTATCAATCCACTCGTTTTAATATTCTTGAACATATTTTGTTCGCTCTGTCCTCTTTTTTCCTGAGTTAAATACTGTTACGTTTGGTTTTGTATTCTGATTCCAGTGTTGATGATTGGTTTTAAAATCTTATTTAATGATGTTGTTCTGTTTGTTTTAAATAACCCTTCTGTTATCAGAATTATAATCTGTATTCCCATTTCATTTAGCCTGATAAAGATATGAGGTGTACGATGATCGATAATCTGAAAACGCTAACAAGTACTGTATTTACGCTGCTGGCTCTGTCATCCCTGCTAGTGGCATCGCCGCCGGTTGTTGCCGAAGACAATCTGCGCTGGAAAGTGCAGACAGCCTTTGGTACGCACTTGCCGGTGGTGGGGGAGCCGATAAAACGCCTGGTAAAACAGCTGGCTGATGCCAGTGGTGGCAAGATTAAACTGAAAGTTTTTGAACCTGGCAAGCTGGTTCCTTCGTTTGAAATTACTGAAGCCGTTAAAAACAATCAGTTACCAGCCGGGTTTACCTGGCTGGGCTATGATCAGGGAAAAATTCCGGCGGCAGCCTTGATTGCAGCGGTACCGTTTGGCATGGAGCCCTGGGAGTATGCAGCCTGGTGGTATGACGGTGAAGGCAAGCAACTGGCCGAAGCTTTATACGCCAGCCATAACGTGCATCCGGTACTCTGTTCTTTGGTGGGGCCTGAAACAGCGGGCTGGTTTAAAAAAGAGATTAATACCGTCGAAGACATTAAAGGCCTGAAAATTCGCTTTGCCGGGCTGGGCGGTCGCGTTTTGCAGGAGATGGGCGCGTCGGTCACGATGTTACCCGCTGGCGAGATTTTTTCCGCGCTGGATAAAGGGGTGATTGATGCCAGCGAGTTTTCCTTGCCGATCGTCGATCAGCGAATGGGGTTCGATAAGGTGGCCAAAAACAACTACTTTCCAGGCTGGCATCAAACCTTTACCGCCTCTCATCTGATTGTGAACAAAGGGGTCTGGAATAACCTGCCGGACCATCAGCGGGCAATGATTGATATGTCCTGTACTGCCAGTACATTCCGGGCGATGACCAGTGCGGAGGCGACGCAGGGTGAAGTGGTTGCAGGCTTTGCTGCGAAAGGCGTGACGGCACGCCGCCTTAACGATCCGTTGTTGCGTCAGTTACAACAGGGAACTGAAAAAGTAATGGCTGAACAGGCGGCTAAGGATGTTGACTTCAGACAGATCTACCAGTCTCAGCTGACGTTTATGGAAGGTTATAAACGCTGGAAAAAACTGGCCTACCTGCCACGAGATTTCTGATTTTTTTGCGTCGGCTTTAGCCTCGCGTCTGCATTTTCTTCACGGCACATGCCTGCATATTCTGCTGACGGGATACAGGGGGCGAGTGTCGGCTCAGGAGATCGTGTTATGAATCATTCATATGCTGGGCCTGAGGCGCCAGCAGCATCTTGTGCCGATGCTGCTGTGGTGGCTCAGCCGGTCAGCCCTCCTCATCAGCAACTGCCTGAAACAGCCATCTCACAGGGTTTTGATCGCTGGCTAAACCGGCTGGCTGGGTGGGTCAGCTGGGTCTGGGTGTTACTGATGCTGGTGATTGTCGGTAATGTCTTGCTGCGTTACCTGCTGGGAGAAGGGCGGGTCGAGCTGGAAGAGCTGCAATGGCACCTCTATGCAGTGGGCTGGCTGGTTGGCTTATCCTATGGCGTTGTTCAGAACGCCCATGTCCGTATTGACCTTATTCATGAGCGTTTATCGATGCGTGCCCAGGCCTGGATTGAGCTGGCCGGTATCTGTTTTTTGCTCTTGCCGCTGGTGCTGCTGGTGCTCTGGTATGCGGTGCCTTTTATCCATTATTCATGGCAACTGGGGGAAGTGTCTGTTGCACCCGGGGGCTTGCCGTACCGCTGGCTGATAAAAACAGCCTTGCTGATCGGCTTTGCTTTACTGGCCATGGCCGTGCTGTCTCGCCTGTCCCGGATTAGCGCCTTGCTGCTGGGCTTGCCACAGCAGAAGAGTCGCCAGGGAGCCAGCCATGGAACTCAATGAACTACTGGCGCTGGCCATGTTTGGCAGCTTCATTGCGTTGCTGTTATCGGGCTTTCCGGTCGGCTGGGTACTGGGTGGTGTCGCGCTGATTTTTTCGGTGCTGGCGATGGGGCTGGATAGCTGGTTTGATAGCTGGATCGGCATCGACTGGTCGTATCTGTCGATTGCGGTGCCGCGAATATGGGCCTTGATGACCAGCTGGGTACTGGTAGCGCTGCCCATGTTTATTTTTATGGGGCTGATGCTGGATCGCTCCGGCATTGCTGAGGATTTACTACTCAGCCTGGTAGCGCTGTTTGGCCGCGTGCGAGGCGGGCTGGCCGTCACGGTAACCTTTGTCGGACTCCTGCTGGCAGCAACAACGGGCATTATCGGTGCGTCAGTGGTGTTATTGGCGTTACTGGGGGTGCCGTTGATGCTGCGCCAGGGCTACAGCCCGGAACTGGCCTGCGGTACCGTTTGCTCAGCAGGCACCCTGGGTATTCTGATCCCGCCCAGTATCATGCTGGTGATGATGGGGGACCGGCTCGGGCTACCGGTGGGGGATCTGTTTCTGGGGGCGCTATTTCCGGGCCTGATGCTGGCCGGGCTGTACGTTACGTACATTCTGGGGGTTGGCATATTACGGCCTGAACGTGCCCCGGTTGCTGATAATGCCGTACCCGTATCCATGACCGTGGTGCTCCAGGTACTGTGGGCAGTACTGCCTGCAGCGGGGCTGATGCTGGTGGTGCTGGGCTCTATTTTTGCAGGCCTGGCTACTCCGACTGAAGCCTCGGGTATCGGCGCACTGGGGGCAACGTTGCTGGCCTGGTCGAAACGGCGGCTGAGCTATCAGGTGCTACAGGCGGTATGCCTTGAGACCACCAAAACAACGGGGTTTATCTTTGCGCTATTGGTCGGTGCCACGCTCTTTTCGCTGGTATTACGCGGGCTGGGCGGGGATGAGCTGATTGAGCGGGGCCTTACCGGGCTGCCATTTGGCCCAACCGGTATTGTGCTGGTGATCTTGCTGGCAACCTTTGTGCTGGGCTTCTTTCTTGACTGGATTGAGCTGACGTTGATTGTCTTGCCGATGGTTGCGCCAGTGGTGATTAACCTGGGGTTTGATCTGGTCTGGTTTGCGGTGTTGTTTGCGGTCTGCCTGCAGACTTCATTTCTGACCCCGCCGGTCGGGTTTGCGCTGTTTTATCTGAAAGGGGTTGCCCCTGAGGGCATCCGCCTGTCGATGATCTATCGAGGCGTTTTACCGTTTATTCTGATTCAGCTGGTGGGGCTCAGTCTGGTGTTTTACTGGAGTGCGATGGTGACCTGGTTACCCGGTGTCGCCTATTAAAGGAGCATGCCGGGGTCAGAGAGGGCGCTCAGGCTCAGCCTGAGCGCCTGTAACGATTAGCTGCCAATCACACCGCCATCATTACGGCGAATGGCCATAATGGTGGAACGTGGCTTGCTGTTGCCGCCCGCTGGGAAGTGGGATGGCTTACCTTTTTCGCCTGGGTGCTGCACCCCGACAAACAGCGTGCGCTGATCTTCACTGAAAGCCTGGCCGGTGATTTCACAGGCGACCGGGCCGGTGGCAAAACGGCGTATTTCACCGGTAGCCGGGTCGGCACAGAGCATCTGGTTATTCCCCATGCCGGCAAACTCACCGCTGTTAGAGTAATTGCCATCGGTCTGAATCCACAGCCGACCCTCTTTATCAAAACCGATACCATCCGGGCTGTTGAACATATTGTCTTTAGTGATGTTCTGGCTGCCTGCGTACAGGCCGCTGTTAAGTTCCGGGTTACCAGCGATCAGGAACAGATCCCAGTCAAACTGGTTACTGGTGTGGTTGCCCTTAGGCGGGTACCAGCGCACGATCTGACCGTAGTTATTTTCTGCCCGTGGGTTGGGTCCGCCCAGTGGCTGATTGGCTTTTTTGCCCCGGTGTTTGTTGTTGGTCAGAGTACAGCACACGGAACGGTTATCCGGGTGTACAGCCACCCATTCTGGCCGGTCCATGGTGGTGGCGCCTACCTGCGTCGCGGCTTCACGGGCGTGAATCAGCACACTGGCCTGGTCATCAAAACCATTCTCAGCAGTCAGGCCATTTTTACCGTGGCTCAGCTCCAGCCATTCGCCTTTGCCCTTGAGTTCACCCTCAGCCGCGTTAAAACGTGCCACGTACAGGGTGCCTTCGGCCAGCAGCTCGCGGTTAGCAGCGTTGTTTGCCGGGTTGTATTTACCTTTGGATACGAAACGGTAGAGGTGTTCACCACGCTCGTCATCGCCCAGATACACTACAGCATGGCCACTGTTATCCAGTGTCAGGGCTGCATTCTCATGTTTAAAGCGGCCCAGTGCCGAGCGCTTTTTCGGCGTAGAGGTCGGGCCCATCGGGTCGATCTCGACCACCCAGCCAAAGCGGTTGGCCTCGTTCGGGTTCTGCGCCAGATCGAAACGGGCATCATGTTTATGCCACTGATAGCGATCTTTATCGGTACGCAGGCCGTAACGTTTCTGGGCGCGGCTCAGCTCGACCTCACTGGCAGAGGAGAAGAAGCCATCGAAGTTTTCTTCACAGGTCAGATACGTGCCCCAGGGCGTCTGGCCGTTGGCGCAGTTATTAAAGGTACCCAGGATCTTTTTGCCGGTGGGGTCAGCGGCGGTTTTTAGCAGCGCATGGCCAGCTGCTGGGCCGGTCATTTCCATCTCGGTGTACGCAGTGATGCGACGGTTGTACTGACCACCTTGAACGTAATTCCACTGACCATTACCGTCACGCCTGATCTCGAATACGGATACACCACAGGCCGCCTGGGCTTTTTTCACATCGTCGGCGGTCATCGCCTTACCGCCGTGATCAAACAGCAGGTCGTAGTTGGTGTATTCGTTGTTCACTGCCAGCAGAGCGCGATCATTCGCCAGCGGAAACAGGCTCATGCCGTCAGTGTTATCACCAAACTGACCGGCCTGAGCGGCTGAGCTCTGCTTGCCAGATGGGTCAAACGCAGGCGCACCACTGAGGATTGGATCACCCCAGGAGATCAGCGGCGTGGCAGTGTAGCCCTCAGGCACAACAAACGTATCAGCCGTGCTGGCAGGCAGGCCTTTGAAGTTCAGCAGCGGTTTTTTCGACGCAGCAGCAACTGCGCTAGCCACCGGGCTGGCCGCCATAAACAGGCCCAGCGCAGCAGTGCTACCCTTAAGGAAGTTACGGCGGCTCTGCTCGGAAACGGTATTGAAGTCATTACCCTGTGGGCGTGACGTAGTTTTGTTGGTGCGAGTCATCGGGCTGGGCTCTGCTATTGATTAGAATAATTGGCCACGTTTTAGCAGTGTAATATGACAGGGATGTTGCGGGGGCTTAGCTTTGCAGGCAGTTAGATACAGGCACTGGCGAATGATCCGCACCGGTAAAGCTGGAATAAAAAAAAGCGCCAGATGGCTGGCGCTGTTCGGTATTACTTTAACTGAAACCTCGGCGGTAATTCAGTAAAATCCGCTACCGCTGAGGAGGTGCGATGGGCTATCGGGTCATCGCGCTGTACACCACTTCGACCCGAATATCCTTCAGGTGCTTACGCAACATACGCTTCATACTCTTGCGGACCACTTTGGCAGCCTTACTATCAGCCTGGTTACGATGGCACAGTGCTGGAACAGACAGTGTCCATTCTGACACCGCGCCAGTGCCCTGGAATGGTGGCTGCCTTTCACTTGCGGTTTCCACTTCGCTGGAGTCGGTAACCGGTTGGCAGATCATCAGCCGGTTATTACGGTGAACACGGCTGATGGGCTTGCCACCTTTACGGCCTTGTTGATGGTTATCTTGTACCAGTTGCAGGCGGAAGTTGTGTTGCCACTCATCCAGCCCGACCATGGTTACCTTGATTGCTTCAATCTGGCGGGAATGCTGTGCTGCATCGTAACTGTCAAACCACTCCTGGGTCAGTGAAAAACAGCAATGCCCGGTCTTTCTCAGATCCCCCAGTGCTGAGCGCGCTTCTTTTTTGCCCGCCAGATCTGACAGCTGTATAGATAGCTGCTGCTCAATAGTGTCCCGCTGTTTTTCCTGCTGATGAGCAAGGTCCATATTTGTCAGACCAAGGTCCAGCTGGTAAGGCGCAGACAGACCAAAGGTTGCTTCATTCCACACGGGGAATATGAACTGGGAAGCTCTGTCTGTGAATGCGCTTTCTGCTATTTGGCAAGCCTGTACAGCTGAGTGGTAGGCCGATTTGTAGATAGCCGCCATCTCGGCCAGGTAACCGGTGTAGTAGTCTTCACTCAACCGTACATCGCTTAAGGATGCCAGGATGGTACTTTCGGTGGCGGCAGCCATTTCAATAACCATGTATTCTTCTTTTTCTGCCCGTAGGCTTTTCTTTGCCTGCTTAAAGCTTTCCGCAGCACTGGCGACTTGTGAAGTTGCGCTGGCAAGCTCTGGAACGGCTTTCAGTGCATCCTTGGTAGAGGTTCTTCTTTGTTCTTTAGATTCCTGTTTCCAGCCCTCCGCAATCATGTCAACGATGATACCTGTACTGCCGACGATGTGTGGGCCGATATGATCTTTGCCGCCACGAGCTCGACCGCGAATGGTGGTTCGGAAAACTTTTCGTTTTGCCTGGCGCTGGTCTGCTCTTGCCTTTCTTGTGTGTCTGGCTGCTTTCAAGCCTGTGAATACCTCTGTCACCAAGCCAGAACTTTCCATCATGGACACCATCAGGTCGGAGGTGGTGCTTGCCAGGCTAGCCTGTGCGGCGGCGGCTTCTGCCTGTGCTGCCTCTATCCTGTATTCCTGAACAATCAGTGGTGTGGAAGTGTTTAGTGCAGGGTCGTAAGCCTCTACTTCCAGTTGCTGCAGAAATCTTGCCGATTCCTGATCATCCAGGGCTGCCATTGCCTCAGAAACACGTAACGCAAGGGATTTCAGCTTATCGATCTCTCTGGCGGCGTAGCTGGATAAGTCCTCGTAGCGGATGTATAGCTCAGCCAGGGCTTTATCATCAATTTCACTACTGCTGGTGCTCGCTATCTGGGCGGCTTGCAGGGCGCGTGGGTTAATCTCTGGTGCATACAATTGCACATTCAGTGGCTTACCGTCCTTGCTTTTCCAGGCGCGGAGGTTTTCTACCCGTTTATGCAGGGTACTCATCAGCGCGTAGGCTTCTTCGTTGATGGGTGGCAGAAAGCGAGAGGACGTCTGTTCACTGGTCAGCGCTGTTTCCAGCGTAGGTTCAGACCAGAGTGCATCTGCAATACTGAAGGCATCGTCAGGCTGCTCTTTATTCAACAGGCCCAGTGCTTCGGTATAGATCATCTTGGCTTTTTGCAGGGATTCCTGTGTTTCAGTTTCATAAGCCTCATCCCCGGCCTTGATCATCATTTCAATAAACTGGCGAATGGTGGCATAGCCGTAGTAGATCGGGTTGCGGCTGGCCAGCTCATCGGGGTTATTAAAGCCGGAACCACTGCCAGCAAAGGTCGCTGTGTCAGCATCTTTTATCGGTTTCACCCCCCACTTTTCAGCATCTTTAGCTAATGGGTTATAGATCTGGGTAAACCATTTAACGGCTAGTTCATAGTCGCTGTTATCACTACAGATGGAAGCGACTAACGCTGGGATATGGTAGTACAACTCCCAGCCATACTGGCCATAGGCACCGTCAAAGTCGAAGGTATCGTTGGGTGGTACTGTCGTATCCAGAAGAGGCTCAAGGTCCGTTGCATTTGGACCTGTCAGATCACCCCAGAATTTTGATACATTCCCCTCGCTTTTCCGTTGGTTCGCCATACTCATCAGGCCTTCGGCCCCATTGGGTAGTGGGGCCTGTTGTAGCACTTTCTTCAATGCGGTTGAGTAATTCATCATACATTGGTATTGATGAATTTTTGTATTGCGACAGAGGAAGAAGGATTCAGTCTGGTTCTCCCCTTCAGTAATGTAAGAAATTGGTGGGAAGTTACCCGGTATATCGAGCTGATAGTTAAGAGTGTCAGAAAAACTCGTTGTTCCAGTTTTAGATTGAGTATAGGGTTCAAACACGGCTTTTGTTGCTTCGAGTCTTACAAAGAAGGTTACTTCGATCGCTACTGGGATTGTTGAAGTTACGTTAGATACGGGAAGGTTATTTGCTACGTAATTATCGTCGTTGACCAGTACTCCCGTGTCTAGACTTGTTAGAGTACTTTCTCCGTCGAGCTTCTTCGTAGGGGGGAGTGTGTAATAAAAGTTACAATCTACAGGTGCAGAACCAGCTATTGTATAGTTTACAGCGATCCCGAGTTTACCGTCAGGATTAGCATATGAAAGTATATCACTAGCCCCCATAAATGGGGTATACCAGAAGTCAAAAGATGGGGCCTGATCAGGGTTTGAACTAACAATTTCGGCCGTTGATTCAAATCTTATATTTTTAGGTACGACTAAAAATAAATCAAGATCTGTCTCAGGTGGTTGTTTGTATTCTTTAATGTAAGTCTCTACAAATAACCCATTCGATGTAGTCACAAGAGAGGCTGTACTTGAACTTGGTACTCTGTTATAGGCTGCAGTAGATTTAAAATCTGAATCTAAAATTATAGGTTTATAATCAGTTTGTTCATACCTCCAGTCGGTCATCGGCCGTTGCGTTACATAATCCTCGACCTTTACATAGAACTTGGTTCTTTCATTTTCAGTATATGAACCTGGAATTGAAATTTCAGCGCCTTGTTCTGATATAGTGATGCTTAAGTCGCCGGAATCATCTGTCCTAGATTCTACGAATACAGCTATGGATTCGTTAATAATATCTGATGATTGAAGGGATGTTACTTTCCCTGGGCAGCTGTCAGACTCAACTCCAACTCCAAAATATTTTTCTGGATCAGATATTTGAATCGGCGCATTAACCTGTAATCCAGAATCCATACGAGCATAATATGCGGAACGATACCAAATGCTCTTTGAATCACTACTTTCACTTTGAATGGGGTTTTGATCTTCTGAAATTTCCATCCAGGAAAAATATAGGCGATTTTCAAAGCTGTGAATGACGATATCTGAATTCAGTTCATCCGTAACAGGGATGTCAATTTTTTTCCAGAATGACCAGTGCAGTGCTTTAAGCCAATGTTCCAGGTCAGTAGGCTCTGATGGCAGGGCACCTTTCTCAACACTAACTTTTCGATAGTAATATTCATCACTCCCCGTTGTTGAGTGGCCAATGAAATGGTAGACGTCGGTGTTAGCATCAGAATCTGTGCCTTTACAGTGGCTGATGATTCTAATTTCAACTTCATCCAGGGTGTCTTCGGTGTAGCCGTAGATGGCGCTATCAATAGCGTCATCATTCAGCCCGGAACCCATCAGGTTACTTGCCAGGGTCTGGAAGGGGGCTGAGGTTTCTACCCGCATTTCCGGCTCAATATAATTGGACGGGTAGAGGGCTAGCAGTTCATTGGCTTTCCAGAGCTGGTATTCCTTGTCATAGGCCCAGTTCTCTTTTAGTACATCTCGGGCCAGGAAACCGGCATTTTCAACACCGGTAAGTGCGCGATAGATATAAAGCTGTAAGGAGCTGTTGGCTTCAACGATAACACTGGTGGGCACCTGGCTGGTCACATTCACATCCAGCAACAGGTATCGGTACAGGCTCTCAGTGTTAGTAACCATTGCTGCCAGGTCTGAATTGTCAGCCACCACATTGCGCATATAGAGGGCAACGAGGGCATCACGTTGTCGTTCTGAGGCATTCTGGCGATAGAGTTCGGCAGGTGAGCTTGCTTTACTTCGTGTTATTGCATCCTGAAGTGCAGTGAAGGCGATTGTTGAATCACTGTTATCTTCAGCGCAGTGCAGAATCGGGATCAGTTCTTCGGCTTCCAGTTGAAGTTCGAATTGAACATCAATGCGTCGGGCAAAGCGCTCGGCTTGCTCGATGGTCGTGGGATAACTGCCATCTTCTTCAACCCATGTATCGATGTCTTGCGGAGTGCAACCTAACAATGAGGCTAGCAAAGCTGATATTGATGTTGCTGGCATTGTCGATGTTGCTGGCGCTTGATTGATCAGAGCCAGATAGGTTAACCAGCCCTCTGGTGTACCGTTTCCTGACTGCAGACGTTTGAACAGCAACAGTGTAGAGAGTGCAGACCAGTCCAGCTTACCAGCGGTAACCGCTGTGGAGAGCCAGCCTGGTTGGCCTGCAATCAGAGTAATATCGGTGGCGGTAAGGTTGTGACGGGCGATGGTTGCCAGGCGGTTACGTAAATCCCAGAGCAGACTGTTGCGTTGCGCAGAGATAATATCGTATTTGGTGCCATCATAGTCCCACTTCAGCAGTGCATTGGTGAGTGTAAATATATTTCCACTGCCTTGCCTTCTTGCACTCAATAACCAGATTACCATCGGGCGAACGGTTTTTTCATTGGCTTGGGTACTTAGCAGGTTAACCTGGTCCAGGGTCTGTTGATCCTGAGCCAGTTTTAATTGCCAGACCATCTCGGTTAGTTCACTGGTTTCTATTCCATCAGACAGTGGGACGCTGGATACAGCGCTGATCACCCCCACTCTGATGTCTTCTTCGGTCCTGTCGGTAACTAAGCCGTAGCTGTTCAGAGTGCCTTCTGTTACTAACTGTGCGAATAGAAGGTCTGAATCGTCTGTAAAGCTGGTAAGGCTGTCCACTGTAACCCGGTATTGCTGCATCAGCCTGGAAAGCTGTGTCAGCCAGCGGCTATTCTCTATTGTGTTTAGCAGTGTATTCCGGTGTTCCTTTCGTTTACTTATTGTTTCATCCAGCAGTTCCGGGGTGTAATTATTTTCAGCCACCCAGTTACATAGCCAAACCAGTTTATTAACCCCATAGAGTGCGTTAATGGGTGTGGCTGAAAGTAGCTTTTCGGAAAAACCTAAGCGCTCGCTGAGTGCTAGCAGCGAGAGTACGCTTTCTCCGGTTATTTTTGCGATGGCAGGAAGGCGACCCATCCGGCTGAGGGCAACTTCATCTAGAATGGTGGCGTTGTCTACGGTATTGAGTATTGCATCCCATTCCTGGCGGGTAATTCCAAGACCGGCGCGTATGGTATCGCCAAGCTCCAATGCGGTTTCGTCAATTGTGCTCAGTGTATAAGCACCAGAGATACAGGCCTCACGAACTGCTGAAGCAGCACTGCCGAACAGGGTACGTAGCTGACTTAGTACGATCTGCGGCTTGAAGTCAGGGTTGGTATTTTCAACGGGTAGCGGAGGGTAGTAGCCGTATGGATTTAATTGATAGACAAGGCCAACAAAGGTATTGGCATTCAGATCGTATGTATCACGGTAATAGATAAAGTGGGCCAGTAATTGCTGGCCTGCATTCGTGATTAAATTCTCTGCGTCCTGATTTCCATCCAGATGTCCGATATCTGACTCTGTAGCCCCCTTACAGCCCAGGATCCAATCGATTTCCGTTGGGTTAATCATGGTTCCTGTATGTAATCGAAGCAGATAGTTCATTGATCTTAGTTTACGGCTTATGATTGGCTTTTCTTGGGTACTATTGGGGTAGCCTAGAATTTCCAGACTACCGCTGTCCATATTAGGATTATCACTTTTGACGCAAAATAACTGAGCGCCATAGGCCGAAGCCGGGATAGCGTTATGTGCGTTGACCCTCAGCCACTGTCCTGCGAAACATTGTAAGTACTGTTCGCTGTCTGGAGTTACTGCGATGCTGCTGCGGGTTGATAAGCCTGATATTTGGCAGTTAAGACTGTTTGCGTTGGCTATGTATATTCGTTTGCCATCAAACCGAGTTTCGACAGGAACTTCAACGGAAGTTACTGGGGTATCACTGGTGCTGTAAATCTCAATTAGATCGTAGTTTTCAAAAAGGTCGGCTATTTCATTGCTAGAAATTGAAGGATCTATGATAGGAAACTGAGTTTTTTCTTGCCAGGGCTTCATATCATCAAAAGCCGTATACTGCCGGAACAATAAATTCAACGTATCCCGATCAATCCCCATCTGGTTGATATAGTCGCGAACAGGCACGTCTGGGTCGTTGCTATTGTCAAACCAGTGCAGGTCGGTCCAGGTATTAACGGGGTTGGTCTGATTACCATTCAACAGCGCGCGTTCGTCACTTCTACCCAGCAGATCTAGCGGGTCACTGTGTAACTGCAGTGGTTCACAGACATTATTTACAAACGAAAAGTCTCCTGCCCAGTCTGGTTGTGCTGATTCACGGGTACGCAGCTCCAGCCGGTTCAGAGAGCCTGCGCCTAGTGCCTGTGCAGAAAAGCGGGTGTTTTCAACATCCGCCGCATAGGGAAGTGCTGGTGGAAACAGTTTATTTTCAAGTTCCGCTTCTAGATCTGGTGTTCCTGCCGCTTCGATACCCGATTTCAATACATGGTTAACAATATCGATGGTGGGAATTTCGTCATAAGCATTGCTGTTACTCAGCCGGGTTTTTAGGATATCCGGGCGGCGGTTATCGATATGCAGTGAGTCATTAATTCCCCTGTCAATACCGTAGTCAAAGTCGCTCTGTTCAGCGGTGGCCATTTGATACAGGTGAGCCATATACGCTGCAGGTGACAGTGAGGATTGCATGGAGTCCGGGTAGGCGTGGTAAGCCTCACCATCCCTCTCCATAGCGGTCATGGCCCAGCTGGGAATGGTCTCTATAGCGCCTTTGATGCGATGCTGGACCGGATCGGTCGCATTGATCGTATCCCGGCGCAGGGCAGCTGTGAAAAGCGCAGCCTTACGGCACTGCTTGCGCAAGTCAGCATCCAGTTTTACTGCTTTGCAGCTGCCGAATTCAAGGGCTGGCTTGCCAGCTGCCGCATCAGCGGTGTTTTTGTATCCGAGTGCAGCGATCGTTTTTAGTAGCTCTCTATGGCTGGGGTTGGCGGTGTCCAGTAGATGGAACAGGCGGTCATTGCGCAGGCTAGCCAGCATCTGTGGCTTGATTTTCTTTCTGGAGGGGATTTTTCTATCGGTTAGCGTGTTGCCAGCCAGCTTTCTCGCGTTGGCAAGAATTGTTCGCTCTTCAACCGGCGTACCCGCAGAACGGGGAATGGGGAACGAAGTGCTGCTGTCAGAGCTTCCTCCTGCCCGCTGGATTCCATTATTTCCCTGGCTACCTTTCGGTAAGAATGTGGCGATTGTCATGTGGGTAGTCCTTCCTTGATTAACGAGCGGACCCAAGGGGTCTCTTGATTAAGTGCAGCTGGCGAAGCCAGAAGTGTATTTATTTATATAAGTTATTGAGTGATTAATATTTTATTTTGGTGTAATTGCAGAAGATTTGAGTTTATTTAATTGGTTTTATTTACTCAATGTTTTATCTGGGTTTTGTTGTTTTTTATATTGATTATTAATCTAAGCTGAATGGTTTGTTTTTAGATGATTATCTTGATGATTGTATTGAACCGACAGGTATCTAGGCCTGCGTGGTGATACTGTAAGTCCCGTATAATCTCCTCTTTGGGGCTGCTTGGTTAAGGGTTTTGTTGAAATTTTAAATTACAGTATGGGCGTTTTGTAATAGGTCGTTACTTTCTCTGAATGTTAACGTAAGCTGAATTTTTTTGTTTTATATGTAAGTGATTTGATTTGTGTTTTTGTTTAAACATTTGTTTATATGTTGGAGGAGTGAAGCTTCTTGTTTCCTTAGGTTTTAGTGTTGATTTAATTGTAAGTATTGTTTAAAGTAGGGCTTTTCATAGAGTAAAAACAATACGTTTTTAAAAGATATCTGGGTTTAATAAGTGCACGCTCATTCGAAGTGTGTTTTTGGTGTGTGTTGTTTTTATCTTTGTTCTTTAATATTTTATCTTTTAAGAATGGCTCGTGTAATAGATGGTGTTAGAGATAAGTGGATGCTCTATGTGGTAAATAGAATAGACTGGCAGCGTCGCTGTCTATAATAGTTATTACGTTAATTGGTTTAAATTCTCGCTCTGAGAAAACTGTATATTTCACACTCATGGGATGTTTATGAAAGGTAAAAAAGTACTAATTGTTGGTGGAAGCTCTGGTATTGGCCTTGCATTGGCTAAACGGGTAAGTAAAAAAGGGGGAGAAGTTGTTATTGCTTCGAGGAAGGCTGAGGAGCAAAAACAAAAATTAATCAAAAATGAATGGCTTGAACAATGTAGTTTTATTTCTTTTGATATTACTTCGATCTCTGATATCAATGAGATGTTTTCAAAAGCAGGTGCCGTCGACCATATTGTCGTTACAGTAAAGTCTCCACTGGTGACAGGATCATTCTTAAATCTGGATTCAGAAAGTGTATTCAGTGCTTTTAATACAAAATTATGGGGGCAGTATAACCTTGCAAAGGCTGGTGCCGGAAAAATAAAGCATGGTGGAAGTATAGTTTTAACGTCAGGCTCTCTTGGGACAAGGCCTATTCAGGATTACTCCACAATGAGTATTATTTGTGGTGCTGTTAACTCACTGTGCAAATCTCTTGCATTAGAACTGGCTCCTATACGAGTTAATGCTGTTGCTCCTGGTTTTTTAACGCTGAAAACAATGGAAGATATAATACCGCTTGGGCTTGGGGACTCTGATCAGCTTGCTAATAGCTATTTATTTCTTATGGAGGATAGCTATACAACAGGAACGACTATTGTGAGTGATGGTGGTGCAGCTTTAGTTTAAAATCGGCTAAGGTGTTTGTCGTTATAAAGTTTGCTGACAAGGACGGAGAGTTATTATGGACATGTCTGATTATTCAGAGAACAGCAACAGGAAAATAGTTACTGTTTTTGCTTTTCTATTTTGTTATATGGTTACAGTTTCTTTTGCTCATGCCGAGACAGGAGTCGCTGGTACATCGAAAGATCTGTACAGCTTTTCTAATGAAAAGCTATTTGAACAAGCCCGTTCGATTATTTTAACGGCCCATGATTCTTTTAAAATCCGATTGCGTGCTACTCAGCATAGCGAGATAAGTCTTCAGGAATCTAGTAAAAATACAAATGGTATTCAGCTTGCGGATGAAAATAAAACCAGTTCTAACGCACACTCTGGCGAAGAGAGTATCCGGCTAGTACTGGAGTTACAGAAGAAACGGCTGGCTACTCTGGATCAGATGGCCGAGCTGTGGGGAAAAGAAAAAAAACAGTTAGATTCTTATGTTCGTGATCTTAAAGAGGCTGACCTGGCTGTTAATAACCTGAACTCAGCATTTGATGCGTTGACGTCTTATCAGCTTGAAATAAAGTGGCGTATCGACGATGGCAGTCTGCCTAAAAACTCTATTCCTGATTTGCTGTTAACTCGTAATCTTGAAAGTATGCAGCGGGGGATTGCTACTGAGGTTAATAAACTTCGTAAAAAGCAAGAGCGTGGCGCTCTTATGCTTGAGGAAATGACTAGTCGAAAGAATATCCTTGATGCGCAATATTCCACTGAAAAAGCTAAATACGAAGCTGCTAAGAAAGACTATGCTGTTGAGAAAATCCGTCATTCAATTGAGCAGGAATTCACCTCTATACCTCCAGAAAAATTGTTAATAAAGCTGAAGAATTTCAATCATGAACTTCTATGGTTAAATAGTGTTTTTGAGCAATCTTATACAGAATACCTGGCGCAGCGTGAGAAAATTACCGATCTGAATGGCAAGCTTGAAGAGCTTTCTACTAATGAACCTGCAAATCTGTCAGAGCCTGTGACAGCGCTGTCAGCAGAGGAGTTCAAGCTGCGCAGTGAGGAAATTAAAAGTGAGCTGGAATCTTATAAAGAGCGCATTCAAGGGCATCAGAACGTTAGCTTTGCTCTTAAGGCTTTGAAAGAGACCGGAGATAAACTAAAAGGGGACGCCACTGTCCTGGACGGGCACCTGGTAAGGATGCAGGTTTTGGCAGGTATTGTTGTAAATTTAGCCAACGAAGGGGATGTCCCGTCTGATAAACTTCAACCAGATCTAAGCCCTGATAATCTGGTTCAGGTTAAGGAAGAGAAAGCCAAGCTACTTTTTGATGCATTGAAGCTGTTTGATAATATAAGTCAGCAGAGTCTGGCTCATAATAATGATATTCAGCAGCTGAATGATCGTATTATTAACGCAAAAAAAGTCGGAGCGGGGTTGAAAAAATCCTATGAAGCGGCTAATAAAATGCGTGACTGGAATACAAAAATAGCTGCAATGACGTCTGATGAGCTGCTTCAGGAATTTAAATCACTGACAGAATCATTACAGGACAAGAAAAAGGATCTTGTTCTGAAGCGTGCTGAATTTGAAACTCGTCGTCAGAAGGTTAGCCAGGAACAGCAGAGTTACCATCAACTAGCCTATCCAATGCTGCGTAGTACCCGTGAGCAGTATGCGGGTGAAAAACAGGAAATTCTTGCTAGTCTGCTTAAAAAAACTGGCCTTGATAAGGCTAAGTATACTTTCCAGTTATCTGAGGCGCCTGCTGGTAGCACCGTTGTAAGTAGTGGGGAGTCTGATGACAGCTCTGGGGAGGCTGTTCAGTTATCTGCACTTAAAGAGTTTGAGTACTCTCTCTCCGGCAGAACTATTTATTTTCGAGAATGGGATGAGCAGAGGAAGTCGCTTGCAGCTGTCTTGAAAGAAACACAGGAGTCCTCTGGCATATATCTGTCTGTGTTAGGTGATACAACGTTGCTGACTCGGCAGCAAAATGGAGTTGCTGTTGAGCTAAAAAAACGGGTTGGCATGGGACAGTTGTCCAGTAACCAGCTGCCCGGACGAAAGCTCCTTAATGAAAGCCTTAACTCCAATGTTGCTGGCCAGCTAGATAATGAAACCCAAACAGCAATGAACGAGCTTGCTGAGATGGGTCGTTTGCTGACGCTTATTCAACAGAAGCAGAGCGAGCAGGAAAGAAAGCTCTACCCTGAAGTTTTAAATCTGGTGGAGACACGTCTGGATAACCTCCAGAAGCGCGGTCAGTTAGATCTTGTTTATCGACAAAGCCCGGAAGAGCTTTCTAATATTGATAAAACTGAGCTTGACCAGGCCGTTGTCAGTCGCATCGAAAATGACAGGCTGCCAATGGAGCAAGTGCTTAACCTCATACCTTCTGAGCAGGCTGACCGGGTTCAGAATATTCTTCACACCTACTATTTTGAGCTACTGGAACTGGAGCGAAAATCTGAGAATATCAGCCAGCAGAAGCTTCAGATTGAACAACTAATAAAAAGCTCCGAAGGTGAAGTGCCTGTGATTCAGGCACTCTTATCTGCTACTCAGGCACATATCCAGCAGTTGAAAATATCCAAAGAAGAGCAGTGGGCGAAGATACAGGCAGGATTAATGCCTGAGAAAAGTGATGAATTGCTGGAGAAGTTCAAGCAAAAGTCAGGTAAGTATTTTGCCAAGCCGGAACCTATTGTTCAGAGCCAGGTTGCTGCTGCCATTGAAAAAGCTGTTGAGCAAATATTCAGGTACGACACTGAGATTATTGCTCTGGAAAAATGGCAAGAGGTTTTTAACCAACGGCTTGCTGACTCTGGCGTGGAAAAAGAAGTGCTTGAGTACCAGCGTCAGCTGAGTCACCTGGCTATGATTGAAGGTACGCTTCAGCGAAAAATTCATCATATGGTAGGGAATGATCCCGGCGTGTCGACCACTGTGATAACTGACCAGGCTATGAGCTCGGACAGTAACGGTCTGTCTTTTCAGCAAGGGCAGATTGGCCTGCGAAAAAGTGAAGTTGCTGAGCTTAGAAAAATTGCCATCGTTTCTTTGCTGGTAAAGCTGTTCTCAATCGTACTGGGGGCAAGTCTGCTGACTCTGATTTTGAACAAGGTGATCGCACGTAAGAGATCACTGAATAAAACATCAGTACTGTTACCATTACTCGGGAGCTTTATCAGCGGAATTATCTGGACAGTAGCCACTATTTCTTTACTGAGTATTATTGGCTTTGATATTGGTGTGATTGTGGCGGGTTTGGGTATTGGTGGTTTAGCGCTGGCTATGGCTTCAAAAGATACGCTCAGTGATATTATTGGTGGCATAGCCATTGTGATGTCCAAGTCTTTTAAAGTGGGTGATTACCTGATCTATAATGGAAAAATGGTTACGGTGGAAAGTATTGGTGTACGTTACACCCGTTTTTCCGGCGGCCACGATGACCATTATCAAACTGTAGTGCCCAACTCAAACCTTGCTGAGTCGACCATCGTTAATGTAACGGGGAATACCAGGTCGCTTCGTATTGATTCGTACATACATCTATCCACTCGCAATGATGCCGAGAAGTTGAAGCTGGCAGCCAGGCTTGTTGAGGATGTCTGCCACGCACATGATAATGTCGACTTCAAATGGTTTATTCTGTTTGGCCTGAAGGACAACGTTTTTCAGTACAAGATGCGTTATGACGCGAAGGAAATTATTAAGTGGGCGGCAACCCGGGGTGAGGTCAACACGGGTATTGCAGAGCAGTTCCAGAAACATAATATTTACTTTGAGGATAAGCCCTACTTCAAAGTGGCAGAGGAAACTCTGACTGAGAAAGCACTGTTAGAAGAAACTCTGCTAGAAGAAGTTCTGCTAGAAAGTTAGCCCACTGGTATTAGCCCCTTAGTTTAGTGCAAAGGGGCTAATTCCATCCGATCAAAAACGCCCGCGCGGCAAAGCCGGGCGGGCGTTTGGTAATACAGTGGGCGTTAGCCGTTTTCGCGAGCGATAGCGCGGTAGGCGATATCGGTGCGGAAGTAGGCGCCGTTCCAGCTGGTTTCGTTAAGCAGGGCGTAGGCACGCTGCTGGGCTTCGGTGACGGTATCACCCAGGGCGGTTACGCACAGTACGCGGCCACCGGCGGTGGTCACGTTGCCATCGGCATCCAGCGCGGTGCCAGCATGGAAGATTTTAGTGCCTTCTGGTTCGACGGCCGGGAAGCTGATTACATCCCCTTTGCCGTAATCACCTGGGTAGCCACCGGCTGCCATCACAACACCAACGGCCTTGCGGCTGTCCCATTCGATGGAGGTCTGGTCCAGTTTTTTGTCCAGCGCGGCCTGAATCAGCTCAACCAGTGAAGATTTCAGACGCAGCATGATCGGCTGGGTTTCTGGATCACCGAAACGGCAGTTGTATTCGATTACCTTCGGAATGCCATCCGCGCCGATCATCAGACCTGCGTAGAGAAAACCGCTGTATTCGTTACCTTCTGCTTTCATGCCACGGACAGTCGGCATGATCACTTCGTCCATGATGCGCTGGTCCAGCTCGGCGGTTACCACCGGTGCAGGGGAGTAAGCACCCATGCCGCCGGTGTTGAGGCCGGTGTCGCCGTTGCCAACACGTTTGTGATCCTGGCTGGTCGCCATGGACAGTACGTTGTCGCCATCAACCATCACGATGTAGGAGGCTTCTTCGCCGGCCAGGAACTCTTCGATGACGACGCGGCTGCCCGCATCACCGAAAGCGTTGCCTGCCAGCATGTCTTTGATGGCATCTTCGGCTTCGGTCAGGGTCATCGCGACGATCACGCCTTTACCGGCGGCCAGGCCGTCAGCTTTCACCACGATTGGCGCGCCTTTTTCACGAACGTAAGCCAGGGCAGGCTCGATTTCGGTGAAGTTGGCGTACCAGGCGGTCGGGATGTTGTGACGATCGAGGAAGTCTTTGGTGAAGGCTTTGGAGCCTTCCAGCTGGGCTGCGCCTTCGGTCGGGCCGAAGATAGCCAGGCCTTCACGCTGGAAGCGGTTGACGATACCGGCAACCAGTGGCGCTTCAGGGCCTACGATGGTCAGGGCGATGTCGTTTTCTTTGGCGAAAGCAACCAGCGCATCCTGATCCATTACGTCGATTGCGACGTTGGACAGTTTGTTTTCCTGTGCGGTGGCGGCGTTACCTGGGGCGACGAATACGTTGTTTACGTTGTCGTCTTTTGCTGCGGTCCATGCCAGCGCGTGTTCGCGGCCGCCGGAACCAATAACCAGAATATTCATCTTTGTATCCTTGAATAGAAACGCCACCCGGTGAGTGCAGCCACCGGACAGCGTTTAAACCGTTGGGCTGTCCGCTTAGTGGCGGAAGTGACGCATACCGGTGAAGACCATGGCCATGCCGTGCTCGTCTGCTGCATCGATCACTTCCTGATCGCGCATAGAGCCGCCTGGCTGGATGATCGCTTCAATACCGGCTGCGCCTGCAGCGTCGATGCCGTCGCGGAACGGGAAGAAGGCGTCGGATGCCATGACGGAACCCGGTACTACCAGGCCTTCGTCAGCGGCTTTGATGCCAGCGATTTTAGCAGAGTACACACGGCTCATCTGGCCTGCGCCGATGCCGACAGTCTGGCCGTTTTTGGCGTAGACGATGGCGTTGGATTTAACGAACTTGGCCACTTCCCAGCAGAACAGCAGATCACGGATTTCCTGTTCAGTCGGTACGCGCTTGGAGACAACTTTCAGTGCCGCAGCGTCTACCATGCCCAGATCCTGATCCTGTACCAGCAGGCCGCCGTTCACGCGCTTGTAGTCGAAACGCTGGCTGCGCTCTTCAGCCCATTCGCCGCAGGACAGCAGGCGAACGTTTGGCTTGGCCGCCACAATATTGGAGGCTTCCTGAGTGACGCTTGGCGCGATGATTACTTCAACAAACTGACGTTCAACGATGGCAGAGGCGGTTGCGCCGTCCAGCTCACGGTTGAAGGCGATGATGCCGCCGAATGCTGAGGTCGGATCGGTCTGGAATGCGCGCTGGTAGGCGTCCAGAATATTCTCGCCGATCGCTACGCCACATGGGTTAGCGTGCTTGACGATAACACAGGCAGGCTCTTTGAAGGGTTTTACACATTCCAGCGCGGCGTCGGTGTCGGCAACGTTGTTGAAGGACAGGGCTTTGCCCTGCAGCTGGCGCGCTGTAGCAACGCAGGCTTCAGCCGGGTTGGCTTCAACGTAAAATGCTGCACGCTGGTGCGGGTTCTCGCCGTAACGCATATCCTGGGCTTTAACGAACTGGGTGTTGAAGGTACGTGGGAAGTCAGCAGCAGTGTCTTCTTCGCCTTCAACAATAGCGCCGAGGAAGTTGGCGATCATGCCGTCGTAGGCAGCGGTGTGCTCAAACGCTTTAACCGCCAGATCGAAACGGGTGCTGTGTGCCAGGCCGCCGTTGTCTTTCAGCTCAGCCAGGATGGTGTCGTAATCAGAGGCGTTCACAACGATGGCCACGTCTTTGTGGTTTTTCGCTGCGGAGCGCACCATGGTCGGGCCACCGATATCGATGTTTTCGATCGCCATTGGCAGATCACAATCCGGGCGAGCAATGGTTTCTGCAAATGGGTACAGGTTTACCACGACCATGTCGATCGGGTTGATGCCGTGTTCGCCCATGATGGCGTCATCGGTGCCGCGACGGCCCAGGATACCACCGTGTACTTTCGGGTGCAGCGTTTTAACGCGACCGTCCATCATCTCCGGGAAGCCGGTGTAGTCAGAGACTTCTACCGCCGGGATGCTGTTGTCTTTCAGCAGTTTGTAAGTACCGCCGGTGGAGAGGATCTCTACACCTTCAGCGCTCAGCGCCTGAGCGAACTCGACGATACCGGTTTTGTCTGAAACGCTGATCAGCGCGCGGCGGATCGCAGTCGTGTTGTTAGCCATCGTTGGTGATTCCGATTAACAGGATAAAAACATAGCCCGCGGCAGGGTGTGCAGCGGGCAAAAAAAAACGGCCGCACCTGGCGGTGCGACCGTATCTGTCGCTCCCGCGCAGGTCTGGGTCGGTGGCTCTTAGAGCAGGCCGTACTGCTTCAATTTCTTGCGCAGTGTGCCGCGGTTCAGGCCAAGCAGTTGCGATGCTTTTGTCTGATTGTCTTTGGTATATGCCATGACAGATTCAAACAGCGGCGCTTCTATTTCGGACAGCACCATCTGATAGACGTCGGTCACGGGCTGGCCATCCAGCTGTTGGAAGTAGTTGGCCAGTGACTGGTTGACGCTGTCACGCAGAGTCTGCGTTGGTGTGCCTGCTGAGTTCAGCCCGTGCGTGAGGGCTGATGTATTGATATCTTTCTGATCCACGGTGTTTTTATATCCAATCTCTGTCAGGCGACGCGATGCAACGTGCTGAAATAGCCGTCGATCGCCTCAACCTGATCTACTGCCGATTCAAGTTGATTGAACAGTTGCCGAAAGGCGCTGCCTTGCGGCTGGGACTGCAGATACCAACCCACATGTTTGCGGGCGATACGAACCCCCATGTGCTCCCCATAAAATGCGTGCAAAGCACGCAAGTGGTCCTGCAGTACCCCCCTGATCTGAGCCAGTTCGGGCTCCGGGAGTAACTCACCTGTACGCAGATAGTGCTCAATTTCGCGGAAGATCCAGGGGCGTCCCTGGGCACCACGACCAATCATGACTGCGTCAGCACCAGTGTAGTCCAGGACGTCACGGGCTTTGGCTGCAGTGGTGATATCGCCGTTGGCAAATACCGGAATATTAATAGCCTTTTTGATCCGCCGGATGGTGTCGTATTCGACCTCACCTTTGTATCCACAGCTGCGGGTACGGCCATGTACGGCCAGCGCTTTTATACCTGCATCTTCTGCGATCCGTGCAATTGTGACCCCGTTCTTGTGCTCAAGGTCCCAGCCCGTGCGGATTTTCAGTGTGACGGGCAGCGTTACGGCCGCCACCACGCTGTGCAAAATTTCTGCTACCAGCGCTTCGTCTTTCAGCAGGGCGGACCCGGCTGCTTTGTTACACACTTTTTTTGCCGGGCAACCCATATTAATGTCGATAATCTGGGCGCCGCGTTCGGCATTCATCCGTGCGGCATCTGCCATCATGTGCGGGTCGCCGCCCGCAATCTGTACAGATCTGGGTTCCGCTTCGCCTTGATGGTTAAGGCGAAGGCTGGACTTGCGTGTGTTCCACAGGCGGGTGTCCGCCGTCACCATTTCCGACACCACCAGGCCAGCACCAAGCTGACGACAGAGGTTGCGAAATGGCTGATCTGTGACGCCTGCCATTGGCGCCAGAATGACCTGACTATCAATGGAGTAGGGGCCGATCTGAAACATACTGCACCTAAATTTGGGTAAAAGAATCTCTGCGCAACTCTCAGGTCGCGTTCAAAGTACTCATTCAGGAAGGGGAGCAATGATACCGATTAGGACCACGCTGTCCAAGGGGGGTTTGCTGCTTTTTTAACCATTATTTGCCATTGTCGGGCTTGACAATCGACAGGGCATAGCTAACGGCGCGCACGCCTGGCTGCATAATCTCCAGTCGGATCTGTACCGGTTGTCCTGTTGGCATTGTCAAGGGATCAGCTGATTTTAAATCAAGGTAATCAACAGGTTGGAAACGCCTCTGGGCAACGGTGCGACCCTTGAGGTCAGTGAAACTTAACCCCAGTGCAGGCCATGGCTGGTCGAAAGGGGCAGCGTTTTCCAGCAGCAGCTGGATTTGCAGGGCGTCCTGGTAGTCGGGGTGATCCTGCACCAGCATTTGCTGGCTGCGGATCTGGGTGATGGACTGGCGTGTGGGGAGCTGGCAATTCAGTGCAGCACAGGCCTGCCGATAGAGGCTGTGCCAGGGGGCCTGCCAGGCCAGAGTGTTACGTTCAAACCAGCCGTATTGGCCAATCAGTAGCACCAGAGCCATCAGTGCCGCCAGGGTCCAGCCGGTGGTGCGCAGTGGTTGTGCGGGTGGCGTGGGTGGGTGCAGTTGAATGGCCTCAACGCCGAGTGCATCCAGTAGCGGGTTGGCGCAGTGGTCGTCCGGGGGAGCAACAGGGCGGGTTTGTGTTACTGGGGCTTTGCGCACAGGCTGCTGTTTAGCCTGAGCCTGAGCCTGAGCCTGAGCCTGAGCCTGAGCCTGACGGGTACGGTTGCGCTGGCGTGGCTTCTCTGGTTTTTCGGGTGCTGAACGGGTCGCTTCGATAGAGGCAACCTGGCGGGCGATCGCGGCTTTTTGCTCGGCTTTTTGTGCCGCTATCTTTTTGGTCAGCGCCTGTTTGTCTGCTGTTGACTGTGCCCCTTGTCGTGCGGCGGGGGGCGCCTGTTTTCGTTTACCGGGCTGGATAGCGCCACGGGCAGGCTTGGCTGGTGCCGCTGTTGCGGGGGCTTTTTTTCGTGCAGGTGTGGTGTCCAGCTCCAGGTCAAGATCGCCGAAATCGATATTCGGCTCAGGATTGTAGGGGGCAATGCTGGTGTTTTTGTCAGCAGGCTCTCCTGCTTTGAATACCAGCAGGCAGGCACCACAGCGAACTTTGCCCGCTGCAAGCTGCAACTGGCCTGGCGTTACCTTGAACCGGGTAAAGCAGGCAGGGCATTCTGTGATGATGGTGCGTGCCATCCGTTATCCTTTTGTTTCTGGGCTGAAAAGCTGATTAGCGTTTGGTGCCGGTTACCCGGATCCAGTCGTCTTTTTCCACCACCGGCTCAAGTTCGAACCACGCGCTGTAGGTATCAACGATGTCCTGCGCCTGATTGGAAAGCAGCCCGGACAGTGCCAGTCGGCCGCCTGTTTTGAGGTGGCTGGCAATAATTGGGGCCAGTTCGATCAGTGGGCCGGCCAGGATGTTGGCGACCAGGTAGTCAACTTCGACGGCCGGGGCGTTTTCCGGCAGCCATGCGTCGAGTCGGCTGTCTGCCAGCTTGTTGCGCTGCAGGTTATCCCGTGTGGCCTGCAAGGCCTGAACATCGATATCAATGGCGGTGACATGCTCAGCGCCCAGCAGCAGCGCGGCAATACCCAGAATGCCAGAACCGCAGCCAAAATCGACCACCTGTTTGCCGTCCAGTACTTCACCATCAAGCCAGTTCAGACACAATGCCGTGGTGGGATGGGTACCGGTACCGAAGGCCAGTCCTGGGTCCAGCATCAGGTTCACAGCATCAGGGTCTGGCGCTTCTCGCCAGCTGGGGCATACCCAGAGGCGGTTGCCGAACTGCATGGGATGGTAGTTTTCCATCCAGGCTCGCTCCCAGTCTTTATCTTCGAGGATTTCGGCTTTTACGCTGGGCATCGGGCTGTCAGCAAACAGCTGCTGATGGGACTGCTCAATAAGTTTCCGAGTTTTCTGCAGATCATAACTGGCATCAAACAGGCCGGTAATCGTGGTATGGCTCCACAATGGGGTGGTGCCCAGCTCTGGCTCAAAGATGGGATGATCTTTGGTGTCTTCGAAGGTGACGGCTGCGCAGCCAGCGGCCAGCAGGATGTCTTCGTACTGTTCAGACCTTTCTGGGGTGATCTCAATCTTGATTTGTAGCCAGGGCATCGGGTTTTCCATGTAGTTCCAGTGATAGCTGCCAAGTATCGCGTATTTACGCCTGCCAGGGGAGGGGCTCAGCTGCGTTTCGCTGCCTTTTGCTCCATCTGCGCCCGCATTTGTGCACAGTAATCGATGTCATTCTGCTTCGGTGTCAGCCACAGGTAGTCGGCCTGCTGTTTATTGCTGTAATCCGCCGGGCTGGTTTTTCCGGGTTGAACCTCGGCAAGCAATACCACCGCCTGACTCATACTTGGTTGTCTGGCAGTAAGGTGCAGCGGCACGCTGAGGTCTTTACGCACATGAAAGCCACCGGCTATCAGCACTGCGCCCTGGTCAGTGCGGTTATCCAGCATGGCGCTGGCCATGCTGGCATCGCGTGCCAGCTGTACATTGACCATGGGTTTGAGGGTATCGCGGGGCATCAGCTCACAATGGTTGCGGTAAATTTCGCTGTGAACCTGCTGGCGGACATTATCGGCGATAGTCGCCAGAGTGGAAAAGCGGCCATCACTCAGTGCATTGGGTTCTCGTTTGTAGATCGCTCTGATTGTCTGGCGGCTGATATTCCCGCCAATCAGTGGTGCCATGTTCTGCCGGGTTAGCTGAAATAGCGGGCCATAATCAGGCCAGGGCCAGCTTTGCTGCTCCCACTGCAGCCTGGTTTTCATGCGGCTGAGGGACTCATTAGCGGAAAGAGTATCCAGCTGCGGCTGTTGTTTGTCTGTCAGCATTTCAAAAACAATGGCGGGCTTATTCAGGCCCCGAGTCAGGGCCTTTATCAACCGGGCTTCGAGTTGGTGATGATCATTATTATCATGTTTCTCACCAATCAAAATAAGCGTGGTGAGGCGGAGCTGGTTTATCAGTTCTGCTTCGCTGATGACGCGTTGCTGGTTCAGATCATAAATTCGCCCGACCATTGGATGGTCCTGTAGCAACGGTGCCTGCCAGCTCTGCGCGCAGACGAGGGGGCTGCACAGTATAAGAAAAGTGAAATAGGTGAGGGGGGCTCGCTTCATTATCTGCTCCAGAATTTCAGTGGCATTTAGCAGTTTATCAGCGAATCCTGGCTATGCTTTTTGTCCGGTTGATTTTAGTTGTCGAACAGGCGGAGAAATGCGGCGCTATGTTATTGATTGTACTGTCTCTATGGCCATGAATTATGAGCGATTGTTAATCTGCAGGAGGGTTACATCTGGCTGGTAAAGCGGGTAGTCTATAACGCTCTGGCCATGATTTTTCGAGCGTATAGATGGGAGCTCTGACTTGCGGTTATCGCTGTTAAAGCTACATGCTCAGTGAAATCCGGGTGCGGAAAATACCGCTTAGAATTGAAGTGAAAAGCGGCAATATTGACTCAGTCTTTATGGCACATAAAAAGGTTTATATTTATATGGATTCAAGGGAACAGATAGCGCTTTTTATTGATTTAGAGAATTTTGCCGGATTTTGTCTGGAATTTGGTCAGCCACTTGATCTTAGTTATGATTTGAAAAAACTTACAGAGCATGGGCGGATTGTTATCAGGCGATCATTCGGTGATATTTATAAAATTCCAGTGAGCGACGGGAAAAAACAAGCGATTCGATCAATGCTGCAGAATAACCTGATTCAGCATGAAGATGTACGGTATATAAATAGTTATAAAAACTCATCTGATATCAGGCTTATTATTGAGGCACTCTCGGTTGCTTATACCAACCCAACCATTGATACCTTTGCAGTGGTTGCTGATGATCGTGATTTCGTCCCTTTATTCAATAAGTTACGTGAAATTGGTAAAAACGTGATTGGGATTGGTGGCACCAAAGATGCGACCAAAGAGTTCTATACCAGTGCCTGCGACCGCTTTTATTACCATGGCACGTTGTCGGAGCAGAGCCGCGCTATTCAGGTGGCTAAAGCCGAAGTAAAAACCGGCAACTCCAGTGACTACTCAGCCGAAACCTCCGATGAGAATGCCAGTGATGAATTGTTATCACTGTTAATTGAAGCGGCACGGGTTGTGGAGAGCAATGGTCACCAGGTGCTGGGCGCACGGGTGGCGGCGATGATGAAAAACCTGAAGTCTGACTTTGATTATAAAGAGTATGGCTTTCCATCGTTTAAAGATGTTTGCCTTTATGCTGAAGAGCAGGGATTGATTGTACTGCGTGAGTCAGAAAGCCTGGACTTTATCATTGGCTGCAACGATGACGAGATCGAAACGTACTTCAGCACCCGTCGGGTAGCAGAGCCTGAAACAGTGGGCCATGAAGGCGATATCACGGGCATCGCTGATTTCTATCGTGATTTTGTGGTGGGTAAGCTCAAAGCGCAAATTCTGGATGAACACGACCGCTTTAAGATATATGGCGAGGTGATGACCCAGCTGGCGCTGGATGCGAATCCGGTATTGCTGGCGGAGCTGTCCAGTCGGGTATGTAAAAGCCTGCAGCTGTTTGATGAAGATAAGAGTCGCTCAGTCTACAAGCTATTGTACGGTCTGTACCGTGGTCGTTCTTTCCGCTGTGCCTTTGGTGGCACTCAGTACAACCCGCTGGTGGTGGAAGTCAGTGTCGACCTGGATGAGATGGATCGTCGCTTTATCTACAACACGCTGCAGGTCTATAGCCGAGAGAACCGTACCGCGCCGTTCAAAAGCGAAGCCTGGTCGATGGTATTCTTCGGGGATACTGAGCATGTCGAATTGATTGAAGGGGTGTATTACAGCGACTGATTTGCTGCCAGAGGTGTGATCATGAACAGAAAAACCGCCGTGGGCGGTTTTTCTGTTTCAGGGCTTAATGTTCGACTTTTTCTTGTTGTGGTTGCTGCTGTGCCTGTACGAGCGCTTTAAGCTCACTGATCTGACGGGACAGATCATCCAGGGTTAGCTGGCCGTCGGCCTCGGCCTGGGCGGCTTTGGCATCTGCATGCTCATTTTCCATCACGTTAACCACAATACCGATTACCATATTGAGGAAGGCGAAAGTGGTGAGGAAGATGAAAGTCAGGTAATACAGCCAGCTGAAGGGATATACGGCCATGGTTTCGTACATGACATCGGTCCAGTCCTCAAACGTCATTACCCTGAACAGGGTCAGCATAGCGATCGATATATCACCCCACAGTTCAGTGTTAATAGAGGCAAAGAAGGTGGCCCCGACGGCGGCATAGATATAGAAGATGATAAACATCAGCAGGATGACATAACCCAGCTGGGGCAATGCTTTGAGCAGTGAATTGAGCAGAATGCGTAATTCAGGCACCACTGAGACCATCCGCAGTACGCGAAAAATACGGATCAACCGCCCTACCAGAGCTAGTTCACTGTCTTCAATTGGGAGCAGGCTGATTGCCACGATCAGTGTATCGAACAGGTTCCAGCCCTTGTGGAAGAACCGGTTTCGCTCAGTGTCGCCGATAAAACGAATACTCAGCTCAGCCAGAAAAAACAGCGTAATGGCGACGTCCAGTATACCAATCAGGTTGAATAGTGAGGGTGGCATAGCGTAGGTTTTGGCACCGATCACCAGGGCTGAAAACAGGATGACAGCGATGACGGTAGATTCGAACAATTTGTTATTACGCAGGGTCTGAAGCTGGTTCTGTATTTTTTCTATTTGCATGGCGTTGAGTGTCCGGGATACCGGGCTGAGTATAAGCCTGATATCAGGCATCTGTGAGTAATTTTCCAGCCGGACTTTACCCGGCTGGAAAGGGGATAGATAGTCTCTATTCGTCGTTATCCGGGCTGGCCCGGATTGAGTGGTGCCAGGTGAATAGGCACACCGTCGACGATCTGCAGGCTCTCTTCTGCAAAGCCGGTACCGGCCTCGGTATAGAAGTTGAATACATGGTCGACACCCACGGCCAGAAGTTTGTCATACTCATCTTCATAGCGAGCAATTGCAGCGATTTCACCCTGATAATTTGCAGTACGTAGCTGCAGGGTGATGTTTTCCATGTCTTCCAGTGACGGCATTGCCAGCATCACCAGTCGGACGCTTGAGGTGTCCATGGACTCCCAGAGGTCGGCATCTTCGCCGTCGCCGAAGAATACCTGTTTACCTTCGTCCTGCATTTTGGACACCCGGATGCGGTCAGAGTCCATTCCCCATACCTGTTCACCGCGAAGCTCAGTCAGGGTATGCAGTGCGCCTTTCCCTACCCGACCCAGGCCAACAATCAGCATGCGAGCGCCCTGGGGCTGGTGGACAATGTCTTCAACCAGCCGCTGGCCTCGCTCAAAACGGCGTACGATGGTTTTATAGAAGAGATAGAGAGTGTGGGCGCTACGGTAGAGTACGCTGGTAATGATGAACGAGACCGATACGGCAAGGGCGATAATCACCAGCCACTCGTTGCTGAGCCAGCCAGCATCGGTGCTGATAGCAGCGACGATCAGGCCAAATTCACTGAAGTTGGCCAGTGCCAGTGCTGATAGGTAGGCGGTGCGACCGCGCAGGCGTAGCCCACAGAACATCAGGAAAAACATCCCGAATTTTACCGGTATCAGTATTGCCAGCAGGACGGCAATGATGATCATCGACAGGTCGGGCAGGGCGGTAAAGCCGATGGAGAGGAAAAAGCCGATCAGGAAGATGTCTTTGAAACTCAGCAGCGCCTTATTCAGCTCGTTGGCTTTCGGGCTACTGGCCAGCAGCATACCGCAGATCAGAGCGCCCAGGTCACCTTTGATCCCCACCAGGCTGAACAGCTCATAGCTGCCCAGCGCGAGGAAAAAGCCGGTCAGTGGCAACAGCTCGCCATGGCCAGCTTTATCCAGCAGCCGGTCCAGCAAGGGGCGTACCCAATAGAGTCCCAGTAGTGCGGTAGCCCAGAGAGAGGGCACCTTGCCGGTACTAACTACCAGAAACAGCACCGCGACGATATCCTGCATAACCAGTACCCCGATGGCCAGGCGGCCGTGGCGGGTTTTGGATTCGCCGGTTTCCTCCAGCAATTTGACGATACAGACAGTGCTGCTGAAACTTAGCGCAAACGCCAGTACTGCCGCGCTTTGCAGGTCCAGTTCACTGAACCAGGGGACGCTAAGGGTGGTCAGCAGAAGCATACCGCTGGCGATGACGGCGACCCATACGCCCATGTGGCCCAGGCTGCTGGCCCAGACTTCCGGTTTGAGCAGATCACGCACATTGAGCTTGAGGCCGATGGTAAATAGCATCAGGGTGATGCCCAGGTCGGCCAGGGTATCAAGGTTTGTGGCGGGCTCAACCCCGAGGTAATTGAGAATAAAACCGGCACACAGAAAGCCGATAAGGGGTGGCAGGGCGAGTATTTTCGCCCCCAGTCCACAGATAAATGCGAACAGTATCCAGATGAATTCCATTGCTACCTTGCTATGCCAGCTGATCAGTCCAAGGTGGGTAAATGTAGCATGTTTTGATTACCTTGCTGGTCGAATCTTTAGCCGTAGCCGGGGGCTAGCGCGGGGCTGGACTCAAGCGCGGGCAGCACAATAAGGTGCTGGCGGCCATTGCTGTCATCCTTTGGTGAATAGATCAGGCTGCTAATCTGCGTTGCAGTATTCTGAGTGGGTGAGTGGGTGTCGCTGGCCAGCTGCAGCGCCCCGAGCCACTGACCGTCACTGGCCAGGCTGGTCAGTAGTTGCTGCGCTAATATGGGTTCGCCCTGGTTGTTACAGGGCTGGAGTTTCTGGCCAGGGCACAGTTGTGGCCAGTGTTGCTGTGTCATGGCATTGCTGTACTGGATAGCCAGCTCGCTATCCAGAAGCAATAGCGGCTGAGGCCACTGATAGATACTGTCAGCCAGAACCTGGTCACTATTATCCGTAGTGGCGTTGCGTTGTCGCAGGGAGGCAATGACAGCCATTACCAGGCTGAGCAGGAGTAAGCCGACCAGCCATCGGTTCTGTTGTATCCAGCCTGACAGACTACAGGGATAGTCCAGGTTGCGAACCACGGCGAGGGGGTAGCGATCAGAGAGCTGAATATGGCTCAGCTGTGTCGGGACCGGGCCGGACCATTGTCGTAATAGCAGCGAGTCATTTTCACTGGAATAGAGCTGTTGTACCTGCGTGGGCCACTGTGTTTCTGCGGTACGGTTGATCAGTACAGCACCATCGCTGCGGATAAGCGCGTAACGGCCCGCCATCGAGGTTGGTGAGGATTCATAGAGTTCAATAATTGACTGGGCATTAAAGGCCAGCAGCAACGTATAGTGCTGCTCACCCTGGGGGGCCGGGATATGCAGGTGCATTGAAATTAGTGGGCCTGATGATCTGGGCTCGACGAGCAGCGAGGGTAGCTTCCCACCGATCTGCATGCCCGCATTGTGCGGCACTGAGTCTTCCGGCTCGATCGCGGGTATGGATTTTCCTGCCAGTCGGTTATGTTCGCTGTCGAGGATAATATTATGCTGTTCGTTGATGAGTACAATGCGTGCTATCTGATTACTGAAGCGTACTGCGTGGTACATGCGCTGTTGCAGCCGCTCCAGATCGGGTATAGCTGAAGAGTCGAGCGCTTCGGCCAGTGACAGCAGGATGGTTTCGGTGTTTTCCAGGGTGCGAGTCAGGCCATGGGCCACCATCTGGCTGGCTTGTGTCAGTTGCAACTGCTGGTTGTGTAAGCGCTGACTCAGGCTGACCATAATGGTGAGGGATAGTGTGATCAGTACAGATATGGAGAGTAGCTTGCAGTGTTTGACTTGAGCCCGGCGTGGCGGCCATGTGGCGTGTTGTAGCATCAGAGTAGACCGTCCGACAGCGGCACCGTGCGGCTACAGTCCTGAGCCTGGGTGCAGAAAAATCAGGCGTTCAGCCTGGCCGCAAGGCATCAATCCAGATACCTTGCCATTTATTTACATCCTGTTGGCGACAACGCCACCGGCTCAATCTTACTCGAACAGTTGTGTCTGTTTGAAGTGGTCAATAGTCGATCTGAGCGTGAAACATTGCAGATATGTATCGGCCTTGAAGGCCTGCTTCGTATTCCATGCAGCAGGGCTAGGAGGGGAGTGATAAACTGCCGGTTTTGATGATCGACTGATGTGAGGCCGATGGATACTCTGATTGCTCCGCAAGGTGAATTCCCGCTGCACCGTTACCCTGTTCGTTCCCGTGAAACCCTGCGCGCCTGGGATGCGGCGGATGAGTATCTGCTAAACCAGCTGGCTGAGGATGATCTGCTGTCGGGCAACCCCCGCGTACTTATCATCAATGATCAGTTCGGCGCACTCAGTGTTGCCCTGCATCCTCTGCAGCCGGTTATGATCAGTGACTCCTGGCTGGCGCACCGGGGGCTACTGAATAACCTGAAAGAGAACGGTGTTGCAGCAGAGGTTGTGACCTTGCTCGATAGCCTGACGGAGCCTCAAGGTGTATTTGATCTGGTGCTGATCAAAATACCGAAAAGTCTGGCCATGCTGGAAGACCAGCTGGCGCGTTTGCGGCCGCACCTGCATGAGGGCAGTCGGGTAATCGCCGGGGCGATGGCGAAGAATATCCACACTTCAACCCTGAAACTGTTTGAAAAAAACATTGGCCCCACGTCAACCTCGCTGGCGAAAAAGAAAGCCCGGCTTATTTTCAGCCAGCTGGATAATGCACTGACTCCGGCCCAGGATAAATATCCTTCCAGCTGGCCGCTGGAAGGCACTGCCTATCAAATTAAGAACCATGCGGGTGTCTTCTCTCGTGACAGTCTGGATATTGGCAGCCGGTTTTTCCTCCAGCATCTGCCCGAGTCGTTAGCTGAACGAGATATTATCGATCTGGGTTGCGGTAATGGTGTGGTTGGTCTGATCGCGGCAGAAAAGAATCCAGCCGCCCGGCTGACGTTTGTTGACGAATCCTTTATGGCCGTTGACAGTGCCCGGCTGAATTTTCAGGCGGCTTTTGGTGACAGTCGTCAGGCTGATTTTCAGGCGACTGATTGTCTCAGTGGAATAGCGCCGGACAGCGCGGATCTGATTCTGAATAACCCGCCCTTCCATCAGCAACATGTAGTGGGTGATTTTATTGCCCGGCAGATGTTTCAGGAATCAAAACGTGTGTTACGCCGTGGAGGTGACCTTTGGGTCATTGGCAATCGTCATCTTGGCTATCATATACAGTTGAAAAAATTGTTTGGTAACTGTGAGGTGGTGGCCAGTAATCGAAAGTTTGTTGTATTGCGCACCCGTAAGCCTTGAAACGAGTTGAATTCATCCGTCCGTACTGTCGGATAAAAGGATGTGTTGACTGTTTTTGAGTGCGTATGTGTTAATAAGGACCAAGACATTTATGCCACGCTCCGGGGGAGAAACTGGACGAACTCTTTGGAAGGTGGCAGCCAGGGCTTAACAGTCAATGGCCCTGAATCCCTCTGATATTTTTTAGGGTCGGTACTGATAACAGAATAAAAACAGATTGGTCCAGTCATAAGGTTCAGCTAAATGAATTCAGAGTCCAAGTTGGTTGATGGTTTTTGTCAAAAATCTATCGTTCACGCTGTCGAGCGTGAGGTGGTTACCTGCGGGCCCGGTTTAAGTCTGCTGGAGGCGACTCAGCTGATGCATGCGCGCCACTGCAGTTCAGTGGTGGTGATGTCTGGACGCAGGCCTGTTGGTATCTGGACCGAAGCGGATTCACTCCAGCTTGATTACAACCTCAATAGCGAGATCCAGCGGCCGATTGGCGAGCTGATGAGCCCCCACCTGATTACGGTTTCCTGTTCGCTGACGCTGGATGAAGCGGCGCTGGAGTTTAAAAGCCTGGGTATTCGCCACCTGGTGGTTGTGAATGATCAGGGAGACCTGTTCGGAATCCTGTCCCAGAGTGATGTGGTAACGCGCCAGGATGCGGAGTATTTCCTCAATATGACTGAGGTTAATACTATTCTGTCGGGTGGTATGCCGCCGCAACTGGATGTAGATCGCTCGTTAGATGAGGCGGTGGCACTGATGCGGGCTCGCCATGCTGACTCGCTGGTGGTGACGGAGCAGGGGGCCCCGGTGGGGCTGATTACCGAACGTGACCTGGTACGCCTGATTGCTTTGCAGCAGATGCAGGTTCAGGTAGGGCAGGTGATGAGTTCCCCGTTGATTACAGTGCCTGAAGGCATGAGCCTGCTGGCGGCCCGTGCCTTAATGGAACGCCGTCAGATCCGCCACCTGGGGGTTGACGGGGCTGATGGCAGTTTGCGTGGTTTGATCTCCTTCGCCGATATTCTGGCTAACATCGAGCATACTTATGTACGCCGGTTGCGCGATGCGCTGGCCAGTCGAGCGGCTGATCTGCAAGCAACAGAGCAGAGCTTGCATATGGCTCAGGCGCTGATTGATGCCTCCATGGACGGCATTATGGTGACCGATGAGAGTGGGATTATTCAATCTATAAACCCCGCTTTCAGTATTCTGACGGGCTATAGCGAAGCGGATGCGTTGGGGCAGTCAGCCAGCCTGATCAGTTCGGGTAAGCATGAGGCTGATTTCTATACCCATATGTGGGAAGAGATCAACAGGCAGGGCAGCTGGCAGGGGGAGATCTGGAACCGACGTAAAAATGGTGAAATTTTCCCTGAATGGCTGACGATTACCCGGGTGCGGGAATCTCACAGTGGCCGGACTCTGTATGCCGGTATTTTCAGTGATATTACTGAGCGTAAAAAATCTGAGCGGATCATTGAAAACCTCGCCTACTACGATCCACTGACTCGTTTGCCAAATCGCCAGTTATTACAGGACCGGCTGGATGTGGCGCTGGCTTCTGCGCATCGTGAAAGTGCTCAGCTGGCGGTGATGTTCCTGGATCTGGATAACTTCAAGCGGATCAATGATTCCATGGGGCACTCCGTAGGCGACAAAGTGCTGTGTGAGGTGGCACGGCGGCTACAAGCCTGCATTCGTGAAGGCGATACCGTGGCTCGACTGGGCGGTGATGAGCTGGTGCTGTTGCTGACCGAACTGGATGATCTGGATGAAGTACACCGTACGGCTCAGCGGGTGTTTGATGCGCTGGCTGACAGCTTGATGGTGGATGGAACACAGCTTTATGTCACCGCCAGTATTGGCAGTGCGGTGTACCCGGCTGACGGTAATAACCGGGAAGACCTGCTGAAAAATGCCGATACGGCGATGTACCGGGCCAAACAGGCTGGGCGTAATGGATTTCAGCTCTATTCGGCAGAGATGAATGACAAGTCAATGATGCGGCTCGGCTTGGAAAATCGCTTGCGTACTGCTTTACGTAAGGGTGAATTTTTTCTGGAATATCAGCCTAAGTTATCATTGCTCGATGGGCACATCGTTGGAGTGGAAGCGCTGTTGCGCTGGCAGGACTCGGTGTTAGGCCGGGTGGAGCCGGATGATTTTATTCCGCTGGCTGAAGAGCTGGGGCTGATTGGTGATATTGGTGCCTGGGTGATGCAGGCTGCAGCCAGTCAGGCTTATGCCTGGATACAACAAGGGCTGCCCGCAACCCAGGTGTCGGTAAATGTGTCGCCGCATCAGTTGCATAAACGCGAACTGGTCACCGATGTTCGTCAGGCGCTGAGAGTCGCCGAGATCAGGGCTGACCTGCTGGATCTGGAGATTACTGAAAGTTGTGTGATTGAGGATCTGGATAAGGTGGTCGACAGCATCCACCGTTTACGCGGGATTGGTGTCAGCATCTCCATGGATGACTTTGGTACCGGTTTCTCCAGTCTGAGCCTATTGACTCGATTACCCATCGATAAGCTTAAGATCGATCGCAGCTTTATGCAGGGTGTTCCCGGCAACCGGGACAATGAAGTGCTGGTGTCGACCATCATTCTGATGGCGCATAACCTGGGTTTCGAGGTGGTTACTGAAGGGGTTGAAACCGCTGAACAGCAGGACTTCCTTGCCTCGCTGGGCTGTGATCAGGTGCAAGGGTATTTTTATAGTAAGCCTGTACCAGCGCAGCAGATTGCTGAATTACTGAAAAAACACCCGTTACATCCTGAGGCTGTCAGCACGAGATAATGTCATAACGCCAGGCCCGCTGCTGGTGACAGCGGCGAGCCTGGCGTTATTCAGGCAGCTGCTCAGAACAGCTGATTGATAAACACGATAATCACCAGCAGTGGGGCGATAAAACGCATCACAAAACGCAGGCCGTTAAACAGTGTTGCCGGGTGCAGTTCCAGCGCCTGAGCCAGTGCCTGCGGTTTCATGCACCAGCCCGCGTAAGTCACCATAAACAGCCCGCCCAGCGGTAGCATGATATTGGCGGTCAGGTAATCGAAGATATCAAAAAAAGTTTTGCCTTCGAATACCGGTAAAAACCCCAGTGGGTATAGCCCGGACCAGTGGTTAAACGACAGCACCGTGGTGATGCCCAGTAACCAGACGGAGCCGCCCGCCAGCAAAGCACCTTTCAACCGGCCAATCCCTTTCTTTTCTTCCAGCCATTCGACCGCGGGCTCCAGCATGGAGATGGCTGAGGTGATGGCGGCAACCAGCAACAGGACGAAAAACAGCGTGCCGAACAGGCTGCCAAATGCCATATTGCTGAAGGCCAGTGGCAGGGTCTGGAAGATCAGCCCTGGCCCGGCGGCCGGTTCCAGCCCGTTGGCAAATACCAGCGGAAAGATTGCCAGCCCTGCCAGCAAGGCGACAACCGTATCGACGATGGCAATGGTGGCCGCCGTGCTGACCAGTGAATAGCCTTTAGGCAGAAAAGAGCCGTAGGCCATCATGGCACCCGAGGCCAGACTGAGGGTGAAAAACGCATGGCCCAGCGCGGTCAGTACCGCTTCGGTGGTCAGTTTGGAAAAGTCTGGCTGGAACAGGAAAGTCACCGCCTGGCCGAAGCCATCGGTCGACATCGCGTACCCCACCATTACCAGTAACAGCAGAAACAGCAGTGGCATCAGCAGGTTTATTGCCTTCTCCATGCCTGATTTTAATCCGCGTACCACAATGGCGATAACGATCAACATGAACAAGCTGTGCCACAGCATTAGCGTCGCCGGGTTACTGAGAAGGCCACCGAACATCGCGCCAATAGCATCACTACTGGCACCCGCAAAGTCGCCGCTGGCTGCTTTGGCCACATATGCCATCGACCAGCCACCGATCACGGCGTAGAACGACAGGATCAGATAGCCAGCCAGTACGCCGCTCCAGCCGAGCAGTGCCCAGCGTGGTGAGCGGCCATCCTGGCGGGCCAGAGTAGCCATGGTCTGTATCGGGCTCTGGCGACCTCGACGGCCCAGCATCACCTCCGCGATCAGAATCGGTAAGCCGACCAGGGCGATACACAGCAGGTAAACCAGCACAAAAGCGCCACCACCGTTTTCACCGGTGATATAGGGGAATTTCCAGATATTGCCCAGCCCGACAGCGGAGCCGGTAGCGGCCAGAATAAACGCCAGACGGGATGACCAGAGCGGATTGCCTGCACGGCCCGCAGCGGATGTTTGAGTGGGTTGGGTGGTATCGCTCACCAGAGTACTCCAGACAGATAAATACAGCTGACAGTGGACTGTCATGATTCTGAGTATGGCGCAAGGTTAGCCGCCGGCAGCGATTCAGGGCAGGGGACAGGGCATCGATCCCTGTACGGTGACAGGGGAAAATACGTGCGCAACAGGCTGGATCACAGCGCCGTCCATCGTCTGGAATAACTGTCGGGGGTAACCGACCATAGGGTGCAACCGGCGGATAGCGGGCTGACGGGGCGCACCTTATCTGGCGGAGGGGGCCAGTGCAATGTCCAGAGATATACTGTGAGTATGCGGAAAGGGAAGGTTCTTTATCTGTCGAGGTTCTGGAGAAAGGACTGCTGAGGTTATACGACGTTTGTCGAACCAGTACCGGCGGGAATGGCTGGCTGGCGAAGAAAAATAATTTAGCGGGGCAGTGCTGTACTGAAAAAAGGCCCCCGGCAGGGGCCTAAAAATTGCCTGCTTTACAGCAGGCCCGGTGATGGCCTGACATTCGCAGCACCGGTGACAACGGCAACCACAGGGCCCGCCACTTGAGGCGGGCCTTTGGCTGTTACAGCAGGTTGTACAGGAACACCACCAGCACCAGTGCCGGGGCAACGTAACGCATGACAAACATCAGCAGGTTGAATGAGGCGCCGCGATCCAGCACCAGTTCGTTCTCCAGAGTTTCACGCTTCATCACCCAGCCGACGTAGCCAACGATCATCAGGCCGCCCAGCGGCATCATGATATTGGCCGTCAGGTAATCGAAGATATCGAAGAAGGTTTTGCCTTCAAAGGCAGGCAGGAAGTTCAGCGGGTGGAAATCAGCCCACTCATTGAATGACAGTACGGTCGCAATACCCAGGATCCAGATCGAGATACCGCCGATCAGCGCGCCGGTCCGGCGAGAGATGCCTTTCTGCTCTTCCAGCCATTCAACGACGGGCTCCATCATGGAGATAGCTGAGGTAACCGCAGCTATCAGCAGCAATGCGAAGAACAGAGTACCGAATACCGTGCCGCCGCCCATCTTGCCAAAGGCCAGTGGCAGGGTCTGGAAGATCAGGCCCGGGCCTGCGGTGGGTTCCAGTCCATTAGCAAATACCAGTGGGAAGATGGCCAGGCCTGCTGCCAGGGCAACAATGGTATCTACGATGGATACAGTCACCGCTGTTTTGACGATGGAGACGTTTTTCGGCAGGAACGAGCCATACGCCATCATCACGCCCATGCCCAGTGACAGAGTGAAGAAGGCATGGCCCAGCGCCGTCAGTACGGAGTCTGTGGTCAGCTTGGAGAAATCGGGTTTAAACAGGAAGTCGAAACCTTTGCCAAATTCACTGGTCGACATCGCGTAGCCGACCATGACCAGTAGCAGGAAGAACAGAATGGGCATCAGGATGTTGATCGCCTTTTCCATCCCTGAGCTGATGCCACGGGCCACGATCATGATTACCAGCACCATAAAAATACTGTGCCACATCATCAGCGTGCCCGGGCTGCTTAGCAGGCCGCCGAACAGTGCGCCGATCTCTTCGCTGCTGGCACCGTTAAAGGTGCCGCTGGCGGCGTTGCCGACATAGGCCAGTGACCAGCCACCGATAACGGAATAGAACGACAGAATCAGGAACGATGCGGCCATGCCCATCCAGCCGATGAAGACCCATTTACTGGACTGGCCATCGCGACGGGTCAGCGCCTTCATGGTGTTAATCGGGCTGCTGCGTCCGGCACGGCCCAGCGCGACTTCGGCCACCATAATTGGCAGACCGACCAGTGCGATACAGAGCAGGTACACCAGAACAAACGCAGCACCGCCGTTCTCACCGGTGATATAGGGGAACTTCCAGATATTGCCCAGACCAACGGCAGAGCCGCTGGCGGCAAGGATAAAGGCCATCCGGCCAGACCACATGGCATTGTTGCTACGACCGCTTTCAGCACTCGCAGCCGCGGCATTATGGGTGGTATCAGTCACTGTTTTTCTCCAGCATTTTATTTTTATTATGGAGTGCCACCTGCACGGCAGGATGGTCGGACTCCTTGAGTGGGTGTATTAGCAGCGTTGAACTGCCTTGTGTTTATGTGTGCCTGTCGCTATCTCAGGTGATCGGGGTATCGATCGGGGTACTCAACGGACGCGCGGGGGAGCGTGTTTTGAGCAGGCGTAAATACGCCCGAGGAGGGGGAGAGTCTTAGCATCGGTGTCACCTTGCCTGGGCTGGATCACAGCCAGGTCCTGTTATTTTTTTGTAGAGGGATCAACCGGGTAGATTGATTGGGTTGCGCCACCCTTGTGAGGTGACGCAGCGGGTGGGCCACACAGGCCCGCCGATATTGCTGTTAGCGTAAAACGGTTTTCAGTGCCTGAGCAACGGCAGGGATGTTTTCGATGGACAGTCCGGCGATGTTGACCCGGCTGGAGTCGAGCATATAAATACCGTGTTGCTCACGCAGTGTCAGTACCTGTTCCGGGCTGATACCCATGAATGAGAACATGCCCTGTTGCTCAGCGATAAAGCTGAAGTCCATGCCCTGGTTGTCCATTTCGGCGACGAACTGGTCACGCAGGCTCAGGATACGCTGGGTCATCTGGTCCAGCTCGGCTTGCCAGCTGGCCCGCAGTGTCGTATCGGTGAGGATGGTTTCGACAATGGCTGCGCCGTGAGACGGTGGCATTGAGTAATGGCCACGAATAGCGCTGAACAGCTGGGAGGCACCGGCCTTGGCCTGCTCTTCCGTGGCGGACAGCAGCATCAGTGCACCGGTACGCTCGCGGTAGAGGCCGAAGTTTTTTGAACAGGAGGCCGCGATAATCAGCTCAGGCACCTGTTCGGCCAGCAGGCGCAGGCCAGCGGCGTCGTTGTCCAGCCCGCGTCCCAGACCCTGGTAGGCGATATCGACAAATGGCAGCAGGCCTTTGTCGACCAGCAGGTTGCTGACGGCCTGCCACTGTTCGATGTTCAGATCTGCGCCACTCGGGTTGTGACAGCAGCCGTGCAGCAGCACGATATCACCTGCCTGAGCGCCCTGAAGGTCGGTCATCATGGCATCGAAATCGACGCCATGGGTGGTTTTGCTGTAGTAGCTGTACTGTTTGATGTTCAGTCCTGCGCCACCGAGCAACGGGATATGGTTGCCCCAGGTCGGGTTGCTGACCCAGACGGTTGCGTCGGTATTGCACAGCTTGAGAAACTCTGCCGCCATACGTAGTGCGCCGCAACCACCCGGGGTCTGGGCAATGGTCAGGCGACCACTATCGATCAGTGGGCAATCGTCACCCAGCAGCAGGCCAGCCATGGCGCGGCCAAAGCCTTCGGTACCGGCCGGGCCGATGTAGCTTTTGGTATCTTCCAGTTCCAGCAGGCGCTGTTCCGCCAGTTTCACCGCGTTCATTACGGGTGTATGACCCTGGGCGTCTTTGTAGACGCCGACGCCGAGGTCGATTTTGCTGGCGCGAGGGTCGTTACGGAACAGTTGCAGCAGGCCCAGAATCGGGTCCTGCGGGAGTGCTTTGAGATGCTCGAACATAATGATTGTCAGTGTGTACGCCGCGGCGTGTGAACACTGTGCTCCTTTATTATAGGGAGGTGCCGGTGCTGCAGGCATCTCCGGTATATTGGTTGCTGTCGATGACCGGCCCGACTTCGGGCCTGGACGACGAACCGGGCGGATCATCGTCAGCAAAAAGGGTGCTTTAGTCCCTGCTTATGACGTTGTTCGTCGCGCTGGCCGCCGAATGCGGCGCAGTGTACGCACAGCGTAACGCAGTTTCAAACCGGTTCAGGCCTCTGGCTGGGGCCTGAATCAGGGGGGCTTTGATAACAGGCTTGATAGTGTAGGAATAACTGGGCGAAAGGTGCTTTCTAAATCAATCATATATTCGTTTTAAGTTTGAATTTCCTTTCTGTTTATGTGCTATTATAGAAAGAAATAACCATTAAAGAATGAATAAACGAAATGAGTGAAAAAACCGGACTGGCTCAGCTGGACAGTTTTGATCGCCGAATCCTGACTGAATTACAGAAAGATGGCCGTATAAAAAATCAGGCACTGGCGGACCGGGTCGGGCTTTCTCCGGCAGCCTGCTGGCGGCGGGTTAAAGCGCTCGAAGAGAGCGGGACCATTCGTCAGTATACCGCACTGGTGGATGCCGATGCGCTGGGTCAGAGCCTCTGTGTACTGGTGATGGTGTCACTGGTACGTCATACCCGTGACAGCAGCCACGAGTTCGAGCAGGCAATGCGGGAATGGCCTGAGGTTTTACAGTGCTACGCCGTGACCGGCAACGCTGATTTTATGCTGAGGGTGGTGATCCCGGATATGGCCGCCTATGATCGCTTCCTGAATGAAAAGCTGTTTGACCTGCCGGGTATTTCTCAGGTGAATTCCAACTTTGCCCTGCGTGAAGTAAAACAGGAAACAGCGCTGCCCTTGTAACCCGGCGCAGAATCTTATACCTGCAGCTGGTAGCCATGGGCTTTAAGCCAGTCGCGCTGTTGTTGCCAGTCCGGACAGAGCTGGCCGACCTGCTGCCAGAAGGCTGGTGAGTGATTGTGGTGGACCAGATGTGAGACCTCGTGCGCCACCAGATAGTGGATCACCGCCGGAGGGGCTGCCATAATCAGCCAGTTATACTGCAGGTCGCCCTTGATCGTGCAGTGGCCCCATTTACTGCGGGTACGGCGTACTTTTACACTCCCCACCCTGCGTGCAATCCGGGCTGCCAGCTGGTGCGATAAGGGTGTCAGCCAGGCCTGGGCCTGCTGTCGATACCAGCGTTCGAGCTGGCGCTGGATCACCTGAGTCGGGCTGGCTGTCTGCAGGCGCTGATTCAGAGTTACCTGCAAACAACCATCTTCCAGTACGACAGCATGGCGCTTTCCCGGTCGAATCTGCAGCGGGTAGCTCTGGCCAAGGTATTGAAATAGCTCACCCTCAACATATTGTTTTTTCAGTGCCTGACGATCGGGCAGGCTGGCGAAGCGTTGCAGGTGGTGTTGAACCCAGCTGCGTTTGTGGGCGACAAACCGGCTGACCTCTGCTGTGCTGGTCCAGCTGGGTGCCCGTACTTCGACGCCTTGCGGTGACACCTTGATAGCCAGTGTTTTACGACGCGTTGAGCGAATCAGTTGATAATCGAACATTGACGAGGCTACCCATAACCGTTGGCATAAATCTGAGCAGCATAATCGATTGCTGCGGGCGATAAAACGGTGCAAAGCGAGTACACTGCGCCGCGGGATATATTTCACAGGATTGAGTGCCAGGCAGTTGGTTTTTGCTCGACAGTAGCCCATCGGGGTCGAGTGTAAAATGGAGTCCATCGCTGGCAGGGCAGGATTATCGCAGGATATGGAACAACTGGTCTGGTTGGCGAACCGTTTTCGCCTTGCTTGCTTTCTCGGCTGCGCATTGGCAACGCGTGTGGCGCTGGCTGACAGTTACCCCGAACACTATACGGAACTGGATTTTCTGACGGATATTCCGCAGGTTGTTTCCGCAACCCGAATGTCGCAACGTCTGACAAAGGCGCCAGCAGCGGTAACGATTATTGATCGTGCAATGATTGATGCGGCCCCCATATACCGGGTTGAAGATCTGTTCCGGCTGGTGCCGGGAATGCAGTCGCTGTCCGTTACGCGTAATACCTCAATGGTTACCTACCATGGGGTTGCAGATAACTTCCCTGATAACCTTGAAGTGATGGTCGATGGCCGCTCTATCTACCTGCCCTTTCTGTCGACTGTTGACTGGAGTGGGCTGGGTCTGTCGCTGGATGATATTGACCATATCGAAGTGGTGCGTGGCTCCAATGTGCCGGTCTATGGTTCTAATGCATTTCTGGGGGCGATTAATATCGTTACCCGTAGTCCGCTGGCTGAGCGTGGCAGCAGTGCTCGACTGCTGGGTGGTTCACAGCAGCAGCAACTGTTTGAAGCGCGTCATGCCGGTTACAGCAATGATCTGAGTTACCGGCTGAGCACCGGCTACCGGGCTAATGCCGGTAGTGAGCTGTTTAAAGATCGGCAGACGATCCGCTTTGCTAACCTTTCGGTTGCCTTTACCCCGACCCTGCAGGACAGCCTGGATTTGCAGCTGGGTATCAATCAGGTTGATATGCTGGTCGGCGGTGCTGATAAGCCCGACCGGCAGTTTGTGCCTGCTGATATTCAGAGTAACTATCAGTATCTGCGCTGGGGGCGGGAGCTGGATGCCGATCAGGCATTACAGCTGACGCTGAGCCGCAGTCTGCTTGATCTTTCCATGTCTGAGTTTAAAGCTGAAGAGCTGATCTTACGTGAGTTTTCCACTGTACAGGACATCGAAACTGCCTTGCAGCTGGCCCGTTTGCAGCACATGGATGGCGTGACGGTCTGGTCTGATTCGGCTCGTGGCCGGGCGACAATGACAGAGCTTGAACTGCAATACACTCACCATCTGGCCCCTTCATTAAGTTTGATGGCGGGGTCTGCCTATCGCTGGGAGACGGTGAACAGCCCCATGCAGCTGACTGGCGAACAGCGTATCAATGAAGAACGCAGCACGCTGTTTGGCAATATTCAGTGGCAACACAATGCCCGGATGGTCTGGAATATGGGGGGAATGGTCGAGCATTTTTCAGCGGTTCAGGCAACCCGTCTGTCTCCCCGCTTAGCGCTGAACTATCTGCTTTCTGACCATTCGGCGTTGCGTGCTTCGTATACCCGTGCCTACCGTATGCCCTCTTTACTGGACGCTAACTTGCAGTCCACCATCTATAACAAAGAGGGTCAGCCATGGAATGTTCTGACCGTGAATAACCCGGACCTTAAGCCGGAGCAACTGGACTCTTTCGAGCTGGGTAGTTACTGGCATTCAGACTCGGGTATGCTGGAACTTGACCTGCGGCTATATTATGAGCAGATTGATGATGGCATGCGCGACCGCTTTTATATTCAGCAGCCAGCCGACTATGACGGTTATTATAGTCGCAAAGAGAATATCGCCAGCTGGCGCAACCGCGGGCTTGATATGCAGTTAAAACTGCAGCCCTGGCAGAATGCCATGCTGTGGCTGGCCTACGGTTACCAGGAGGTTCGTGGTGGTTACTTTCAGGGAGAGGATCTTTTCCCCTTAGAGGCAAGTCGCGGCGGTTTACAGACGCTGGATGCTGCAGCGCCTGCACATACATTTTCTTTACTGTACGATCAACAATTGGATGCTCGTTGGGGCTATAGTCTCGCTAACTATTTTATGAGCGAAACAGCCTGGCCTGAAGGTGGGAGGCGTGGTAGCTGGTGGCGTACGGATATGAAGGTTTCGCATCAGCTGGTACAGGATGCCCGGTGGCAGATTGAGGGCAGCTTGCTGGTACAGAACCTGTTAAATAAGGAGTATGCCGAGTTTTACCCGTATAACGAATTTGAACGTCGGGTGTATTTACAGTTGTTGGTGAAAACACGGTGAAGGCTGGCGTCGTTATGTTGTTACTGACTGGACCATGAGACAACTGGGTTGATTGCTACCTGTATTCAAGCGGAGAGCATCGGAATGCGTTTAAGCTGATGAAGTTCCAGGAACTGTGCAGCTACTTTCGCCAGGGGTGGGGGGGGCTGCTGTTACTATTCTGTCTGGCTGCACCTGGGGTGCTGGCCAGCAGTCTTGTGGTTGTCAGCCAGGATAGCCCTATCTACCGTGATGTTACGGATGCGATGAGCACACATTATGCTGGTGAATTGCAGGTCGTTACGATATCTCAACTCAAGGCCGACCCCCGCCTGATGGCTTCTCGCACTGATATTACCGTTTCGGTGGGGGTCGCGGCGACTGAGTACCTGCTACAGGCGTTACCGGTCAGCCGACGGCTGTTGGGGACCTTTCTTCCTGAACCCTCATGGCGAGGGCTGCTGGAGCAGTACGGGGAGCGCTGGCGACCTCGACGGGATCAGTTATCAGCGATTTATGTGGATCAGCCGCTGGAGCGGCAGCTGGCGCTGGCACGGCTGATCTCACCGGCGGCACGCACAGTCGGCACAGTGGTAGGCCAGGCAACTCAGGCCCGGCTGGCAGCGCTGAAAAAGGCGGCTTATAAGTTCCAGTTTGAGCTGGTGTATAGCTCCCTGGGTAAAGTGGATAACCCGGTCAAGCGCCTGCAGCCACTGATTGAGCGCAGTGATATTTTTATTCCGCTGCCCGATCAGGCGGTGTTTAACCGCACCACAGCCAAATGGATTCTCTATATTGCCTATCGGCAGCGGGTGCCACTGATCGGCTTCTCTCGTAAGTATGTTGAAGCGGGTGCCGTTGCGGCGGTGCATTCTTCGCCAGCTCAGCTGGGTCGCCAGGGAGGAGAATTCCTGCAGCGCTATAACAGTTCTGTCGGGCCGCTGCCTGTGGCACAGTTCCCGCGTTATTTCTCAGTGATAACCAATCGCGTAGCTGCCCGTTCACTGCAGCTGAAATTACCGCTTGATATGGTGCTTACCCATCGCCTCAAGGAGTCTATGAAATGATCCGCTGGGGCAGTATTAAGCAGCAGATGCTGGTGGTTGCGGTGCTTCCGCTACTGGTCTTTGCCTTTGCGCTGGGGATCTATTTTATCCAGAGCCGGGTGGCAGATACCGACCAGGGGCTGACGGCGCGAGGGCAAACCATCGCTCGATTACTGGCTGTGTCAGTGGAATTTGGCTTACTGACGGGTAACCGGGATATGCTGGGTAACCAGGTGAGGGCGCAGCTGAATGAAGACGATGTGCTGGAAATTGTGGTGCTGGATCAGCAGTTTTCTGAGCTGGTTCGGCGCTCTGGTAGCCAGTTTTCAATCAGCAGACACGCCGTCTACCCTCGCCTTGAAGGGGGGTATGGCTACTTCCTTGCCCCGGTGACGACCAGCGGCATCGCCTTTCAGGATCTGCCTGAATTCTCAGATCCGGATAATAGCAAAGACATTATTGGCTGGGTGGCGGTGGTAATGTCGCAGGCGGCGACCCAGCAACAGCAGCAACAGATTATTGCCAAAGGTGTACTGCTGCTGCTGGCAGGAATGGTAGGCAGTCTGCTACTGGTGTCACGCTTTAGCAGCAATATTATTGAGCCGGTGGAAGATCTGACCCGAGTGGTCAAAGATATTGAAGCAGGCCAGCTGTGGCGTCGAGCTGACGATGAGGGCTACGGTGAAATGCAGCTGCTGTTGCGCGGGTTTAACCGCATGGCACAGACAGTAGAAGACTCCAACACCATGCTTGAGCTGCGGGTAAATGAGCAGACTCGGGCACTGCGCCGCAGTATGGCAGACATCAAACGTAACAATAATGCCCTCAGCCGTGCGCGTGAGCGTGCAGATCGGGCAAACCAGGCCAAGGATGAGTTCCTGGCCCGGATGAGTCATGAGCTGCGTACGCCGTTAACCTCAGTGATTGGTTTTTCCCGCATGTTGCAGCAATCAGGCCTGAACTCTGAGCAGCAGGAATTCTCTCGTATTATCAATCTGACCTCCGGCATGCTGTTATCGGTCATCGACGATATTCTGGACTTCTCCCGGCTTGAGTCCCGTGCTATTACCCTTGAGTCATTGCCCTTCTATCTGCAGCGCTGTGTCGAAGAGGTCGTTGAGATGCTGTCGCCAGTGGCCCATGAAAAGCGCATTGAGCTGGTACTGGTGCTGGACCCGCGTCTGCCAGAAAGAGTCCGGGGTGATGCGGCGCGGTTACGGCAGGTTCTGGTGAACCTGATCAGTAATGCGATTAAATTTACTGATCAGGGCGCGGTGGAAGTACAGGTCCGCAGCCTTGATGGTGGGATCCGGCTGGAGGTGCGTGATACCGGGATTGGGATACCGGACGCGCAACTGGAAACACTGTTCTCGGCTTTCGTTCAGGCGGATACCTCCATCACCCGTCGCTATGGCGGTTCCGGTCTGGGGCTGGCGATCTCCCGTCATCTGACAGAGCTGATGGGAGGGAAGATTGATCTGGTGTCCAGAGAGGGCGATGGCACCCGTATCTGGCTGGATATCCCGTTTGAGGTGGTGCAGGGCCCGCGTGTGGGACCGTTCCGACCGGTGTATAAGCGGGTACTGGTACTGGTTGAGCACCCATCCCAGCGTCAGGGGCTTGGCTATCAGCTGTTAGCCGTGGCGGCAGAGGTGGTGTATTGCCGCGATATGGACGAGTTGTCACTGCAGCTATTACAGGCTGACTGGGATCTGGTACTGCTGTATCAGACGGCTGGTGATGTGGGTAATTCTGGACTGCTTTACAGTGTCCGCGCTGTGCGTCAGACGTATGCAGGGTTGCTGGTGGTGCTCAGTGGTGCTCAGCTGGAACTGCCCGAAGGAGTGGCGGTGCGGGTGTTACATAAGCCATTGTCCACCGACACGCTGATTCATCTGACCGGTAACTCTGAAGTGCCGAGCATGGAGGTTGCGGATACAGCTCTGCTCAGTCGGCAAATCCGGGTGCTGGTTGCTGAAGATAATAACTTTAACCGGCTGTTGATTCGTCGCGTACTGGAGGAGGCCGGAGCCGAGGTGCTGGAGGTGGTGACCGGGGTTGAGGCGGTGGCCTGTGCCTGTGAATTCAGCCCGGATCTGATATTGATGGATGTACATATGCCGGAAATGGATGGTATTGAAGCGACCCGGCAGATCCGTCAGGCTGGCTTTAATCATCCGATTCTGGCATTGACGGCTAATGTGGTCGAGCGTGAGCATGAGGTGCTGCATCAGGCCGGTGTCAACGAAGTACTGCTTAAGCCGATTGAAGATAAGGTACTGATTGGTCACCTGAACCGTTATATAGCCGGTTTAGCAGCACCTGAAGCACAGTCGGATGGCTTACCTGGAATACTGGATCGTTACCGTATTAGTCGTGAGGCTTTCAGTACTGAGTTGCTGGGGCAAATCGACGGGATTGGCCAGGCCCTTTCGCCGCTGGACCGTACGGTGATCCGCCATCACACCCATCAGCTGGTGGGTCTGGCGGGGTTATATGAGATGCCGGAGCTGGATATGGTCAGCCATGCGTTGAATGCGGCAGCCAAAGAGGCGGATGGGCGGGAGATCTGGCAGCAGTTCTGGCGTTTGCAGCGTATCATCCGCCAGGTGCTGAGTGAGTTATAGCCGCTCAGAATTCGCGGTATTTGGGCTCTTCCTCGATCATCTTCTCCAGTTCATCAGCCAGCTGCTGAATTTTCGCCCTGCCTTCCCGGTTATAAATGTAATCCCCCAAACCCTGCCCCAGCGGCGGGTTTTCCCCATCGCCTTCTTCCAGAGCAACACATTGCTGGCGGAACAGATCCAGCTCCGGGTCGTGGGTCAGCGGGTAGCCAATAAACAGATCCCAGCGTTCCTGGCGGGTGGTGCCGGTTTCAATGCCGCGCATAATCGCCAGTATTTCCTGGCGGGATGGGCGATGGGTCGGGGCTTTGCCAAAAAACAGCGCCATCCCCAGCCCGCCGACAATCAGCAGGGTGACCAGAAATACCGGGATAAAATCCATGTTTACTGGTTCTCGAACGGGTAGCTGTGCAGCTGGCGAGCGGTGTCGATCAGCGCAACCTGGTGCTGTTGTTCCAGCCGGTGCATCTCGGCCAGGTATTTGCGCTGAGCTTTACGGTCCAGCGCTTTAAACTTTTCTTTAAGCGGGATGTGCTGGGTCTGTTCAAACATCAGTACCAGAATCGCATAAGGCTCCTGTGTCAGCAGGTGAGGGGCCAGGTGCTCAACCAGTACTTTGAGCCGGATCGCGCCTTCAGTCAGGGTCAGCTTGTCATCATGCTCCATGGCATGGCTGATCAGGCGAATGCTTTCAATCAGATAGTCCCGCCGTTGCTGGGTTTTCTCCCGCGCCTGCTGTTCGATGTCATCCAGTCGCAGCTGGTGGGTACGCTGAAATTTCAACTGTTTCCAGATGTAAGTACTCAGGCCTGCGATCAGTATAAGGCCGGTGGCGATCAGCAGGTAGGTCGTCGTCTCTGACATGCGGGTTCTCTCGTCTCGGTGTGGCCGATATTATCCATGAAACAGGGGGGAATCCCAGTGCTATTGGCCACAGGTCCATGGACTCTGTGGCGCAGCTGTCTTCAGTATTGCAGCTCAGCGAGATCTGGGTCAGGCACTGCCAGGGTAGCCCAGCTGGCGCCAGGCTTCATACACGACGACGGCGCAGGCATTAGAGAGGTTGAGGCTGCGGCTGTCGGCTTTCATCGGCAGGCGCAAGCACTGCTCGGCGGGCAGGCTGTCCAGAATCTCTGCAGGCAGTCCGCGGGTTTCCGGGCCAAACAGCAGGACATCACCATCGCTGAATTCCACCTGGCTGGGAGCGGCGCTGCCTTTTGTGCTTAACGCCCAGATACGAAGCGGCTGGACGCTGGCGATGCAGCTGGCCAGGTCGGCATGGCGCTGAACCTGGGTGAACTCGTGATAGTCCAGCCCGGCGCGGCGCAGTTTTTTATCTTCAAAATCAAACCCCAGCGGCTCAATCAGGTGCAGCTGGCAGCCGGTGTTGGCGCACAGGCGGATGATATTACCGGTGTTAGGTGGGATTTCCGGCTGGAACAGTACGACATGCAACATGGTTTTGTGACTATCAGGCTAAACAGGCAGGCAGTGTACCGGCAGTGGGCTGGCGGCGACAAGCCGTCAGCCCGGACTGGGCTACAGGTCGTCGTCGCCAGCGTCCATGCCCAGCTCTTTGATTTTTCGGGTCAGGGTGTTACGGCCCCAGCCCAGTAGCAGGGCCGCATCGCGGCGACGTCCGGCGGTGTGCCTGAGGGCGGTTTCGATCATGGTGCGCTCGAACACGGGCACTGCCTGTTCCAGAATGTTGCTTTCCCCCCGGCCGAGCTGCTGGTCAGCCCAGCGTTGCAGCGCCAGCTGCCAGTTATCACTGACGGGCTGCTGTTCGCTGTGCTGCTCCATCAGTTCCGGTGGCAGGTCTTCAATCAGTACTTCGCGACCGGAAGCCATCACGGTCAGCCAGCGGCAGCTGTTTTCCAGCTGGCGCACGTTACCCGGCCAGGGCATCTCGGCCAGCAGACTGGCGGTGTCGGGGTGGAGAACTTTGGTTTCCATGGCCAGCTCTTTGGCTGAGCGGTCAAGGAAGTGACGGGTCAGGGCGGGAATATCTTCGCGCCGTTCCGACAGGGTGGGGATATGGATGCGGATGACGTTAAGGCGGTGGAACAGGTCCTCACGGAACCGGCCTTCCTGCACCAGCTTTTCCAGGTTCTGGTGGGTGGCGGCGATAATCCGCACATCGACCTGTACTGCTGTATGTCCTCCGACGCGGAAAAATTCACCATCGGCCAGTACCCGTAACAGCCGGGTCTGAGCATCGGCGGGCATATCGCCAATCTCATCCAGGAACAGGGTGCCATGGTTAGCCTGTTCAAACCGACCCTGGCGGGTGCTGGCGGCACCGGTAAACGCGCCTTTTTCATGGCCGAACAGCTCTGACTCAATCAGGTCATGGGGGATCGCCGCCATATTCAGCGGAATAAACGGCGCGGCTGCCCGTGGGCTATGGCGGTGCAGGGCATGGGCGACCAGCTCTTTACCGGTGCCTGACGCGCCATTGATCAGGACGGTGATATTGGACTGGGACAGCCGCCCGATGGCGCGGAATACTTCCTGCATGGCCGGTGCTTCGCCGATGATGTCGGCCTGCGGGGCTGGCACTTCACGGCTGGCCTGTTGCTGTTCTTTGGCATGGGTGATGGCCCGCTGTACCAGGGTGACGGCTTCGTCGATATCAAAGGGCTTGGGCAGGTATTCAAAGGCCCCACCAGAGTAAGACGCGACGGCGGAATCCAGGTCTGAGTGGGCGGTCATGATAATTGCTGGCAGGTCGGGATAGTTGTCTTGTAGGCGTTGTAGCAGTTCCAGCCCGTCGATGCCCGGCATGCGGATATCGCTAATAATGGTGTCTGGCTGCTGCTGCTCAAGCTCCTGCAGCAGACTGGCGGCATCTTCGAAGCTGCGGGTGGTGATACCGGAGCCACTCAGTGCTTTTTCCAGTACCCAGCGGATTGAGCGATCGTCATCGACGATCCAGACGTTAGCGGCCGTTGTCATGATTAGGCTCCAGTGGAATAAAAAGTTTGAAGCAGGTGCTGCCAGCTTCGGAGCTGCATTCGATCAGTCCCTGATGCTGGTTGATGATGGACTGTGCGATGGACAGTCCCAGTCCACTGCCTTGCGGGTTGCCGCTGACCATGGGGTAGAAAATCTTGTGCAGGATGTCCTCGGGGATACCGGGGCCGTTGTCGCTGATTTCGACACAGCACACCAGCCGGTGGCGCTCGCTGGCCAGGGTGAACTGACGCAGGGCGCGGGTGCGCAAACGGATGCAGGGGGCTGCTATGTGGTTGAGCTGTAGCGCCTGCATGCTGTTACGCATGATGTTAAGTATGGCCTGGATAAGCTGCTCGGAATCGCCAGTGATCTCGGGAATGCTGGGGTCATAGTCCCGTTCCAGCTTTATAGTGCCCGCGCATTCGGCGTCAATCAGGCTGCTGACCCGCTCCAGTACCGCATGGATATTCACCTGGGTAATTGTGGGCAGGGTACGGGGGCCCAGTAACCGGTCGACCAGATTACGAAGTCGATCGGCCTCTTCGATGATTACCCGGGTGTAGTCATGCAGGCTTTCATCGGGCAGTTCACGCTCCAGCAGCTGGGCGGCACCGCGCAGTCCGCCGAGCGGGTTTTTTATCTCATGGGCCAGTCCGCGGACCAGGGTTTTGGCGGTTTCGTGGCGGCTGATCAGTTCTTCTTCACGTTCGATGCGGATCAGCCGGTCTTTGGCCTGTAGTTCAATCAGTAAGAAGCTGTGGCCCTGCTGAATGATTGGATTCACGCTGTAATCGACAGTCAGGGCATGCTGGCCCTGGGTGCGCAATTTGGCTTCACGGCAGGTGTAGGGGTGATTGTTGTGCAGTGATGAGCGCAGTACCTCCAGATCTTCTGGCTGGTCGCAGAACCACTCGTCAATAGGGCGGCGGCGTAACTGGCGGGCGCTGGCTTCCAGCAGCATTTCTGCAGCCGGATTGATGTAGTCAATCTGCAGCTGGCTATCGAGCAGTATCACCGCGGCGGTGAGGTTATCGAGAATCTGTTTATGCTGCATGATCATCCGGTGTTCGTCCTGATTGGTTTATGCACTGCAAGAAGTAAACCAGGTGGGCGATATTGTCAGAGCAGCGCGGACTGGGAGGTTAGTCGCTTTAGTGTAGCCGGAGTTGTCCAGTGCTGCACCATATTGGTGCGTGATAGTGGTGCGCAGGGGCTGAAGTGGTGCGAAGCGGGGTGGTCTGTGATAAACGGCAGGCACTAAAAAAGCCCTCTGATTACTCAGAGGGCTTTTGCCAATCTCACACTTACTGGCTGTCTACACTCTTATACGGAGTAGTACAGATCGAATTCAACTGGGTGCGTGGTCATGTTGACCTGCGCCAGTTCGTCACGCTTGATGCTGATGTACGCATCCAGCATGTCGTCGGTGAATACACCGCCTTTAGTCAGGAATTCGCGGTCTGCTTCCAGCGCAGCCAGGGCTTCGTCCAGGGACGCTGCAACCTGTGGGATCTCCGCTGCTTCTTCAGCTGGCAGGTCGTACAGGTCTTTATCAGCTGGGTCGCCAGGGTGGATCTTGTTCTGGATACCGTCCAGGCCAGCCATCAGCAGTGCTGCGAAGCACAGGTATGGGTTAGCTGCTGGGTCCGGGAAGCGTGCTTCAACACGTGCCGCTTTAGGGGACGTGGTGTAAGGGATACGCAGGGAAGCGGAGCGGTTACGGGCGGAGTACGCCAGCATTACTGGTGCTTCGAAACCTGGTACCAGACGCTTGTAGGAGTTGGTTGCCGGGTTACACAGTGCGTTCAGCGCTTTAGCGTGCTTAACGATACCACCGATGTAGAACAGAGCCGTTTCGCTCAGGCCGCCGTAACCATCGCCATGGAAGATGTTCTGGCCATCTTTGTTCATGGACAGGTGAACGTGCATGCCGGAACCGTTATCGCCAACCAGTGGTTTAGGCATAAAGGTAGCGGTTTTGCCGTAAGCGTGCGCCACGTTGTGTACACAGTATTTCAGGATCTGAACTTCGTCAGCCTTCTCTACCAGGGTGTTACCACGTACGCCGATCTCACACTGGCCAGCGGTAGCAACTTCGTGGTGATGTACTTCGATGGTCAGGCCCATGGCTTCCATCGCGTCACACATGGCGCCACGCATGTCGTGCAGGGAGTCGATTGGTGGAACCGGGAAGTAACCGCCTTTTACGCGTGGACGGTGACCGGTGTTACCACCTTCGATCTTCTTGTTGGAAGACCATGATGCTTCTTCAGACTGGATGCTGTAGCCGCAACCGCTGATGTCTGCATGCCATTCAACGCCGTCAAAGACGAAGAATTCTGGCTCTGGGCCCAGCATAGCGCTGTCAGCGATACCGGTAGACTTCAGGTATTCTTCAGCGCGACGTGCAACAGAACGTGGATCACGCTCATAACCCTGGCCGGTAACTGGCTCGATAACATTACAACGCACGATAATGGTTGCGTCTTCAGTAAATGGGTCCAGTACAGAAGCGCTGTCATCCGGCATCAGGATCATGTCGGATTCGTTGATGCCTTTCCAGCCGGTGATAGAAGAGCCGTCAAACATTTTGCCTTCTTCAAAGAAGTCATCACCCATGTCGGACACCGGGATGGTCAGGTGCTGTTCTTTACCTTTAAAGTCGGTAAAGCGCATATCGATCCAGCGTGCTTTGTTCTCTTCGATCAGTTTCAGAGTCTTCTCTGACATTTGGCTTTCTCCACGTTTTAAGTTGCCAGACCCATCAGCAGTCCATTTGCCAGGGCTGTTGAAATGGTTTGGGGTCTATAAAAGCAATCAATGTGCCAATCTTATTAAATTGCGTAATTACTGGATTTTCTGGTTTTCTTTGCTAAGGCAAAGCAGGAAATATGCATCCAGATGGTGCGTTATTAAATGCGAGCGCTCCATTCTGGTGCGTTTCGGGCAATCTGTGTTGCCTCGACCGGTAATTAACGTGCCCTGGCCGCCATAGCATACGCTATGCGTTGTAAAAGTGCCTGAGCTGAGCACTGATTTGAAGCATTTGCTGTTGCACTGCAGTATGTCGGCGTTGTTGTAGCCCAGACGGGGCGGGGGTTGGCTGTTAATTACCGGATTCAGGGCAGGGATCTTTTGTACAAAGGTGATTTTATAACCAGCGTGTCATGTGAATCCATGTATAATGCGCGCTTTAGAATTCCCTGACAGGTAATAAAACGTGATCGAGAAGCTTCGCAATATCGCCATCATCGCCCACGTTGACCATGGTAAAACCACCCTGGTCGACAAGCTGCTTTCGCAGTCTGGCACTCTGGGACGTCGTGATGAGGGCACTGAGCGCATCATGGACTCCAATGACCAGGAGAGAGAGCGCGGTATTACCATTCTGGCGAAAAACACCGCCATTGAGTGGAACGATTACCACATCAATATCGTAGACACACCGGGACACGCCGACTTCGGTGGTGAGGTTGAACGTGTACTGTCTATGGTTGATTGCGTATGCCTGTTGGTTGACGCGGTTGACGGTCCGATGCCGCAGACGCGCTTCGTGACACAGAAAGCATTCGACCAGGGCCTGCGTCCGATCGTTGTAATCAACAAGATTGACCGCCCTGGCGCGCGTCCTGACTGGGTAATGGATCAGGTATTTGATCTGTTCGACAGCCTGGATGCGACTGATGAGCAGCTGGACTTCCCGGTTGTTTATGCATCTGCGTTGAACGGTATTGCGGGTCTGGACCCGGAAGAGATGGCGGACGATATGACGCCACTGTTCGAAGCGGTTGTTGAGCACGTGCAGCCACCACAGGTTGACGTTGACGGGCCATTCCAGATGCAGGTGTCTGCGCTGGACTACAACAGCTACCTGGGTGTTATCGGTGTTGGCCGTGTCACCCGCGGTAAAGTCAAAGTTAACTCTCAGGTTAAAGTTATCGACCGTGACGGTAAAATCCGTAGCGGCCGTGTCCTGAAAGTGATGGGTTACATGGGTCTGGAGCGGGTTGAAGTTGAAACGGCTCAGGCCGGTGACATCATCTGTGTGACCGGTCTTGATGAACTGTTCATCTCAGATACGCTGTGTGACCCGGATAACGTTGAAGCATTGCCAGCACTGTCTGTTGATGAGCCAACCGTATCCATGACATTCCAGGTGAACGATTCTCCGTTTGCGGGTCTGGAAGGCAAGTTTGTCACCAGCCGTAACATCAAGGACCGTCTGGACCGCGAGCTGATCCACAACGTGGCGCTGCGTGTCGAGCAGGGCGACTCCCCAGAGAAATTTAAAGTTTCTGGCCGTGGTGAGCTGCATCTGTCCGTACTGATCGAATCTATGCGTCGTGAAGGCTTTGAGCTGGGTGTGTCCCGTCCTGAAGTTATTCAGAAAGAAGTCGATGGCAAGATTCAGGAGCCGTTCGAAGAGGTGATGATTGATGTTGAAGAACAGCATCAGGGTTCCATCATTGAAGAACTGGGTAAACGTAAAGGCGATATGACCAATATGGAAGTTGATGGTAAAGGCCGTGTACGCCTGACCTTCATCATTCCATCCCGTGGTCTGATCGGTTTCCGCTCCCTGTTCCTGACGCTGACGTCTGGTACTGGCATCATGACGTCTATCTTTGACCACTACGGTGAAGTGAAAGAAGGCAATGTTGGCAGCCGTAGCAACGGTGTACTGGTGACGATGGTGACCGGTAAAGCACTGGGCTACTCGCTGTGGGCGCTGCAGGAACGTGGCCGTCTGTTTATCGACCCGAACATCGAAGTTTACGAAGGTATGGTGATCGGTATCCACAGCCGTTCTAATGACCTGGCCGTGAACCCGACCAAAGGTAAGCAGCTGACTAACGTACGTGCGTCCGGTACCGATGAAAACATCAACCTGACTCCGCCAATCCGCTTAACGCTGGAGCAGGCGCTGGACTTCATCGAAGACGATGAGCTGGTTGAAGTGACACCGGAAAGCATCCGTGTACGTAAGAAACTGCTGAAAGAAAACGAACGTAAGCGCGCTAAAAAGTAAGCTTTGTTCTTTCTTTAGAATAAAAAAGCCCGGCAGCGATGCCGGGCTTTTTTGTATGTGAAATCCGATCGATTCTGGTCCCTGATATGGGCCGTTATAATTGGAACTGGGCCATTCGGTCCTCCACATCCTGCAGGGCCTGCTCCAGTGCCGTGCGTCCCTGTTGTAGCTGACGGGTGGTATCGGCTGTTTGATCAGCAACGTTATTAACGTGTTCAACGTTGCTGTTGATCTCCTGCATACTGGCTTTCTGCTGTTCTGTTTCAGCGGCAATGCCCAGATTCATCTGTTCAATAGCGGCGACGTTATCGCTCATTGCTGTCAACGCCAGTGACACAGCCTGGCTCTGCTCGACACAGTTGATCGCCAGTTCACGACCCTGATCCATCACGCCACGAGCGCTTTCGACCCGTTGCTGAATACTCCCCACAGTCTGCTGGATGTTTTCGGTTGATTCACGGGTCTTCATTGCCAGTGATCGAACTTCATCGGCGACAACCGAGAAGCCGCGGCCAGCATCCCCCGCTCGAGCTGCTTCAATGGCAGCATTTAAAGCCAGCAGGTTGGTCTGATCGGCGATCGATTCGATAACGACCAGTAACTCGGAGATTGACCCGCTGGCCTCGGCCAGTTGCTGAATATCATCGCTGGCGCTGGCGACTTCATCGGCCAGCCGGGTGATGCTCTCGCTTGATTGTGTGACCAGACTCAGGCTTTGCCGGGTTTCTTCGTTGATCAGCTGGGCCTGGCTTTTGGCGGTGTATGAACTGGCTGAAACTGTATCAACCGCCAGGGTGATCTGTTCTACCGCAACGGCGGTTTCCTGCAGGTGTGATTTCTGTTGCTCAACGCCTTTGTGGGTCTGTTCGGTAATTTGACCAACCGTGCCCAGTGTTTCAGCGGCGCGGCCCAGTGCCTGGCGAGTATCGCTGACCAGGCTGTGGATTTTCTCGATGAACAGATCTACTTCGTCCGCCAGTTCGCCCAGCTCATCCTGTCGCTTGAGTGACAGGCGACGGGTCAGGTCGCCGTCTCCGCGAGATAGCTCTCGAATGGCGATCAGCAGTTGTTGTAATGGCTGGGTCAGGCTACGAGCCAGGCCAACAGCGAGCAGCAGTCCGATGATAACGGTTGCGGTCAGTAATGATGTGCTGAGTGAGAGTGTGCGGGTCACAGCGTTTTCGGTCTGATCACGGGCTTTCATGGCGGCGGTGAGGCTGTCCTGAACCAGTGTTTCCAGTGCGCGGGCCAATGTTTTTTCGATCAGTGTCAGTACGCGCTCATCAGGCAGGTTATTTTGAGCAAAGGCACCGATCCGCTGCTCGTTCAGACTATACCAGCGCTCAGCATTCTGCCGTAGTGAGTCGATATCGCTATCGACCATCATCGCGGTTGTGGCGGAGTGAACGGCTTCCAGCTGACCCAGGAAAGCTTGTTTTTGTGTGCTGAGTTGCTGGCTTGCCTGGCGGGCATCGCTGAACTCTATGCGAGCCAGCTGTTTGTGTACCAGTTCACGGCTGCTGCGAAAAGTATCCCAGGCGGCGCGGCTCTGATCTACGGCGGTTAATGGGTGCTGAAAGGCACTCAGGGCGCTTTTTCCCAGCTGGTTGAGCTGATAGCTTTGATATAAGCCCAGCGTAGTGAAAAGCGTGATCAGCAAGCCGAAGCCAAGCCAGAGTTTGCGGTTAATACTCACAGGGAGGCCTCTCAGTAGGGAAGAATAGGCAGGCTTACGGGCTGGTCAGCACCGGTAAGGCTGTTCAAAAATGCGGTAAGGTCACGAATGTCACCCTCATTAAGAGGCGTCGGAATGATCTTGTTGGAGCGTCCCGGCCGAGATATACCGCCGACAACATAATGCACGATGACCTGTTCCAGTGTGCTCAGGCTGCCATCGTGCATATAGGGTGCGCGCTGGCTAATGTTACGAAGCCCTGGTGTTTTGAAGCGGTGTCGGTCCTGTTCCGCACCGGTAACGGCCATACGGCCGGTATCATCGGATGGCAGGCCAATGTCATGGAACTGGTTATCGGTAAAATTCCAGCCACCGTGACACTGGCTGCAGGCCGCTTTGCCATTAAACAGTGTGAAACCCCGTTTAGCGCTTACGCTGATTGCGTTTTCTTCACCTTCAATCCAGCGGTCAAAGGGGGCTGTGCCTGAGACCAGGGTTCGTTCATAGGTAGCAATGGCTTTGAGGATGCCATTTTCCCGAATTCCGTCGCCTGGAAACACGCGGGCGAACCAGTTGCGGTAACCCTCAACTTTGTTGAGCCGCTGCGCGACGGTGCTCAGGGGGACATTCATTTCGGCAGCGGATTCTACCGGACCACGAATCTGTTCCTCCAGTGAGGGTGCACGACCATCCCAGAAGAAGCGGTCGCTCCAGGCGAGGTTGAGCGTGGTTGGTGAATTGCGCTTCAGGGTTTCACCTTGGCCACCAAAAGCGCCGGGCACACCATCTTCCCAGCCTAGCGAAGGGTTGTGGCAGGTTGCGCAGTTCATATTGAAGTTGCGGCTCAGACGCTGATCAAAAAACAGCATTTTTCCCAGTTGTGCTTTTTCGGCACTGTAAGGGTTGTTCGCTGGGAAAGGGATACTGGTGGGCCGCTTGAACTGTTGTTTCAGCCTTTCGGTGACAGAATCGGCGGCCAGGCTGTGGCCAGTTATGGCCAGCAGGGTTAATAACAGGCCGGTGCTGGAAATTTGCATCTGCAGACGCTCCTTGATCAGATACTTGAGTCATGGCTCAATATGAACAGTTGTTCACTTTGATGCAACGGCAGTGAAGGATAACGACAGATGCCAGTTGTAAGGTTATTGAGTGCCCTGCATAGATTTAGTAACTGAGAGAAAGTTCCATTCGCGTGATGGTTTTTATCTGCTGGCTGGAACATCTATCAGAGCGGCAGTGTATGCTGTTGGAAAGTACAGCGCTGAAGGTGCTGGATATGGTTTCTTAAGGAGAGCTTATGCTGACGCTATTTCCCGAACTTCACCCCTATAGCGAGCAGGTGATTGATGTTGGAGAGGGGCACCGCATCTATGTTGAGCAAAGTGGTAATCCCAAAGGGATACCTGTGCTGTTTGTACATGGAGGCCCTGGTGGCGGCACATCACCTCAGCATCGCTGTTTTTTTGATCCGACCCGGTATCGTATTGTGTTGTTTGATCAGCGCGGCTGTGGTCACTCAACGCCTCACGCCAGTCTGGAAGGTAACCATAGTGGCGCACTGGTCGGTGATATGGAGTTAATCCGCACAACACTGGGTATAGATCAATGGTTGTTGTTTGGTGGTTCCTGGGGCTCAACACTCAGTCTTTTGTATGCTCAGGCACACCCGAAAAATGTGCTGGGGCTGATTCTGCGCGGCATATTTTTGTGCCGTGATGACGATGTGCAGTGGTTTTATCAGCACGGGGCTAATCAGCTGTTCCCGGATTACTGGCAGGATTATGAGGCGGTGATTCCTGAGACAGAGCGTGGTGATATGGTATCCGCTTTTTATCAGCGCTTAACGTCGAGCAATGAGATTGCGCGAATGTCGGCTGCCAAAGCGTGGTCTGTCTGGGAGGGGCGCTGTTCCACCTTAAACCCCAGTCATGATGCGCTGGAGCACTTTTCCGAGCCGCACCTGGCATTGGCCATGGCACGGATCGAAGCGCATTACTTTGTTAATAAAGGCTTTATGGAGCCGGATCAAATTTTGCGTGATGCACATAAGATAGCCCACCTGCCAGCGGTGATTGTGCATGGCCGTTACGATGTCATCTGCCCGGTTAAGCAGGCGCTGGAGCTGCATGCGGTATTGCCACGTGCTGAGTTGCATATTGTCCGTGATGCCGGGCATTCAGCCTTTGAGCCGGGTATTACCGATAACCTGGTGCGCGCCACTAATGATTTTGCCCGCTCTCTGGCTTGATGGCCGTTGTGCGCTAAAATGGTGCTTCGTCACAGGGTTAAGGGTAGATAGACGGAATGAAAGCATTGATTCAGCGCGTTAAGCGGGCTTCAGTTGAGGTTGATAATGCGATGATTGGCTCGATTGATGGCGGTATTCTGGTACTGCTGGGGGTTGAGCGTGAGGACACTGAGGCGGATGCTGATAAGCTGCTGAAGAAGCTGTTAGGTTATCGGATTTTCTCCGATAGTGACGCTAAGATGAACCTGAATGTGCAGCAGGTTGGTGGTGGCCTGTTGCTGGTGTCGCAATTTACGCTGGTGGCTGATACGCGCAAGGGGACCCGGCCTGGCTTCTCGCGTGGGGCAAGCCCGGCTGAAGGTGAGCGGCTCTATAATTACTTTGTTGAGCAGGCGCGACTGGCTCATGACGTTGTCGCTACCGGTGAGTTTGGGGCGGATATGCAGGTCAGTCTGATTAATGATGGCCCGGTGACTTTTATGTTGGAAAGTCGCTAAGTATTCAGAGTTAACGGGCGAAAAAAAGCGCAGCCTGGCTGCGCTTTTTTATGGCTGAAGCTGCGTTTAGTTACTCTTTACGCGCTGCTCGCCATTGATGGTTACTTCTACGCGACGGTTTTTGCTCTGGCAGTTTTCTGCGCCAGTATCGGAGCAGCTCATTGCCGGGGCGTTTTCACCACGTGATGCGGTGCTGATTTTGCTGCTGGCAATGCCTGCATCAGCCAGCGCTGCGGCAACAGCTTTTACCCGTTTGGCTGCCAGTGCATCATTGTAGGCGTTGCTACCACGCTGATCGGTGTGACCTGTCAGGGTGATGTTTTCCAGTGTCGCCAGGCCGCTGACTGTGGTCAGGATATCGCTGATATCGTTAACCTGGCTGCTGTTGAAATCGAAGTACACGATGTGGGAGCGCTCAGTGGCCTGCATTACGTATTGCGGTGCTGCAGGAACAACTGGTGCAGCGACAGGAGCGGGTGCTTTTACAGCAACCGGTGCAGGCGCTGCTTTGTCACCGCAATGTGCTTCAGCTTTGTCTTTGTTCCAGTTGCCGATTTTCCAGCAGCCGCCAAAGCCGGTGGAAATGTTGTGATCTGCAGTTTCAGTCAGGTAGCCACTGTGCTCTGGGTGAGCCTGTGCTGTCTGGATCAGGCCCATGGAAACGATCAGTGCTGTGCTAAGCGCAAGCTTTTTCATGTAGATATCCTTGATGAGTCGTGTGCCATCTGGCACATACCGGAGTATTATCCCTGAAACTTCCGTATCAGGAGGAGCAAAAATAAAGCGTGCTCTTAATGACGCTTCAGTGAACTTTATATCAGCTGATAGTGAAACGGAACAGGCTGCAAAAGTCTGTTCCGCAGAGTTCAGGGCAGGACTTTCTTGTATGGTTTTACGGTAACCTTCCCATAGACGCCCGCGGTAATATATGGGTCATTATCAGCCCATATCTGAGCGGCGCTGAGGGAGTCGAATTCGGCCACTACCAGGCTGCCGGTAAAGCCAGCTTCACCTGGGTCTTCACTGTCGATTGCCGGGTGCGGGCCAGCAATCAGTAACCGGCTTTCATCACGCAGGGCGATCAGGCGCTCCAGATGGGCTGGCCGGGCTGCCATGCGCTGGCTCAGCGTATCGGGTTTGTCTTCGGCGATGATGGCGTAGTACATCGGAATCTCCAGTCGCTTATTGTTCGTCTTTTGGCATGTGACGGGACAGGTACAGGCCCTGCAGGATGATAAATACCAGGGTCAGGCCCAACATGCCAAACAGTTTGAAGTTAACCCAGGCCTCTTCACTCAGATTGTAAACAACAATCAGGTTCACGATACCCATCACGATGAAAAAAATGGTCCAGGCAATATTGAGTGCGCGCCAGATAGGGTCAGGCAGAGTCAGGTTGGATTCCATTATTCGTTGTACAATGGGTTTCTTGCCAATGAACTGGCTTCCCAGAAATGCCAGACCGAACAGCCAGTTCACGACTGAAGGCTTCCACTGGATAAATGTTTTGTCCTGCAGCAGTACGGTTGCGCCACCCAGCACAACGACCAGCCCGAGGGTAACCAGCTGCATTTTTTCAATGGTATGGGTACGCCACCAGGTCCAGGCAATCTGTGCTGCTGTTGCTGGGATCAGCACGGCAGTGGCCAGGATGATGTCGTCAGTGCTTTTGTATACTGTAAAAAAGATAATAATCGGAAGGAAATCGAGTAGTAGCTTCATATACTTGTCGCCTGTTTGCTAAGGTGGCCAGTATAAAACAGCCTTGTCGTAAATTTTGTATTTTTCTTAAGGGTTTACAGATTTTTTGGTTGAAATGGCTATATTTCAGCGTTATCTGTGCGTAAATCCTTACTTAGCTGATGGCTACTGGCGCTATTCCAGCCAGTTGCGATCTGTATGCCTCAGGAGTCCCTGCCGTTATGTTGCGCTATGATTTACATACTCACTCAACAGCCTCTGATGGAGCACTGTCTCCCCATGCACTGGTTGAGCGTGCCAGACAACAGAATGTACAGGTACTGGCACTGACTGATCACGATACGGTGGCTGGCGTGCAGGCATTGCAGGGCCAGATGGGCGATATGACGCTTATTAATGGCGCAGAGCTGACTTGTCTCTGGGGCAGCCGGATGGTGCATATTGTAGGGTTGCGACTGGATATAGGCTGCCCCCGTCTACTGGAGTACCTGCAGGGTATTGATCAGCTGCGCCAGCAGCGGGCTGAGCAGGTTGCATTGAGGCTGATGAAAAAAGGCCTGCCTGACCTGCTTGCCGAGGCCCGTGCTAATGCTGCTGGCGGTGTGATAGGTCGGCCGCACTTTGCTTCAGCGATGGTTGAGCGAGGGCTGGTTAAAACAGAACAGCAGGCATTTACCCAGTACCTGGGCACCGGAAAAACAGGGGACGTTAAAATGCAGTGGCCGGATATGGCTGAAGCCATTGCGGTAATTACCCAGGCCGGTGGTCTGGCGGTGCTGGCGCATCCGACCAAGTACCGATTCACCTTTACTAAAATCCGCGCGTTAATGGCGCAGTTTAAAGCGGATGGTGGGCATGCAATGGAGGTCAGTTATACGGGTATTTCACCTTCGCATCAGCTGGAGCTGATTAAACTGGTGAATCAGCATGAACTGTTGGCCTCTGCGGGGAGTGATTTTCATAGCCCAGCCCATCACTGGACAGAGGTAGGGCGGTTTATGCCGCTGAAGCAGCCCGTTCCACATATTATGGACCACCTTCTTTAGCGTATGCCGGTCCTGATTTAAACCCAGCAGTTCAAGTTCAACGTTGCAGGTATTGTTGTGAGTCAGTTCTTTCAGATCCACTCGGAAAATCCTCAGCCACGCCTCATAAACCAGGCTGTTGAGATACTTAATAAAGGTGGCGTTATTGTCTACCCGACAGATTGCGCCTACGCGCTGGGCTGTCATCTGGGTGATAAGGCGGCGATGGAAAAAATTAAGCGAATCCGCCAGCTCAATGACAAGCACAATTTCACTCTAGTTTGCCGTGATCTGTCCGAGATAAGCACCTATGCCAAAGTTGGCAATCAGAGCTATCGTTTACTTAAAGCGCACACGCCAGGGGCTTACACCTTTATTTTAAAGGCCACCAGTGAAGTGCCTCGTCGTTTGTTACACCCTAAGCGGCGGATGATTGGTATCCGTATTCCGGATAACCCGATTGCCCAGGCCCTCACGCAAGCGTTGGGGGAACCGATCATGAGTACCTCATTAATTTTGCCCGGTGATGATCAACCATTGACTGACCCCTGGGAAGTCCGTGACCTCTTGCAGCATGAGCTGGACCTGGTGATTGACGGTGGTTACTGCGGGATGGATGCTACGACGGTTGTCAGCCTGGTTGATGACACACCTGAGCTGTTGCGGCAGGGGGCTGGGCATTCGAAGGTATTCGAATAAATGTTTCATATAACTGTTTGAATATCTGGGGTGTTTTAATTATGACGCCCGTCATTGAGATAAGCTGACAGTGAATAACGTTATGTTATTTTGCTGTGAAAGTTTGTTATTGTCTCAGGGTGAAGAGTGACCAACGTGGCTATGAGTTGATTCATAAAATTCATAGGGTGGCTATGGTCGCTCTAGTTGCCGAGACGATTCATAAGGGTCGCTATTGGCATAGGTTATTCTTTTCTACCATACTATTAATTATGTTTGGTTAATTGTTGGAATATTGGTCGGTTTCTCGGTGCGCTTAGCTATTGTTCTTGTCGTTAAACGTCGATGAAAAATAGCACTCCTCGGAACTTTCTGTTTAATCAGGGTCATAAATTCTAACCTTTGTCGGGTAACTTTAATTTTTTCAACATGTTTTAAGGTTTCGGCTTGCAAATGTGTTGATGATAAAGATAATTACCCATCTAAAAAATTATCTGGCTCGGTGGAATATTATGTCCGATTTTATTAAGACGCTGACTCGAAAGAATTCCCTGCGAAAACAATGCCAGGACCTGGCAGTGTCTGAGGTTGAAAAAGTTGTTGCCGATCTGACAGACATTCTTGATGACAAAAAGGCAGCAGAACTTGCTGAACGTGAAGCTGTTGAAAGTAAGCTGGCTAAAATTGAAGCCATCCGTCAGACGATGGAAGCAGCTGGCCTGGATATGAGTGACCTGGTTGATACGGTTGAAGTCAGCACACGTAAAAAGGTGGCGCCTAAGTACCGTGTTGTAGATGAGGCTGGTGAAACTCATGAGTGGTCTGGTCGTGGCCGTACGCCACTGGCTTTCCAGAAGTTTTTTGAAGCGGGCAACAGCCGTGATGACTGCCTGATTGAAAAGGCTGTCTGATTCATCTGCTTTGGTTTAAGCTTGCTACAGAAGCCCTTCAGGACGATGGCCTGAGGGGTTTTTTTATTCTGAGAGATTGAAAACATGGCGGATGAAAAGCTGCAAAAAGTGCTAGCGCGTTCGGGCTTTGGCTCGCGTCGGGAGATGGAGCGCTGGATTGAGGCTGGACGGATTCAGGTCAATAACGAAACAGCAACGCTGGGCGACCGTATTCGCAGCAGTGCTGTGGTCAAGGTCGATGGTAAGGAAGCTAAGCTCGTATTCGGTCACCAGGCTGACCGACGGGTACTGCTGTATAACAAGCCGCTGGGTGAAGTCTGTACGCGTTCCGACCCGGAAGGACGGCCGACGGTATTTGACCGCCTGCCGCCACTGAAAAACGGTCGCTGGATTGCGATTGGCCGCCTGGACATCAACACCTCTGGCCTGTTGCTGTTTACCAACGATGGCGAGCTGGCCAACCAGTTGATGCACCCATCATCAGAAATTGACCGTGAGTATGCCGTGCGTGTACTGGGTGATGTTGATGATGCACTGATTGAACGCCTGAAAGAAGGCGTGCTGCTGGATGACGGCATGGCGCGTTTTTCTGATGTGCAGTTCTTTAATGGTGAAGGCGCTAACAAGTGGTACCACTGTGTGGTTATGGAAGGCCGTAACCGTGAAGTGCGTCGCTTGTGGGAATCACAGGGGATCACTGTCAGCCGTCTGAAGCGTGTTCGCTTCGGTCCGGTTTTCCTGCAGAGCGATGTCAAGGTAGGCACCTGGCGTGAAGTCGCGCAGGGAGAAGTCAAAGTGCTGGGTAATGAAGTGGGCCTGAAATCTAAACGGGCACCACGTATCACCATTGCTGAGCGGACATCTCAGGAGCGTCGTTTCAAACGTCAGAAAGTACGTCAGGACGTCAGCCCTAAACGGGGTTGAGTTGTTTTGGCAGTCTGGCTGCTAGCGCACGAAAAAAGGGGGACAGCTATGCTGTCCCCCTTTTTTAACGCCTTGTCTCGTCCTGAAATAGCGACCAGCGTATTAATGTAATGCGTTTGGTCGGGCCAGGGTAAACGGGCCAATTGGGGCGATAAACTCATCGCCGTCATCCGTGACCATGTTGTAGTGACCCTGCATGCTACCGACACTGGTTGCCAGTACGGCACCGCTGGTATAGCTGTAGCTGTCATCAGCGGCAATAACAGGTTGTTCACCTACCACGCCTTCACCTTCGACTTCCTGTGTTTTCTGATCCCCGTCAACAATCAGCCAGCGGCGGCTGAGTAGTTGTACGGGTTGTGTATTCCGGTTGGTAATCGTGATGTGATAGGCAAAGACAAAGCGATTGCTGTCAGGGTCTGACTGCTCTGCCTGGTATTGGCTTGTTACTTCGATGGCGACGTTATCACCCAGTGCGGTTGCGCTCATGCTGATTCTGCTTCTTCAGAGGCCGGTTTTTTTTCGCTCAGATAATCACTGATTGTAACAAATTCTGGCAAGCTCAGCCGTTCTGGGCGCAGCGATGGATCAATGCCCAGTTCGCTCAGTTCGTCACCACTGAGCAGCGGTTTCAGGTTATTACGCAGAGTTTTGCGGCGCATGGTAAACGAGGTGCGTACCACGGTTTCCAGCATTTTTATATCTTTAGCTTCAGCAGGCAGGGTGGTGTAGGGCGTCAGGCGGACAATCGCTGAGTCTACCTTCGGTGCCGGGTTGAAAGACTCTGGCGGCACTTCAAACAGTTTTTCAACTTTGCACCAGTACTGCGTCATGATGCCCAGGCGGCCATAGTTATTCTCGCCCGGGCCTGCGGCCATGCGGTCGACCACTTCCTTCTGCAGCATAAAATGCATATCCAGAATGCAGTTGCTGTGGTGCAGCAGGTGGAAAATCAGCTGGGTTGAGATGTTGTAGGGCAGATTGCCAACCACGCGTAGCGGGCGCTCGTCTTCGCGCAGGCTCTCGAAGTCAAACTTCATCGCATCCTGCTCAAAGATACGGAATTTGTCACCGTAGCTGAAAAATTTGCTGCGCAGGATCGGTGGCAGGTCACGGTCCAGCTCGATGGCATCCAGTGCACCGGCTTCGTCCAGCAGCTCTTCCGTCAGTGCGCCAAGGCCGGGTCCAATCTCTACCATATGATCGGATTCGTGGGGGGCAATGGAGCGGATAATACGACGGATAATCCCTGCGTCGTGAAGGAAGTTCTGGCCGAAACGTTTTCGGGCCTGGTGCATCGGTGGACGTTTGCTCATGAGTCTCTCAGCGGTTAGCGTGGCGGTGAGCTGCCATGGTGGCAGCGTATTCCAGTGCGGTCAGCAGGCTGCCCTGGTCGGCGTTACCTGTGCCTGCCAGGTCCAGCGCGGTGCCATGATCAACGGAGGTGCGAATAATCGGCATCCCCAGAGTGATGTTCACCGCACGGCCAAAGCCCTTGTATTTTAGTACCGGCAGGCCCTGGTCATGATACATGGCCAGTACAGCATCGGCATCTTGCAGGTATTTCTCGTTAAACAGGGTATCTGCCGGGAGCGGGCCGATCAGATTCAGGCCTTTATCCCGCCAGCGTTGCAGGGCCGGCTCAATAATCTCGATCTCTTCGTGACCAAGGTGGCCGCCTTCACCGGCGTGCGGGTTGAGTCCAGCGACCAGAATGCGGGGCTCTGCAATGCCAAAGTCCTGTTTCAGCGCGCTGCTCAGCGTACAGATGATCTGGTCCAGCAGAGAGCCCGTGATGGCGTCCGATACGTCACGCAAAGGCAGATGTGTGGTGGCCAGGGCAACTCTAAGCCCTTCTGTGGCCAGCATCATTACAACCTTGTCGGTCTGGGTCAATGCTTCCAGGAATTCGGTGTGGCCGCTGAAGGGGATGCCTGCATCGTTGATAATGCCTTTGTGTACCGGTGCGGTGACAATAGCATCGAAGGTGCCATCCCGGCAGCCTTCTGTGGCCAGTGTCAGCGTGTCCAGTACGTAACGGACATTGGCGCTGTTCAGCTCACCGGGTTTGACCGGTGCTCTCAGCGCGACCGGGGCTACGGTGAGGGAGCGGGCGGGTGTGGGTCGTGCCGGTTCGTCTGCATCGAACTGCTCGATGGTCAGTGGCAGGTTCAGTACCGCAGCGCGCTCGCGCAGCAGATCGGGGTCGGCGACCACGACCAGCTGCTGGGCGTGGGCTTGCTGGGCGATCTGTATGCACAGATCCGGCCCGATTCCAGCGGGCTCGCCCGCCGTAATTACCAGTCGTTGTACGCTCACATCCACCTCACTATTCCCTGTCAGTTTTTGATGTCAATGAAGGCCTGGCTGCGCAGCTCACGCAGCCAGTTTGAGAGCTCTTCATTAAATTTGCGTTTACGGATAACGGCGCGGGCCTGGTTGGCTTGCATCTCTTCGCCCATGTCCTGCTGGCGACGGTCACGAACAGACATGATGTGCCAGCCAAAGCGGGATTCAAAAGGGCGGGAGATTGAACCGGTGCGGGTATTATTCATTACCCCTTCAAAGGCCGGTACCATCTGGCCATTCTGTACCCAGCCCAGGTCGCCGCCTTCAGAACCACTGGTCGGGTCGTCACTGTATTCTTTCGCCAGTGTGGCAAAGTCTTCGTTACTGTCGACGATACGGTTGTAGAGCCGTTCGATCAGGCGTTTTGATTGTGCCTGATTACGGATCTCGCTGGGCTTGATCAGGATATGGGAGACCTGTGCCTGATTAACCAGCTGAACGACGCCGCCACGTTTATCACGCACTTTAATAATGTGGAAACCGCTGCTGTTACGGATGGGCTGACTGATATCGCCTTTAGCCAGATTGCCCATAGCTTTGGACAGGATTTCAGGCATTTCATTACGCTTGCGCCAGCCCAGGTCGCCGCCACTCAGGGCGTTAGAAGCGTTAGAATGAGCTGTCGCCAGGGCGGCAAAGTCGGCACCGTCTTTGAGTTGCTGATAGATCTTACGGGCTCCCTTTTCAGCTTGCTGGATGCGCTCAGGATTGGCCCGCGGCGGTACGGCGATCAGAATATGGCTGAGCTGGTAATCGGCTTGGTTGCGCTTCTGGCCGTCGGCGGAGTTCAGGTAGTTGGCGACCTCCTGTTCGGAGACGTTAATTCGGCGGCCAATGGTAGACTGCTGAATCTGCTGTAATAGCATATTCTGGCCGATCTCCTGACGGGCCTGTTCGTAGCTGTTACCTTCGGCAACCAGAGCGTCGCGGAACTGGCTCAGGGTCATGTTGTTACGTTCTGCGATGCGCTCGATATTACGATTAAGCATTTCATCGGAGATGCGAATGCCCTGGCCCTTGCCCACCTGAACCTGCAGGTTCTCGATAATCATCTGTTCCAGCACCTGGCGTTGCAATACGCTCATTGCAGGCAGGGCAGTGCCACGGGCCTGCAGCTGGGAGCTGATCAGGGCGACTTTACGGTCCAGTTCGCTACGTAGAATTACACCGTCGTTGGCAATGGCTACAACAGAATCCAGGGGTACCGGTTGGGCCTGAACGGGCATCGTCAGGCAGGCGCTGGTCAGTACCAGCGCGGTGATCATGCGTTTACCGAACTTCATCATTTTCTCTGCTCTTCACGTTCCTGGTAACCAATTATGTCGTTCAGGTAGCTGCCGCTACCACTGCCAATGCCGCCCAGCCCTTTAAGGAAGAACTGCAGATAGATGGCACTGTCTGTATTTTCTGTATCGTCCAGCCACTTGCGTGCAGACAGGCGTATGCTCCAGCAGCAGCTCTCGTATTCTACGCCCAAGAGCGACTCAAGCGTCTCACTGTTTTCAAGATCCTGTTGCCAGCGACCCAGTAAGCCCCACTGGCGGGCAATGGGCCAGATAAAAGAGGTATCCAGCTGTTTTCGGGCGTTTTCTTCAAAACGGTAGCTGATGTTGAAGCGGCGATCCAGGTCACGTTTGTAGTTAAATTTGATGTTGGACTTGCTGATATCCATCTGTCCATCGAAGATCATATCCAGCGTTGTACGCCAATGCCGGTCGATGTTCCACACGGTTTCGGTGGCAATATCTGAACTGCTGTCCGTAGCTGCGGCAGCACCATCAAGCTGGACATTTCGGTCAGCAAAATAATATGCCTGACCGATGCTGAACCGCGCCTGTTCGAAGCCGTTCTCTTTTATCCAGCGGCTGGTCAGGCCCAGTGATGCCTGCTGGGTGTCGCCAATACGGTCGCGGCCGGAAAAACGGTTAAAACGGAACAGGGAGCGATAGTCGAAGTCCAGTTCGCTGGTGTCAAAGTTGGGCAGGGCGTCCTGATTTTCTTCGTCCACGTACAGAGCAAACAGCCGTGGCTCCAGGGTGTGGGTGCCGCCGTTTTTCATCGTCCGGTCAAAATAGAGACCGCTGTCCATACTCAGGATTGGGACGTTGATTGCAGGGCTGTTATCCAGGCCGCTGATCTGGTTTTCCAGTTCATAGCGGTTGGACCAGAGTCGAGCTGTGGGCGTCACATAGCCCCAGTGTTGACGTACTGGATAGCTCAATGATGGCATCAGGTGAATACGCTCACCAATGACCCGGTCAGCGCCGGTCAGGCCGCTAAGTTCACGGTCGAAATTGACATATTCAGCCTGATAACCCAGTTGCAAATTGTTCCAGTTCTGATTGCCCTGTATCAGTAATTGCGGTAATCGGCGGTAGGGGGTGAGGTCATCACTGAGGGTCTGGTAGCTGTGTACCCGTGCCCAGGCAATGAAACTGTCGCCGCGATAGCTGGCTTCAGCCAGCTGATTCAGGTGATCCTGACGGCTGACTTCAAGATTGGTGTCCAGGTCATCGAAATATGCAGTGTCGCTGACCCGGGTAAAGTCAATGTTGCCCTGCCAGCGTGAGTGCTGCTGGGTGCTGCTCTGCAGTCCAAGCAGCCAGCGATCACGGTCGCTTTTGGTATCGCTGGGCAGAATCGCGGTGCTCAGGACGCTATAGGAGCGTTCATCCAGATAGCGAAATTCATTTTCCAGTAGCAGGCCGCGCTCGGTAATCAGGTGCGGCGTGATCGTGTCATCGTAGTTTTCCGCCAGATTGAAGTAGTAGGGCGTTGCCAGCTCTACACCGTTATCCGAGGAGATTCCCAGCGATGGATAGAGAAAACCGGAGCGCCGGGTATCGTCAATGGGGAAGGTAAACCAGGGGGCGTAAAAGACCGGCACACCACCAATTTCTAACACGGCATCGCGGGCTTCGCCATAGCCTTTGGACTTGTCCAGCATAATGTTGTCGGCTTTGAGCTGCCAGCTTTCAACACCGGGTGGGCAGAATGTATAGCTGCTATTTTCCAGTCGCAGTCGGCCATCCTGCAATCGCAGTACTTTATTGGCCTCACCACGCAGGCGTTGTTCATGGAAGACATACTGAGCGTCGGTGAACAGAGTCTGGGTGGTATTAATATCAGCCTGGGCGGTGTCCCCGACCAGCAGCAAACCTGGTTCGCGCAGGCTAACGTTGCCCTGCAGAGTCGCTTTATTCGTTACCTGGTCGAACTCGGCGTAATTGGCGCTGAGTTTGCGCTGCCCTTGCTGCAGCAGTACGCCACCCTCAAGCCGGGTCAGGCCACCCAGTCGGGTGGTGGACTGGGCTGCTTCCAGCGTCAGGGGGGAGTCGGCGCTGGCAGGCGCGGCGGTAATGCTGGGCTGTCTGTAGTAGCCACCACACAGGCCAGCACGGGTATCCACCACCCAGTCCAGGTGAGACCAGCGGTTGACTGTACGCACAGCAGCAGCGGTGGGTGTCAGAGCGCCAGGGTCTACCGGAGGACGGTCATCTGGACCGCTGCAGTCCCAGGCACCAGCGGGGCCAGGCTTGCATTGCCATTGATCACTGCTGACCTGAGCCTGCGTAGCGGGTGCTGTCTGTTGCTGTGCTCTGGCCGGTACTGGGGCTGCTGTGGTGGGCGTAACAGCCTCGACCGGTACTTCGGTAAGGGTATTTTTCGCCTGCCTGATGGCAGGGGCCCTGACTGTCGATACTGGAGCCGCAGGGGCTGCGCTACGTTGTATCGTGTCTGGCTGTGCGGACGGGCTGGCTGGCGGTGTACCTGCAGCCTCTGCTGGCTGCGAGTCGCCAACATCACAGTGCCATTCGCCATCGCGGCTCATGTTACAGGTCCAGCCCATCTCCTGCGCCGGGTCAGCGGCCAGAACGTTGGATGATGCGGCAAGACTGGCTACGGCAAGGCCCAGCGTCAATGTAGCTCGCGGCTTGGCAGACATTAAAATAAAGTCCTTATCTGGCTCGAAATGACCGGTTTGCAATAAACCGCTGGCGTACCGGCACTGTGTGGCCGGGGTGGACACAGCTGTCAGGTCTGGGCTCAAGGCAGTCAGATACTGCCGAGCACATCAGACATGCTGACTGGCTGATTAATGAAGCGACGAATAATAAATCATTCGACGGATTTTGCCAGTGGCTGAAGGGCCACAAAGGCAGTGATTGCATTAATTCCGCCTATAAGTGACCAGACCCGATGCTGGAGACAGTGGTACACTCGGCGCACCCTGATATGAAGGGCGTTGGCGACGCTGCTGATATGCCCTGATAATGCCTGACTCGATGAGGATCTGATGATTATGGATAGCCGCCTTGACCAGTTATGTGGCTGGTTGACCGACTACTTTAGCCTGGCTGACGGCGCTGCGATCAGCCCGGCTGATCTGTCCAGTGTGTGTGGTGATGCCAGTTTTCGGCGTTACTTTCGTCTGCAGCAGGGTGGACGCAGCTGGATCGCAGTGGATGCGCCACCGGAGAAAGAACGCGGTACCGCTGCGTTTGTTGATGTGGCGACACGGCTGGAGCGGGCCGGTATCTGTGCCCCCCATGTTCACCATGTGACATTGCAGCACGGTTTTATGTTGCTGGATGATCTGGGTGAACAATCTTACCGGGCGCTGATTCAGCAGCCGACGGATGCAGCACAGCTCGCTGAGCTACTGCCCTTGCTGCCAGCGATGGCTGAGCAAGTGTTTGTGGATGGACTGCCGGTGTACAGCGAACCGATGTTGCAGGCTGAAATGGACGAGTTCTGGCAGTGGTATCTGGCGCATCATCGTCAACAGCCTTTTGATACTCAGGAGCAACAGTGTTGGCAGCAGTTGTGTGATCTGATCCTGGCTGAGCTGGGCGCGCAGCCGCAGGTGTTCGTTCACCGTGATTTCATGTCCAGTAACCTGATGCGTACCCCGCAGGGAATGGTTGGGGTGATTGATTTCCAGGATGCGGTGATCGGTCCGCTGACCTATGATTTTGCCTCGCTGGTGTGGGATCGTTATATCAGCTGGTCGCGCCCTCAGCTGGAAGCCTGGATGGAAACGGTGCGTCAGCAGATGGCCCCTCAGATTGATCCGCAACGCTGGCAGCGCTGGTGTGACTGGACGGGTTTGCAGCGTAATCTGAAAATTGCAGGGCGCTTTGCCCGGCTCAATTACCGTGATGGCAAACCCGGCTACTTGCCGCTGATTCCGCGTTTTGTCGAATTCATCAGGGATGTTATGGCTCGCTATGACGAGCTGGCACCGTTCCGGCCGATGCTGGAGGCGCGCCTGTGCGAGCAATGATTCTGGCGGCAGGGCTGGGTAAACGTATGCGGCCGTTGACACTGACTACGCCTAAACCGTTATTGCTGGTGGCTGGTAAGGCGCTGATTGAATACCATATTGAACGGCTGGTCACCGCGGGATTTAGCGATATCGTTATCAACCATGCCTGGCTGGGTGAACAGATTGAGCAGGCGCTGGGCGACGGCCGTCGTTATGGTGCCCGGCTGCACTACTCACCAGAAGCTGATCCGCTGGAAACCGCCGGCGGTATTCATAAAGCATTGCCGCGGCTGTGTGAGCGGGCGGATGACTGCTTTGTGGTTGTGAATGGTGATGTGTTTACTGATTATGATTTTGCTGACCTGCCAAAGCAGATAATGGGTCAGGCCCACCTGGTGCTGGTGGATAACCCGCAGCATAACCCGACCGGGGATTTCTCTTTGCAAGAGGCGCGGGTGAGTGACGCAGGAAGCTCCCGGCTTACCTTCAGCGGGATCAGTGTTTTGCGGGGCTCATTATTTGCCGGGCTGGCACCGGGCGCAGCGGCGCTGGCGCCGTTACTGCGTGATGCGATGGCCCGGCAGCAGGTTACAGGGGAGCACTTCAGCGGTTACTGGAGTGATATAGGTACACCAGAACGGCTGGCAGAAGTTGAGTGCGCCGTGCAGGAGCAGCAGATAGATGGCATTTGATAACCCGGTGGCACTGGGGCATAAAATTGGTGAAACGATGCGTACCCACAGGACTGCGCTGGTTCTGGGGGGGGTAATAGGCCTGTTCAGTGGTGGCTTTACCGGCATGTTGCTGGGGGCCGGGGTCTGTTTTCTGATCGCGCGAGGTATTCGCCGTGCCGTTAGAAAGTATAACCCTCAGGAGGCGTTCTTTCGTGCCACCTTCACGGTGATGGGCAAGCTGGCCAAAGCGGATGGTCGAGTAACCGAAAGCGAAATTGTATTTGCTCGCCAGGTGATGGCGCAGATGCGGCTGAACGACGCTCGCCAGCGGATGGCAATTGAATTTTTCACCCAGGGCAAAGAAGATGACTTTGATCTGGGGGCGGTGCTCAAGCCGCTGGAGGCGTTATTTCGCTATCAGCCACCGCTGAAGTTTGCGTTTATAGAGCTGCAGCTGCAGGCGGCGATGGCTGATGGAGAGATCTCCCCGGCAGAGGCGGCGCTGATTGCTGAAATTTGTGCCCATCTGGCGCTGACTCAGCAGGAAGTTGAAGCGTTGATCGCCCGGATGCAGGCGCAGGATAACTTCCATCGCCATGGCGGTGCCAGCGGCGGCTTTGGGGTGGATCATGCCCAGTTGCTCAGCGATGCTTATGGCGTGCTGGGTGTGACGGAGGAGGCGACCGATGCAGAAGTCAAAAAGGCCTACCGTCGGCTGATGAACCAGCACCATCCCGATAAACTGGTCGCCAAAGGGCTACCAGAAGAGATGATGGAGATGGCCAAGACCAAGGCCCAGGAAATTCAGGCGGCCTATGAAAGGGTGCGTCAGGCGCGTAAAGCTGCAGGCTGATTTCGCTGTTCAGGGGGGGCGAGATCGTCGCTCCCAAAAAAAACCGGCCAGTGTTTTCACTGGCCGGTTTTTTATTTTCAGGCGCTGCGCTGGAGGCTTAGATTGACTCTTCCATCATACCGATGCCGCTATCTTCAGTGTTCTTACCATTGACCGGGCTTCCGCCTGGGCCAACCTCTTCGGGCAGGTCTGCCACGCGACGGCGCTTGCGTTTTTTGCCTTTACCCTGATCTTCGGCGTTAACTATATGGGTATTCATAAAGCCGCGTACCCGGCTCAGCACCCACTGGTTACGCTTTTTGCGATCGCCGGGCAATAATGGCAATCGGCTCTGGTGATAGTTATCCAGCTGATTACGCTTGGCCAGGCTGCTGCGGTTGCGTGGGTTTGCCGCAGCATTCTCCTGCAAGGTACTGCCGTGATACATATCCAGTACTGTGCTGCTCAGCTCGGGCAGCAGAGTCATCAGGTCAGGAGCCTGGGGATGCTCCGGCTGGCGACTGTCCAGTAGTACCAGCGACAGGTTCTTGCTGGATTGCTCCTGAGCACGGACAAATGCGGTGGCCCAGATCGCACCGGTACCGACGCCAAGCACGACCAGCTGTCCCTCATTGGCCTGAACCTGATCGAGTGCGGCGCTGGTAATTTCAGCCATACGGGTGCTATAGGTGTTACCTGTTACGGGTTCTGCTGTATTTGCCGGGGCAGGATTGCTGGTGTCGGCGGTGCTGCCCTCTGTGCTTGCTGGCGTTGACGAGCTGGTGCTGGTCGAGCGTGCCGGTGGCTCAACCCAGGGGGCATCTGGCAGCTGCAGCGAGAGTGTGGCCCAGCCTTTGTCTGGCAAGCCCTTACGCAGTGTGCTGACCAGTTCTGGCCAGTCCGCACTGGTGTGTTGGTCGTGCAGAATGATGACCGTCCCTGTCTGCTCACGGGTGTTGTGAGGGACGGACAGAGCCAGTGTTTTTTGTTCACCGCTTTCCAGCCAGATCAGTTCTGTGGTGGCGTCCAGCGCACGGGCCAGGTCGGCCTGTATGGCGGCGCTGGGGTCAGGCAATATTCGCTCTCGCGGCGCAGTATCAGCTGCAGCGGGCGTGGCTGGGTCGGCAGGCGCATTGGCGGGTTCACCTTCGGCGGCCTGTAATGGGGTGCTGCTCAAGGCCAGAGCCAGCAGCAGAGTCAGTATCCTTGGCTTCATACTGTCGATTATCAGCAGCCGGGCGCAGATACGCAAGGGCTGGGTGGCAGCAAGTATTGGCTGAGGTACAATAGCGCCTCTTCGCTTGATGACCCAATGAGAACCGATAATGGCCGATTTCAAAATTGCTCCCTCTATTCTGTCTGCTGATTTTGCCCGCCTGGGGGAAGAAGTAGAAAATGTACTGGCAGCGGGTGCCGACTACGTACATTTCGATGTGATGGACAACCACTACGTACCGAACCTGACCATTGGCCCGATGGTATGTAAAGCGCTGCGTAAGCACGGTATTGACGCACCGGTTGATGTCCATCTGATGGTGAAGCCGGTTGATCGTCTGATCGGTGATTTTGTGGATGCAGGCGCCTCCATCATTACGTTCCACCCGGAAGGTTCTGAGCATATCGATCGTTCATTGCAGATGATCCGTGATGCGGGCTGTAAGTCCGGTCTGGTCTTCAACCCGGCAACGCCGCTGAGCCAGCTGGAGTACGTGATGGATAAGGTGGATATGATTCTGCTGATGTCGGTTAACCCAGGTTTTGGTGGCCAGAAATTTATTCCGGGTACGCTGGATAAGCTGCGACAGGCGCGCAAGCTGATTGATGAAAGCGGCTACGATATCCGGCTGGAGATCGATGGCGGGGTGACCGTGAATAATATCCGTGAGATTGCCGAAGCGGGTGCCGATACCTTTGTTGCGGGTTCTGCCATTTTTAATACCGATGATTACAAAGCCACCATTGATGCCATGCGTGCTGAGCTGGCTGCGGTTAAGCGCTGATGCGTCGGTTATTTGCGGGTCAGCTGCCAGGGGCGGTGTTATTTGATCTGGATGGCACTCTGGTCGACAGTGTGCCTGACCTGTCCCATGCGATCGACCGTATGCTGGCACGTATGGGGCAGGAGCCTGTAGGCGAGACGGCTGTACGGCAATGGGTCGGTAATGGTGCCCAGATGCTGGTGCGCCGTGCGCTGGCCCGGCACATGGATATCTCCATTACAAACGTGCATCCGGTGATCTTTGATCAGGCCTATCCGCTGTTTCTTGAGCTTTACGGTGAGCAGCTGGCTGAACGTTCGGTACTTTATCCGGGTGTCCAGTATTGCCTTGATTTGCTGAAAGCTGAGGGGGTGCCAATGGCGGTCGTCACCAATAAACCGATGCAGTTCACGACGCCGATGCTGGCCGGTTTTGGGCTGAGCGGGTATTTCGATTGCGTGCTCGGTGGTGATTCGCTGGCCCGGAAAAAGCCGGATGCTGCACCGTTATTGCAGGCGATGCAGGCGCTGGGTAGCACCCCGGCGACCACGCTGATGGTGGGGGACTCAGTGAATGATCTGCGGGCTGCCCGTGCCGCCGGTTGCCCGGTAGTCTGCGTGCCCTATGGCTATAACCACGGTCAAAATATCGCAGATAGTCAGCCTGACCTGATGGTTGAGCAGCTCGACCAGCTGTTCTGAAGGCTGCTTTAACCGGGCGAGCGTCGTTCGTCCGGTTAAGTGTTGCTAACCCTGATCCAGCACTTTGCGCGCCTGGCTGGTAACGGCCAGCACTGCCGGATGGCGGATGCGTCGCTCCAGTGAAATGGCGTAGAAACGCTCCCTGATTGATTCAATCCGGCCCAGAGTTTTGACGTTAAACTGTTGCTCGATAGCCGGCTCCATCGCGCTGGGGCCACAGAAAATGCCACTTCCTGCCTGACCAAACGTGCCCAGCAGGGCATGGTCCACACACTCCACCACCACCTGCGGTCGCAGACCTTCACTGTCACACCATTTCATCAGGCTGGCGCCGATCACAGTATCGTCGGTGGGCATCAGCAGGGGTGCGCCATCCAGTGAAGAGGGGAAATTTTCGCTGTATTGTGCCGCCAGTGCGGGGGCGGCAAACAGCGACAGGCTACACTCGCCCAGCAGGTGGTTGTAGGCCCGTACCGGAAAGGTTGAATCCACCGGGCGGTCGGTCAGCACCATATCGACTTTGTGGGCGGCGAGATCGGCCAGCAGGGTTTCCATGCTGCCCTCACGGCACTGCAGCCGTACAGGTTCTTTCAGCTCCAGCACCGGTTGCAGCAGGCGGTAGGAGAGCAGTTTGGGTAATACATCGGCAATACCGACGTTAAATGGACGACGGGGCTCGCCCGGATTGGCCAGGTGCGACTGCAGCGCTTCGCCCATGGCAAAAATCTGCTCCGCATAGCCCCGTGCCTGCTCGCCCGCCGGGGTCAGTACCAGCTGACGGCCCTGGCGCTGAAATAGTGCGATTCCCAGGTTGTCCTCCAGCAGCTTGAGCTGGCCGGAAATAGTTTGTGGGGTAATCGCCAGTGATTCGGCGGCGCGGGCGATGGTGCCCTCCTGTGCTACCACCAGAAAATAACGTAAGTGCTTGAAATTCAAGTGATGCAGCATTGTTCGAAAAATCCGAGCTGTTGTTAAGTTAAATTCGAGTTTTTCTTATGAAGGCGGGCAGTATACTCGATTCCTGAGATACAGGTCTCCCCAGAACCGTTACTGAGGCTCACAGGTACCGGCTCTTTATCACAAGCTTACTCGCCCCGGCATTGCTGGGGTTTTTTTTGGCTTTTTTCTGAGTCAAGCCGCTTGCCTTGTATCAGTCCGGCTTTGTCAGGCTGGATAAACGCACTTTCTGAGTGATAGCACCATAATATTGGGTGTAAGATGCCCGCCTGCTGTTTTTCACTGTTGTGGTGAGGCAGTGGGTGAGCTGGCTGCTATAGGGCTATATGCGGCTGTCGGAGTATGTACTGTTATGCCCGGTAGCGATTAATCTTTGCGTGTATCAGTTGGGAAGTACATCGGTGATTGATGTGCTACCATCGGTGCCGTTCTGTTCCGTTGATTCGGGCTGGGCGTAGCGCAGAGTGTATGGTCTGGCTATTTCTTTTATCTGAATTCATAACATGTGCGCGCATGCTGCTAGTCATAGATAACTACGATTCATTTACCTACAACGTGGTGCAATACCTGGGTGAGCTGGGGGCAGAGGTACAGGTGTACCGTAATGATGCCATCACCCTGGCTGAGATAGAGGCGCTGGCACCACGGCAGCTGGTCATCTCGCCAGGCCCCTGTACCCCGGATGAAGCGGGGGTGTCGGTGGCGGCGATGGCGCATTTTGCTGGCCGTATTCCGGTGCTGGGGATCTGCCTGGGCCATCAGAGCCTGGCGCAGGCCTTTGGCGGCAAAGTCGTCCGGGCCCGGCAGGTGATGCATGGTAAAACCTCGCCGGTGTTCCATAACGGTGAGGGGGTGTTTGCGGGCCTGCCCAACCCGGTGACGGTGACTCGCTACCACTCGCTGGTGGCGCAGTGGGAAACCTTGCCCGACTGCCTTGAGGTGACCGGCTGGACTCAGCATGCCGATGGCAGCCCGGATGAAATTATGGGGTTGCGGCATAAAACGCTGGATGTGGAAGGGGTACAGTTTCATCCCGAATCGATCCTGACAGAGCAGGGCCATGCATTGCTGGCCAATTTTGTGAAGCGCAACGGATAAACAGTGAGGCTTTGTGATGGGTATTAAACAGGCGCTGGCAAGTGTCGTGGCAGGTCAGAGTCTGACGGCTGCCGAGATGAAAGCGGTTATGCATCAGATTATGACCGGCCAGGCGACGGACGCGCAGATTGGTGGTCTGTTGATCGCGCTGCGCATGAAAGGTGAGACCGTAGACGAGATTACCGGTGCCGCTGAGGCGATGCGGGCACTGGCAACACCGGTGCATATCCAGGCGGCCAATGCGGTGGACATTGTCGGCACCGGCGGTGATGGTGCAAATCTGTTTAATGTCTCCAGTGCCTGCTCCTTTGTGGTGGCAGCAGCAGGAGGCCACGTAGCCAAGCACGGTAACCGTTCGGTGTCATCCAGCTCCGGTTCGGCAGATTTGCTGGAACAGGCGGGGCTGAATCTGATGCTCAGTCCGGAGCAGATCGCCCAGTGTATCGATGAGATCGGGGTGGGCTTTATGTTTGCGCCGCAACACCATAGCGCAATGAAACATGCGATTGGCCCGCGCAAAGAGATGGCGCTGCGTACCCTGTTTAATATCCTCGGCCCACTGACCAATCCAGCCGGTGCCCGTCATTACCTGCTGGGTGTCTTTGATGCTGCCTTGTGTCGGCCGATGGCCGAAGCGCTGCGGGCGCTGGGGGCTGAACGGGCGATGGTGGTCTGTGCCGAGGAAGGGCTGGATGAGCTGTCACTGACCGGTGCCAGTCAGGTGGCGGAGCTGAAAGATGGCGAGGTGCGTGAGTATCAGCTCAGCGCTGAAGATGCGGGTCTGCAGCGCCAGTCGCTGGACGGTTTGCAGGTTGAGGGCTCGGCAGAGAGTCTGGCGCTGATCCAGGCAGCGTTTGCCGGTGAAAACGCCAAAGCAATGGATATGATCGCCTTCAATGCTGGTGCTGCGATCTATGTTGCGGGGTTAGCGTCAACGCTGCCAGAGGGTGTTGATAAAGCGCGGGCGACCATGCTCGATGGCTCCGCCGCCGCCAAAATGAAACAGCTGGCTGCGTTCAGCCAGGCGTTTGCGAACTAAGTCGCCTTAATCAGGTGACGTACTACAGGTGAAAAACTGATGTCTGATACACCGACTATTCTGAAAAAAATTCTGGATCGCAAGCGTGAAGAAGTGCAGGAGCGCTCCAGTCGGGTGTCGATTGCTGAGCTGGAAGCCTGCATTGAAGCGATGCGTGGCACCGATCAGGACCCGCGTGGTTTTGCTGATGCCATGGCGGCCAAAATTGCGGCCGGTCAGTCGGCTGTGATTGCCGAGGCGAAAAAGGCCAGCCCGTCCAGGGGGCTGTTACGCGAAGATTTTGACCCGGCTCAGATTGCGCGCTCTTATGAGGCGGGCGGTGCGACCTGTCTGTCAGTATTGACCGACGCGGACTACTTCCAGGGTAGTGAAGATTATCTGCGTACTGCCCGTGCTGCCTGTTCGCTGCCGGTGATTCGTAAAGACTTTATTGTTGATCCTTACCAGGTGTATGAAGCCCGTGCTATGGGTGCGGATTGCATCCTGCTGATCGTCTCCGCGCTGGAAGATGATCAGATGATGCGGCTGAATAATCTGGCTCGCCGTCTGGGTATGGATGTGCTGGTTGAAGTGCATGGCGCAGATGAGCTGGAGCGAGCGCTGCAGCTGGATAACCGCCTGATCGGTATTAATAACCGAAATCTGCACACCTTTGAGGTGACGCTGGACAACACCTATGATCTGCTGGCGAAAATTCCGGCAGACCGGATTGTGGTCACCGAAAGCGGTATCCGCGAGCGCGCTGATGTTGAAGCGATGCGGGCACATAATGTACACAGCTTCCTGGTCGGCGAGGCATTTATGCGCGCAGATGAGCCAGGTACCAAGCTCAAAGCCCTGTTTGATTGAGAGGAAGATCCATGTCGATGAATGTAAATGTACAGTGGGATGGTGATCTGAGCTTTAAAGGCTCTACTGGTTCTGGTTTTGAGATCATGATCGATGGCGAGCAGAAAAAAGGTGCGCGCCCGCTGGAGATGATACTGCTGGGTCTGGGTGGTTGTGCCAGCTACGACGTGATCAGTATTCTGAAAAAAACCCGCCAGGATGTGGTGGACTGCGTGGCCCAGATTGAGGCTGAGCGTGCAGATACAGTGCCGTCTGTGTTCACCAAGATTCATGTGAAATTTGTGGTCAGTGGTCGTAATCTGAAAGAAAACCACGTTAAACGCGCGGTGCAGCTGTCAGCAGAAGAATACTGTTCAGCATCGCTGATGCTGGAGAAGGGTGGCGTTGAGATCAGCCATAGCTTCGAGATCATTGAAGTCGAGTAAGCTGAGATTAGCCTGCAGTAAAAAAACGACCGGTGGGTCGTTTTTTTGTGCCTGCTAATACGTGTTGTGAGGTGGTGTATAACAACAGGGTCTAACGGTTGGTGGTAAATTAACCGGCAGTTAACACTGGCTGTTCTAGCCTTCAGGCAAGAGGCTTATATGCCTCTGGCTGGAGGTTGTTATGCGTGTCTTTGTTTTAGTGTGTGTGGTGATGCTCGGTGGCTGTGCAACCCTCAGCCGGGATCAGTGTCTGGAATCTGACTGGCAGGCGATTGGGCGTGCCGATGCCCGGGTTGGCTACCAGACCTCCCGGCTGGAGGAGCACCGCAAAGCCTGCTTTGATCATGGCGTGCAGCCTGATTATGAGGCGTATAAGCAGGGGCATGCGCAGGGGCTGGTCAGTTACTGTACCTTTAAAGGGGGCTTCAAGGCTGGCTACGGTGGCTATCGTTATTATCAGCTCTGCCCGGCAGTCGTCGAGGCCGAATTTCTGGATGGTTATGAAATGGGCCGTGATATCTATCGCCGTCAGGAGCACTTTGAGTTGCTCTATGAAAGCCGCTTCCATCGTGGCCACCACGGCTTCCATGGTCTGCATTTCGGCGGGCATCACTGAATGTGCTGTTGCTGATGGCCCCAGAGCCTGGGCAGCGTGACTGGCTGAACGTGAATTATACCGGCAGGTGGTTGCGTGACTGTTGCTATCCAGAAACTGGAGGGGTAGAATGCGCCCCTCAAATTTCCTCCTTGCTTTCGGCAATTAGTAAGTCCTGTCTCTTATACACATCTCCGAGCCCACGAGACCGAGGCTGATCTCGTAT
>CAJXNY010000004.1 GCA_913057435.1 uncultured Oceanospirillaceae bacterium | reverse complement strand
GGTGCTCGACCATGGTTACTCTATCTCCGAAGCCAGCCGTGCAGTTGATGTTGGCGATTCGCACTCGGGCTGCATTGGCGATGTATATTATCAACCGGCTGGGTGTCAGTCTGAATGAACAGTTGCTTCGCGAGGTGCCTGGCTATTATCAGCTGACTCTGCGTAACCGAGAGTTTGTTCGGCAGCTGGACGGGTGTGGGTAGTCATTGTCAGTCAATATCAGGCTGAAAAGATGCTGCTGCAGGGGGCTGGTTATGTTCTTCCTATCGGCAAAGAATATGACGAATAGCCGTTTCAAACGGCAGGTCTTGAATTTTTTCCAGCTCTTCCTGCAGTAGCGGTTGCCACTCTTCGGGGCCGTATTCGGCAGCAATCTCTGCAATGTATTCAGCTGTTTGCACATAGCCAATGACTTCGAACTTGCGAATCTCTTGCAGTGAGCCATTGAGATTAAAAATACGGATGGTTTCGTCCGCCCGATGTTTGTCCGCGTCAGACAGATCTGCTTTGGGGTGTACAGAGCCATCAGGAGCGAAAACAAGTAGCTGTTCCGGGTCTTCGATATCTGGTTTGATCAGGTCTGCTGGTTGGTACTGTTGCTCGTCTTTATGCTTGCCGCAGCTGTCCTGGCGATTACAGGAACCGAAGAAGTTATCCCACGTAAAGGTTTCCTTTCGGGCGCGAGCGCGCTGCTGGAAATGTTCGATATGGGATGTGCTGCCTTTTTGGGTGGTGACGATTGCAGATTCGCAATAGGCGCAGCGTTTACTCTGCATCTGATCAAGCTGGTACCAGATCTCACTTTTATCTTCACTGTTCACATCTTTCCATTGATGCTTTTTATAGCTGTACTTTCTCAGGCAGGAAGGAGCGGCTGGTCGGGTGAGCTTATGCACGGCGTCCTTCCTGTTCAGGTTGCTTTAGGTGGAAGTCTGGCTTTCATTGTTTGTAGACGAATCAATCGCTCGCACTCGCGCCATTCGGGGTGGTTGCTGCCGAAGTGGTCGAGAATCTTTTGTTTCAGATTTTCGCCTTCCATGCTGTCACTTAGATTCTGGACAATCAGGGCTTTGTATTCACTGAGCCATCTGGATTCAGGTACATCTGGAACCGGGTTAGTGTGTTGTAGCTCAGCCAGTAATGCGTTGCTGGCAACACCGCGGCTCTGGTTTTCTGGTTGACGGGCGGTGTAGTGTTTCTGGCCATCCCGGTGCTCTGTGCTCAGTATACGAATGCTGTTATTGGCGACGGTCGTTAGCACCTGTGGGCTATGGGTGGTCAGTATAAACTGCACCTGTTTAAACACGCCTGTTAGTGCCTGAACCACATGTTGCTGCCACTCTGGATGCAGGTGCATATCCACTTCATCAATCAGCACGATGCCATGAGTACATTCCGGTGCCTGCTCGGCACGCGCTGAGTTCAGCTTTACGCAGCGCCATGCTAAATCAGCGGTCATGGATACCATGGCGCGTACGCCATCACTGAGTAACCCGACCGGCAGAATGCCACGATCTGTATGCTGCATTGCCAGCTCATCATGGTTAATGCTGTAGTGAAAATTGAACCATCCGGTGTGGCTCAGCACTTTTTCCACTGCATACTTCACCGCTTTCAGCTGTTTGCTAATGGATTGAGCGGGATAAGCGTCTGGCATTTGCTGTTCCTGCAGGGCAGCAAAGGTGGCGCTTTTCATCCATACCTGCATTTGCAGGTAGCTGGAGGCGGAAGACAGGCAGTCTTCATAGCCCAGGGAGCGGCTGGCGCTGGTAATCTTCTTACGCTCCATCAGCTTATGCTGCTTCCAGAGCCGGCCAGTGGCGTAGTAAGCAATCACGGGTAGCTCAACATCCTGCTCCCGAACGGTGCCCATCAGCTGCTTTCCGTGCTCGATGAGCGCTGATACGTCTTTGATGGTGGTGCGGTTCTTTGGGCCGGTGAGCTGGCGGCGCTGGTTTTCCAGTGCAGGTGTAGAGAATGTCAGACTGACTTCAACCGGATATTGCTGTTCGGGTACCGGGCCACCTTCTGCGATCAATGCATACCGCGCATCTGTTGCTGTGAAACCATGGGCCTTACCCAAATCGAATGCGCCAACGTAGCTGCTGAGAACAACAGCGATTGCATCCAGCACTGTAGTCTTACCGGCACCATTAGGGGCGATCAGCACAGTGAGCTGGTCGTGGAGTTCGATATCGAACTCATCGAAACAGCGGAAGTTTTTAAGCGTCAGGCGTTTCAGTTTCATCAGGTCGGGTCTGCGGTTATGGCTTTCGACAGAGGGGTGATTAAATCATCGTTGATGACCTTCACACTAAACTCTGGTTCGGTGTTGAGGTGGATTTTAGTGCAATACGGTTCATCATACTGTTCGCGGTATACAATCACGATAGCAAGAATACGTTTATTTTCTGGCCTTCGAGTGTAGAGAATGTCGCTGCGGTTGGTGGTGATTATATTCAGTTGAGCCAGGTTAACAAAAGCGAGCGTATAGAATAATAAAGTCTGGGATTTTTGCAGCAGTTCGACAGTGTTTTATCGTCGAGTATCGTATTAAAGACGCTGTGTTTGCGAAAAGGAAATCAGATGGGGAACCAGATTGCAGTAATTGCCTTTCTGGTTAGTTGTTACTATTACGTAACGTCTTGAAAAGAATGGTGGGCCTTCCGGGACTCGAACCCAGGACCTGCCGATTATGAGTCGGATGCTCTAACCAACTGAGCTAAAGGCCCTCACCGTGAGGAATCACTGTCCGTGTGCTTTTCAGCGGTGTGCAGTGAAGCGGAAGCCATGATACCTGTAAGGCATCATGGCTTCAACTGTCTGATATAAAAAGATTATTCGTCGAGGAAGCTGCGCAGGTGATCGGAGCGGCTAGGGTGGCGCAGCTTACGCAGTGCCTTGGCTTCGATCTGACGGATACGTTCACGGGTTACATCGAACTGCTTGCCCACTTCTTCCAGAGTGTGGTCAGTGTTCATGTTAATACCGAAGCGCATACGCAGTACTTTTGCTTCACGGGCGGTCAGGCCTGCCAGTACTTCACGGGTTGCTTCGCACAGGCCTTCACCTGTTGCGGAGTCAACCGGGGAAGACAGGGTGGTGTCTTCGATAAAGTCACCCAGGCTGGAGTCTTCATCATCACCGATCGGCGTTTCCATGGAGATTGGCTCTTTGGCAATCTTCAGGACTTTACGGATCTTGTCTTCTGGCATATCCATACGCTCAGCCAGTTCTTCCGGCGTGGCTTCGCGGCCCATCTCCTGCAGCATCTGGCGGGAGATACGGTTCAGTTTGTTGATCGTTTCGATCATGTGAACCGGAATACGGATTGTACGCGCCTGGTCAGCGATGGAACGGGTAATCGCCTGACGGATCCACCAGGTTGCGTAGGTGGAGAATTTGTAACCGCGACGGTATTCAAACTTGTCTACCGCTTTCATCAGGCCGATGTTGCCCTCCTGGATCAGATCCAGGAATTGCAGACCACGGTTGGTGTATTTCTTGGCGATAGAGATAACCAGACGCAGGTTGGCCTCGACCATCTCTTTCTTGGCGCGGCGGGCACGGGCTTCACCGATTGCCATGCGACGGTTAACGTCTTTGATTTCGCCCAGGCTGATGCACGCTTCTGCTTCCAGTACCAGCAGACGACGCTGAGCGCGCTGCAGGTCGGGCAGGGAACCGCTGATGGCTGCAGAGTAGCTTGCGCCTTTATCAACCTGTTGCTGGAACCAGTCTTTGTTGACTTCGTTGCCTGGGAAACCCTGGATGAAGTCTTTACGCGGCATGCCACAACGCTGCGTACAGATGCGCATGATGTTGCGCTCCTGAGTACGGATGCGGGCGATGAAGTCGCGAATGTTCTGTACCAGCTCTTCGTAGTAACGCGGGGTCAGCTTGATCGGGCTGAAAACTTCAGCCTGAGCAACCAGAGCAGCCTGGGCCTGTTTGCTGTCACGACCGTGCTTCTCGATAGTATCCCGCAGTACGTTAAGGGCATCCTGCAGACGGCCGAAGCGACGCGCAGCTTCTTCTGGGTCAGGGCCGCGCTCTTTTTCTTCTTCTTCGTCGTCGTCAGAAGCGGCACCGGCGACAACCGGCGGTTTGGCGACCGGTGGAGTGATGTCGTCATCCGGGTCGATGTAGCCGCTGAAAATATCGCTCAGGCGGCCTTCTTCCTGCAGTGTCAGCTTGTAGGCTTCCAGCACGTAATCAACACTACGTGGGAAGTAAGACACTGCCGACATGACTTCGCGGATGCCTTCTTCGATGCGCTTGGCAATGCTGATCTCGCCTTCGCGGGTCAGCAGTTCAACGGTACCCATCTCACGCATGTACATGCGCACGGGGTCCGTTGTGCGGCCAGCGTCGGACTCGACGGCTGCAAGGGCGGCTACAGCTTCTTCATCTGGGCTGTCGCTGCTGGAATCACCTTCGGTCATCAACAGGGTTTCAGTGTCAGGCGCTACTTCGCTGACCGGAATACCCATGTCGTTGATCATACGGATAATATCTTCGACCTGATCTGGATCGGCGATATCTTCTGGCAGGTGATCGTTCACTTCGGCGTAAGTCAGGTAACCCTGTTCTTTGCCGCGTGCGATCAGTTGCTTAAGACGTGACTGCTGCTGAGAAGTATCGGACATAGTACCCTGACTTGATGAAAATACGGATGGATGACAGAAACGAGCACGGTATTATACTGACAAGGTGGTAATGATGCTATATGGCGAGCGGGAAGATTTGACCTCTGGTTTCAAAATAGACCATTTTCCGGCCGCTTGCGCGGTCAGTTGACGGTCTTGGGTCGCATCAGCAGGTTGTTGAGTTCGAGTTTTTCTTCTTTGGTGGCGGTGCGGGTCGCCATTTTGTTTTTGAGCACTTCGATACGTTGCTGGGTCAGTTTCTGGTCCAGCTGCATCAGGCCGCCTTTGAGGCTCTGCTCTGCACTGATATCGGTTTCCAGTGAGTCACTGCTGGTGATGGCGTTGATGGTATCCAGCCAGGTGAAGCGCATCTCGTCTTCACCCCAGTCCAGCAGCATCATGGCCAGCGAGGCGTCAGGGTTGTCTTTAAGGTAGCGGCAGGTGTCGCAGAACAAATCGATACCGGGTTCGTCCAGAATCAGGAACTGTTCCGGGGCCGGGACGATCTGCGCCAGCGCCGGGAAGTTGAGCAGGATTTTGTTCAGCTTATGCACCAGCGGGGTGAGCGTGCGCGGTGCCTGTGGGGTGCGTTCTTTGCGCTCCCACTTGCCCCGGCGCTCCCAGCCGCTGTTCTGGGGTTTGTAGCCGTAGCCGCCGTGACTGCCATGGCTACTGTTATGGCTACTGCTGTAACTTGTGTTCTGGCTGGCCGGAAAATCAGGACTGCTATCAAAGCCGCTGTCGTAATCGCTGTAATCGGTCGTGCTTTCCTGCGGGTAGTAATGGCCAACAGGCGGTTGATCATCAAAGGCGGGCAGTGGGGTTGCGTCCGGTGCAGGCTTGGGCGTGGCTTCCGGTTCGCGTCGCGCCGCTGGCTGGCTGAACTGCTGCAGATCTTCCATCTGCTGTTCACTCAGGCCGGTCAGGTCACGCACCTGATTGAGCATCATCTGCTGCAGCATACCTGGCTGCATGCTGTCGATCAGCGGCAGGGCTTCGCGACTGAAGCGGGCGCGGCCATCCAGGTGCTCCAGGTCGATATCGCGCTGCTGTTCCTGGAAGAAGAAGCTGGACAGTGGCAGGGCGTTGCGCAGGCGCTGTTCAAAGTCGTCTTTGCCTTCTTTGCGTACCAGGCTGTCCGGGTCTTCGCCGTCGGGCAGAAACAGGAAACGTGCTTCCTTGCCGTCGGTGATGACCGGCAGGGTGGTTTCCATGGCGCGGGTGGCGGCTTTGCGACCCGCTGCGTCACCATCGAAGCAGAACACCACTTCGCTGACCATTTTAAACAGCCGCTCCAGGTGCTGGGCGGTGGTGGCGGTACCCAGGGTGGCGACGGCGCAGGTGATGCCGTATTGCGCCAGCCCGATCACATCCATATAGCCTTCGACAATAATCAGCTTTTCCAGCTTGCTGTTGTACTGGCGTGCTTCATAGAGGCCGTACAGTTCGCGGCTTTTATGGAAGGTGTCGGTTTCCGGTGAGTTCAGGTATTTGGGCTTGGCATCGCCCAGTACCCGGCCGCCAAAGGCGATAACCCGGCCACGCTGATCGCGGATCGGAAACATGATCCGTTCGCGGAAGCGGTCGTAGTCGCTGTTGCGGTCTTCGTTGTGGATCAGCATGCCGGAGCGTTCAAGCAGTTTGAGCTTGTCCGGCTCGCTGCCGATGTGCTGAATCAGGTTGTCCCAGCCCGGCGGGGCAAGGCCGACACCAAACTGTTTGGCGATCTGGCCACTGAGGCCGCGTTGCTGCAGATAGTTAACCGCAGGCTGGCGAGCCGGGTGGTTTTTTAACTGGTCGCAATAGAACGTGCTGGCTTTCTCCAGCAGGCCATAAATGTCTTTAACCTGTTGTTCACGTTGCTGTTGCTGGGGTGTACGTTCTTCGCGCGGGACTTCCATACCGACCATTTTGGCCAGTTCTTCAATCGCTTCAGGGAAGTCGAGACGGTCGTGATCCATCAGGAAGCCGAGGGCGTTGCCGCCAGCACCACAGCCGAAGCAGTAGTAGAATTGCTTTTCCTGATTGGCGGTAAAAGAGGGGGTTTTTTCTTTGTGGAACGGGCACAGGCCCGAGTAGTTCTTGCCGGTGCGCTTGAGTTTATCTACCCGGCCATCGAGCACGTCAACAATGTTAACGCGGGCGAGCAGGTCATCGATAAAACTCTGTGGTATACGTCCGGCCATAACTGTTCCAGGGTAGGGTGGAACAGCGAATATTTACCCTGTCAGCTGTTCTTTGACAAGTTTTGAAACCGCGCCCATATCGGCACGACCCTGAACCAGGGGTTTAACGATTGCCATCACTTTGCCCATATCCTGCATGGATTGAACACCGGTGTCGGTAATCGCGGTACTGACAATAGCTGCCAGTTCCTGTTCGGTCAGCGCTTGCGGCAGGAAAGTTTTAATCACCTCCAGCTCCCGTCGCTCAAGGTCGGCCAGGTCGGCGCGGCCCGCGTCATCATACTGTGTAGCTGAGTCTCGGCGCTGTTTGGACATTTTGTCCATAACAGTCAGTACACGTGCATCATCCAGCTCGATACGCTCGTCAACTTCGATGCGTTTCAGCTCGGAGAGGATCATCCGAATCGTACCCAGGCGCAGCTTATCTTTAGCGCGCATGGCTGCTTTCATTTCGTCAGTAACTTGCTGCTTCAATGTAGACATTCAGATGGTCCCCGTCCCAGATGTGCTTAAGTACTTACCGGTACTAATTCTTCCTTAGATAAAGGTTAGAACTTAGTACAGACGAACGCGACGTGCGTTTTCGCGGCTTACTTTCTTAGCGTGACGCTTAACAGCAGCAGCTGCTTTACGCTTACGTACAGAAGTAGGTTTTTCGTAGAATTCACGACGACGAACTTCAGCCAGTACACCAGCTTTCTCGCAAGAACGTTTGAAGCGACGCAGAGCTACATCGAACGGCTCGTTTTCTTTAACTTTAACGAATGGCATTGGTAACTTCCTTAAGCATAGGAATTAGTAAGCTCTGTACCACAGTGGCATTTTCACGCACAGCTGTGTCAGAGGCGCGATATTCTAATCAGCTGTAAGGCGGGAGTAAAGCACAAGACGGTGAAATTTTGCTGACTTTGGTTGATAATGTGCCGCGCCTTCGTCTGCGAAGGTATGTTCCCGATGATTTCTGCAGTGGTAGAGCCCTGATATGCGTGTACTTGGAATTGAAACTTCCTGTGATGAAACTGGCGTTGCGATTTATGACAGTGAACAGGGCCTGCTGGCTGATGCGTTATACAGTCAGGTAAAAATGCATGCTGAGTACGGAGGCGTGGTGCCCGAGCTGGCGTCCCGCGACCATGTGCGCAAGCTGCTGCCGCTGGTGCAGGAAACCCTGGATAAAGCCGGGCTGACCAAAACGGATATTGATGCGGTGGCGTATACCGCAGGCCCGGGTCTGGTCGGCGCGCTGATGGTGGGGGCGTCCTGCGGCCGTGCCATGGCGTTTACCTGGGATGTGCCTGCTATTGGCGTACACCATATGGAAGGTCACTTGCTGGCCCCGATGCTGGAAGAGGCACCGCCGGAGTTTCCTTTTGTGGCGTTGCTGGTGTCGGGTGGACACACCCAGCTGGTGCGCGTTGACGGCATTGGTCAGTATGAACTGCTGGGCGAGTCGCTGGACGATGCCGCCGGTGAAGCCTTCGATAAAGCGGCCAAAATGCTGGGGCTGGATTACCCGGGTGGGCCGCTGATTGCGAAGCTGGCTAAGCAGGGTGACCGTAGCCGATTCCGATTCCCGCGCCCGATGACTGACCGGCCCGGTGTGGATATGAGTTTCTCCGGGCTGAAAACGTTCACCCTGAACACCGCCAACAAACACCGCGTTGACGGCCAGCTCAGTGAGCAGGATAAAGCCGATATCGCCAGTGCCTTTGAAGAGGCGGTAGTCGATACCCTGGCGATCAAGTGCCGCCGGGCGCTGGAGATGACCGGCCTCAAGCAGCTGGTGATTGCCGGAGGGGTGAGTGCTAATGATCGGCTGCGAGAGAAGCTGGGTGAGATGGTACAAAAGCGCAAAGCGCAGCTGTTCTATGCCCGCCCTGAGTTCTGTACTGATAACGGCGCGATGATTGCCTTTGCCGGGTGCCAGCGGCTGGTTGCCGGACAGCAGGATGATCTGTCAATCGTCATCCGGCCGCGCTGGCCGATGGATGAGCTGGAATCAATCTGATTGCTTGGTCGCTGTTGTTGTAGCAGCTCGCTCCGCGAGCGTCTGGTTCAGGGCACTGACTCATGGCGCGTCTGATCTGAGTATCCGCACAGGCCAGGTAGGCTATCGACGGACGCACCGAGCGTAATTTTCTTGCCTCAGCTGCCAAGGGGACTTCGTCCCCTTAACAATCCCCAGCACCTCCACTGAACGGCTATTTTCGATTTTCTGCTGTCTCTTACGCGGAGGAAAATAAACTCCCTCGTACCTCGGTCAGACAAATTTTCCTCTGATCGCTGCAGAGCCAACAGACAATCGGGCCGCTCAGAGTCGGCGTAGACAGGGGTGCCAGCGGGTCGTGAGTTACTTTGTTGCCAAAGCAATGCACCAGCACTGTGGGACAGCTGCACCCTTCGGGCATAAATCCTCAGCTGGAAGCTTTTGCTCTTTTTATTCCACTCGCGCCAAGGTTTGAGCCGGGTTGTATCGCCAGCAAGCTGGCTCCTGCGGTGGTTGTTTTGTAGGAGCGAGCTTGCTCGCGATTGGCGCTTAGAACATCAATCCCCCATGGCTGTCCCTTCCCGGCGTGGGTCCGCTGCACCAATCAGCTTGCCATCTTTAAACTGAATCGCCTGCAGGCCGGAATTCAGATCCCGCACATTTACTTTATATCCCATTGCTTCCAGCGGCGCTTTGAACTGTTCGGCGTCGGTGCCTTTTTCCACATCATAGCTGCCGAACCGGTTGAGCAGGTGCGGCTGGTTGATGGCGTCCTGAATCGGCATGCCCCATTCCAGGTGGCGGATCAGGGTGGAGGCGACGTAGCCGATAATCCGTGAGCCGCCTGGTGAGCCCACGGCCATGTAAGGCTGATCATCTTTCATCACGATGGTCGGTGCCATGGAGGAGCGGGGGCGTTTACCTGGCTCCAGCCGGTTGGCAATTGGATAGCCGTTTTTGTGGCTGGCGAAGGAGAAATCGGTCAGTTCGTTATTCAGCAGGAAGCCGTTGCTCATCACCCGTGAGCCGAAGCCGTTTTCGATGGTGCTGGTCATGGAGATGATGTTGCCTGCTTTATCGACGATCACCATATGGCTGGTGGAGGGCAGTTCGATCGCCTGGTCATCGGCCTGGGCGATGGCGTTTTCCCAGCGCGGCTCGCCTGGTGTAACGGTTTCCAGCGCTTTGCCCGGGGTGATCAGCTTGGCCCGTTCCGCCAGGTAGGCCGGGTCCAGCAGCCCTTCGGGCATAGGGACGAAGTCAGTGTCGGCCATGTAGCGGCCCCGGTCAACAAAGGCCAGCCGGGAGGCGTCGCCGATAATCTGCCAGGCTTCTGCGCTGTCGGCACCGAGTTTTTTCAGATCGAACTGGCTGCTGATACCCAGAATCTGGCCGACCGTCAGTGCGCCGGAGCTGGGTGGGCCCATGCCGCAGACATCGTACTGGCGGTAGGGCGCACAGGTGACGCTGCGTTCCTTGATGCGGTAGTTCGACAGATCCTGACGGCTGAGTACGCCGGGGTTGTCTTTCAGGCTCTGCACCTTGCGGACAATGTCCTGGCCGATGCGCCCTTCATAAAATGCCGCAGCACCTTCTTTGGCCAGGGTTGCCAGAGTGCGGGCGTAGTCCGGGTTTTTCAGCAGCTGGCCTTCAGCCAGGGGTGCACCCTCAGCGGTGAAAAAGTAGTTGCGGGTGTCGGGGTAGTGGTTGAGCCGGTCTTTGTCACTGGCGATGGCCCCGGCCAGTCGGGCGGAGACATTAAAGCCTTTTTGAGCCTGTATCTGGGCGGGCTTTAGTAACTGGGCCCAGGACTGGTTACCGTAACGTGCGTGCAGCTCTGCCATCAGTTTAACGGTGCCCGGTGTGCCTACGGAACGGCCACCAACCACGGCGTCATAGAACTTCAGCGGCTTGCCGTTACTGTCCTGAAACAGCGCTGGGGTGGCGGCCATCGGCGCGGTTTCGCGGCCATCGAAGCTGGTCAGCTTTTTCGTTTCAGCATCGTAATAAACCATAAAGGCACCACCGCCCAGGCCAGAGGATTGTGGCTCAACCAGCCCCAGCATGGTCTGTACCGCGACCATGGCATCGACCGCGCTGCCGCCTGCTTTCAATACGTTGTAGCCTGCCTGTACCGCCAGTGGGTTAGCGGCGGCGACCATAAACTGCTCGGCTTCCACCTGAGTTTTGGCGGTAAATCCACTGGCGGCTTCCGGTGTAATGGCATCCGTGGTCTGGGCGGCGTGCAGGTGCATAGAGAACAGGGCAGAGGCGATCAGCAAGGTGGCAGGTTTGCGCATGGGTGAGTTCCTTTTTCCAGAGACAGTGCAAAAAGCATAGCTGCCATAGTGGCGTGGAACAGGCTGGATGTGAACTGCTGTTTTCGGGAATGGCTGGGTGGCGAGCAAGAGCTTCCAGCTGAGGACAGCTGTCCCACAAAGGAAGTGCGGGGAGGGGGCAGTATTCACCGGGAGGTGATCCCGGTGAATACTGCGGCGCTGATCAGTGGTAGCCGATCAGGGCGCGGACTTCGCGCAGTACGCTTTCGCCTTCGCTGACGTTGAGGCCATCTTCGGTCAGTTCGTTTTCACGGGTTACGCCATCAACGCTGCCCAGCTCGGACAGGTACTTCAGAATTTCCAGTGAGTTGATCTCGGCCAGCAGGTCTTTGCCGCTCCAGATGGACAGGAAGGCGATCAGGCCGTACGCACCCCAGTTGGAAACGTCGGCGATGCACAGCTCGTCTACCTTGGTGGCGGAGGCTTTGATATCCAGGTTAGCCAGGGCGTCGTAGATGTTGCCCATGCCGATCTCATTGCCGCCGTCGCCGATGGCGAGGGTTGGGCAGGTGGCCTGACGGACGAAGCTGTCAAAGCAGGCCGCGCGCGCGCCGATGCTTTCGCCACGCATGTTGTAGTAATCGCCGTCTTCAGCCTGGCCTGGGCGTTCGATGGAAACGATCGCTTCTGGCTGGTATTTAGCCAGGGCATCCGCCGCTTCCTGCTCACGCAGATCATGTGGGCCAACGTGGATTTCGTATACGCGGTAGTCTTTGGCCAGTGCTTCAGACATCGGCTTGCCGCAAACGATTACCGGAGTGGCACCCAGGCTTTCCAGCGCGTTGTACAGCGCCAGGGTGCCTACCGGGCCATCGGTTTCGAAGGTGTCGACGACCGGGAAGCCGGTGCCGATCAGCACGTGGCCTTTAACGTCTTTGAGCATCTGCGCGGCGCGCAGATAGTAACCGCTGCTCAGGGCTGGCTGTACGGTTTTCATGCCACGCAGGTTGCGGGCGACCAGTACATCTTCAATCTGCTGGCTCAGCTCAGCTTCGTTTACAGTCAGGTTAGTCACAATACTTCTCTTTTAATCTGAGGTCTGCCCGGTGGGCAGGCGGATAAACAGTGAAACCAGGTGCGTGTTCAGTCGAGGGATTCGAGCTCGACCTGCGCGCTGCGTCGTTGAGCCAGCCAGTGCAGATTGTGGGCGTCTTCTACGCTGATCTCTTCAAAGGATACTTTAGCGCCAGACAGCAGCTGACACATACGGCCAGTATCACGGGCAATCATGGAGCCAATTTTCGGATAGCCACCGATGGTCTGGCGGTCGTTGAGCAGCACAATCGGCTGGCCATCGGCCGGTACCTGGATGGCACCGTGGCAGATACCTTCAGACAGAATGCCGTCGATAGATGGGGTAATCTGCGGGCCTTCCAGTCGGTAGCCCATGCGGTCGGCACGGTCGGTCACGGTGTATTCACTGCTGAAAAACATCCGCTTCTGCACCTGGCTGAAAGCGTGCTGCTGGTAACCGCAGATCACCCGCAGGGTTACGTCGGCGCTGTAGTCCGGGCGGTGCTGCTCGGGCAGGCGCAGGCGTGGAACTGTTGCAGGCTGTGCTACCAGCAGGTCGCCCTGGGCCAGTTTGTCGCCATTAAGGCCCCCCAGACTTTCACGGGTCACCGTGGCGGCGCTGTCGAAGCTGTACGCGATCTGGAAACCACCGGCCACGGCCAGGTAGCCACGGGCACCGGCGGTGGAGAACCCCGCTTCGATACGGTCACCGGCCTTAACCGGGTGAACGCACCAGCGTTCCTGCTCGACACCGTTGATCTTCAGCGGTAGCTCGCCACCGGTCAGTACGATGGCGCTATCAATCTGCGCTTCCAGCATCAGGCCGCCGATGCTGACTTCCAGCACAGTGGCGTTGCTGCTGTTACCCAGCAGACGGTTGGCCCAGAGAAAGGCTTCACGGTCCAGCGGGCCGCCGGTGGTCAGGCCGATACGGTGATGACCGATACGACCACCATCCTGGATCAGGGTCAGGATGCCGGGTTGTACGACCTTGAAGCCGCTCATAGCTCACCTCCGAGTTCGATAAATTCATCACGGCTGATGGGCTTGAACTTGACCCGGTCACCCACGACTACCGGCATGGTTGGCCGGGCATCCGGGTTAAACATCCGGGTCGGACACAGGCCGATCAGATTCCAGCCACCCGGGGAGACTGCCGGGTAAACGGCGGTCTGACGGTCGGCAATGGCAACCGCGCCGCGTGGCACTTTCTGCCGTGGCGTGGACAGTCGAGGCGCGGCGATGCGTGGATCAACCTCGCCCAGGTAAGCAAAACCTGGCGCAAAACCGATGGCGTACACGCGATATTCCATGCTGCTGTGGATATCGATCACCTGATCGATCTCCAGCTCGGCACGTTTGGCCAGATCTTCCAGATCCGGGCCAGACTCGGTGCTGTAGTACGCAGGCAGTTCAACCACCACGCCTTCCAGTGCCACTGCACCGCCGAGTTCACCCAGGGTGTTGCGGATGCGCCGACGCACTTCAAAGTGATCGGTGGCCATCAGGTCGTAGATCACCAGCAGTGACGCGTAAGAAGGCACCATATCGATCAGCAGGCCCTCAAGGCTCTGCTCCAGCAGGCTGGTGGCCTGCTGAACCTGAGCCGACACCGCCGGGCTGGTGGTGCCGTCGCCGAAGTAGAGGATCAGCGCATTTTCACCGGCAACTTCGATTCTCATGCCGCGCTCTCCGGGTGCAGCATGGCGCGGATCTCTTCGATCGCTTTCACGCCTTCGATGTTGTCACCGTGGACACACAGCGTGTCGGAGTGCAGGTTCAGCGTGTTACCGCTGATGGTGGTCACCGTGCCGGTGTCCGCCAGCTGGCGTACCTGGGCCAGCATCTTCTCGCGGCTGTGCACCGCGCCTTCACGGGTACGGGCCAGCAGACGGCCGTCGTCGTCGTAGCAACGGTCGGCAAAGGCTTCAAACCACAGGTTCAGGCCATAACCGGCCGCTTCTGCACGGTGTTTCTCGGCATTCGGGGTGCCCTGCAGCATCAGTACGATAGGGCGATGGTAGCTGGCAACCGCTTCCATAATGGACGCGCGAACGCTGTCATCGGCCATCATATCGTTGTACATGGCACCGTGCGGCTTCACGTATTCCAGCGTCAGCCCCAGGGAAGCGGCCATGCCGTCGATGGCGGCGATCTGATACACCACCATCGCTTTGAGTTCCGCAGCGGTGGCTTTGATGGAGCGGCGGCCAAAGCCCACCAGGTCCGGGTAGCCCGGATGTGCGCCTATCGTTACGCCATGTTCTTTGGCCAGCAGCAGGGTTTTCTGCAGCACCAGTGGATCACCGGCGTGAAAACCACAGGCGATGTTGGCCTGATCAACATGGGGCATCACGGCGTCGTCCATGCCCATTTTCCAGCTGCCGAAGCTCTCGCCCAGGTCACAGTTAAGTTTCAGTGTCATGGTGGTGCTCCTTACATGATCGCCAGGCGGCTGTTAGGCAGGTCGGTCACCAGCATATGGCCCGGGCTGTGGGTGATGCAGAACTCAGGCTTGGCCTGTTCAATCGCCACCTGCGGAGTAACGCCGCACGCCCAGAACACAGGCAGCTCGCCGTCTTTAATGGTGACCGCGTCACCGAAGTCCGGGCTGTTGATATCGTTGATGCCGATCAGCGATGGATCGCCCAGGTGCAGCGGTGCACCGTGTACGGATGGGAAACGGGTACAGATCTGTACCGCACGGATCGCATCGGCGGCTTTCATCGGGCGCATGGACACCACGGTGGTGCCGCTGAAACGACCGGCAGACTGACATTCGATATTGGTGCGGTACATCGGCACGTTTACGCCTTCAGTGATGTTGCGCACTTCCAGCCCATCGGCAATCAGGGATTCTTCAAACGAGAATGAGCAGCCCAGCAGGAAAGTGACCAGATCATCACGCCAGAACTCACGGACATCGGCGACTTCCTGGGTCATCACACCGTTTTCATAGATGCGGTATCTCGGAATATCGGTACGGATATCGACATCCTGGCCCAGCATTGGCAGCAGGAAATCACCCGGATTCGCCGACATGCCCACAATTGGACACGGCTTGGGGTTCAGCTGACAGAACTGCAGGAATTCATTGGCCCAGTCTTTCGGCATGATCGCCAGGTTGCCCTGCACGAAGCCCTGACAGAAGCCGGAAGTGTTAGCGGTGAATTCGCCACTGCGAATACGCTGGCGCAGTTCAAACGGGGACAGATTATCCATTGAAGACTCCTGATACAGCGCCGACAGAGCGCCCATTCTTATATTAGTGATGGGTGTTAGTGTCCTGCCTGATAAGGGGGCTTGTCCAATGAGAAATCGTTGGGGATTCTGATAAAGGATTTTTATCTGTTTTGGGCCCGGTTATCAGGCGAACGCGGCCTCTGGTTGTGGCTTACTGCGTTACGGCGACATATATGGCTGGCTGTCGAACCGTGTAAGGGGCCCCGTGTGAGGCAGGGGGCCGGGCAAGAATAGCCTCGCAGCGGGGCGTATCTGATAAAAATTTTTGTCCTGCCCAGCCTATCGGTGACAACAATGTTCTGTTGTATGCTTGCCGACCGGTTGCACCCTGCACCAGGCTTATCAACTCCTTATCTGGATCGACATCGAATGGAACAGCTGACCAGCTATTTTCAGGCCCTTATCAACCATAAACCGGCGCTGACCTTCAGCCTGGTGGCAGTATTACTGCTGCTGCGGTTTCTGATTCTGAAATGGATTCGCCACGACTCGGCATTTGTCAGTGATGAACAGCGCAAATCGATGTTCTACACCAAAAACCTGATGGCCCTGGCGCTGTTCTCAACGGTAATCGGCCTGTGGTGGTTTGAGATCCAGCACTTTGCCCTGTCGCTGGCAGCCATCGCGGTGGCACTGGTACTGGCCTCAAAAGAACTGATCCTCTGCTTCAGCGGCTCCATCCTGCGCGCCAGCTCGCGCGCCTTCACGGTGGGCGACTGGGTAGAGATCGACCGTTTTCGCGGTGAAGTGCTGGAGGTAAACATCCTCTCCACCTCGATCCAGGAGATCAACCTGGCCCATAACAGTTACGAGTACACCGGCAAAACCATCACCGTACCCAACAGTGCCTTCCTGAGCCTGGCGGTGAAAAATCTCAACTTTATGAAACGCTATGTGTACCACTACTTCTCCATCACCACGCCACCGCTGGTGAACCCGTTTGAGTTTCGCCAGCAGCTGATGGATAACCTGACCGAATACTGCGCCGACTTTTCTGACGTCGCCCAGCGTTATAACGCCGTTATCGAACGCCGCGCCGGGGTTGACCTGCCAGGGGCCGAGCCACACTTTCGAGTGCTGACTACCGAAGAAGGCGATATCTGTATCGATATCCGGGTGTTCTGCCCGACCGAGCAGGCCCAGGAACTGGAGCAGAAAGCGACTGAGGATTATATGGCGTATTACTATGGGGTGTTGGGGAAGCGGAGTGACTGATGGGGGGGCGAAAGTTCAATTGATCAGACTGTGTGGCTCTGGCAATGTGCCTCGAGTTTATTGAGTATCAGGGTGTTGGGCTCAATGTGGGTTTGATGTGCAGCGGGTATATCTTCTACTGCTTTACATGGATGAACCTTGGGTTGAAAGGGCTTCTTCTTTATATGTTTTAAATCCTCATACGTAATTCTTCCTTGTTGGTGGGGGAATAGTCGAGCTGGCTGTGAAGTAAACTGTTAGAACGATCCATGGAATACGGACTATAGATGAGCACTGACACATTTCTCAGCCACTCTCATGACGAAGCGCCTTGGGTTGAAGGGTTAGCGATCCGGCTCGAAGATGAGTGTGGGTTTAAAATTTGGTTGGATAAATGGGTGTTGGTGCCAGGTAAAAGCTGGCAACAAGCTATAGCTAGAGGGCTTGAGGGTACGACTAGCTGCGCTGTATTCATAGGAGCTAATACCCCAAAGGGTTGGTTTCGAGAAGAAATAGAACGTGCTTTAGATCTTCAAACTCGTAATCCTGATTTTAGAATAATTCCTGTTCTCCTTCCTGATGCAGACTCTGCACACGTCCCAGGGTTTCTTTCGCTGCGAACATGGGCAGACTTTAGAAATGGTCAGGATCAGGACTATGCCTTTCATGTTTTGAAACAAGGAATAAAAGGTGAACCAGTAGGTCGTTGGCCCACCAAAGATAATTCAAGCGGGAGTGGGGATCTATGTCACTATGAGCAGAAAATTATTGAACTTTCTCGCTTCCGGTCTCTGGGTGTTAATGAGGAGGTAATCATCGAGTTTGAACGAAAAATTCTAGATAAATGGCTCGATACTGGAGGGAAAATAAAATGACAAAGAAATTTACTGTTTTCCTCAGCTATTCGTCAAAAGACAAGAAAGCCGCACGTGATTTACATCAATTACTTACTGGAGCTGGGATAGGGGTTTGGTTTGACGAAATAACTTTAGTACCGGGAGTTAGATGGGATATAGCCGTTAGAAATGCAATTTTAGATGCTGAAGTTGCCCTTGTTCTCGTTGGAGAAGATCCATCTAGTGAGTGGCAAACCGTAGAGCTTCGATCCCTCTTGGATCGAATTTTTTCTGATGATAGTTTTCGCATTATTCCTGTATTGTTGCCAGGAGCAAAAGTTAAAAACCTTTCACCCTCATTACGTGGGTATCAATCAATAGATTTACGTGATGTAGGGGGGGAAGTATCAAGACTAAAACGGATTGCTGCTGCTTTAACGACAGACCCTAAGACAGGGGCATTAGCTGATTCTGAGGAGATTGGTGACAGACTTCGAGAAGCTGGAGATTTAAGCGGTGCGGTACCCCCTTACGAGAAAGCCCTCGAGGTATTAACAGCAAGGTTTGGTAAGGCTCACCCAGCTGTTGCTAAAGTTCAACGTAAATTAGCTGCTAGTTACTTTACAGCTGGTGATCTTGAGAATGCGGAACGTTGTCTCCGTATTGCACTGGACATCGCCATAAGTATTTATGGAGAGGACGATCCGCGAATATCGGCTGACTTGAGCAATCTAGCGACTTTGTATGAATCCCGAGGAAATTTTACTAAAGCACGTAAATTACAGGAACAAGCTCTCGGCATGAGCCAGTGTGTATTGGGTGATAGCCATCCTGATACTCTAACAGCCATGAATAATCTAGCTGGAATCCTAGGTAGTATGGGGGATTTTAGGTCAGCACGAGAATTGGAAGAACGAGTCTTTGAGCTACGTAGTACAACGCTGGGTGAAAACCACCCAGATACGATGATTTCACTTAATAATCTAGCTGCTACGCTTGCTGACATGGGAGATTTGATGGGCGCGAAAGCCCTTCAAAAAAAGATTTTGGAAAGACGCCGATTAATTCTAGGCGACGAACATCCTGACACGCTGACTTCAATGAACAACTTGGCTAGCACACTTAAAGCTCTTGGGGATTTGAGCGGTGCGCGGGAGTTACAAGAATTCGCCCTAAAACTTAGTCGGAGATTACTAGGGAATGAGCATCCTAGTACAATAACAGTGATGAATAATCTTTCCAGTGTATTTCGATTACAAGGGGATTTGATCGTAGCACGTGAACTCCTCGAAGAGGCATTAGGAGCTTATCGACGGCTGTTAGGTAATGATCATCCGAATACTGCTGTCCTGCTAAGTAATCTAGCTTCATTGGTCGAAGAATCGGGGGGCGTTTCTAACGCCTTGGAGCTGTATTATGAGGCTGCTAAAATACTAGATAAATCACTAGGCTCTGACCATCAATTAACAAAGGAGATATTAAATAATATTAATTTAATTGAAACTGATAAGAAATAGCGTCTAACAAGGAAGCTCAGCCGAACTCCTTAGGAAACGGCTGAGTTATATATTATATGCCCCATTAAGCTCGAGAATAAAATGTCAGAGTTAGAATTAAAAATTGATGAAGCTGAGTCATGTGCTGAGCTTCATGCACTAAAGTGTTCCGAAATTTTAGAGGCTGATGGTCTTCCTGAAGCTCTTGAATATTGCCGAGAGCAAGGGATTGAGCCTCCACAATGTTCACTAACTGCTCAATCTATGAATGCTGACAACCTCAGAGTAAAGGCCGCGAGGATGCTATCAGAAGAGAAGTGGTGGAAAAGACGGCTAGGTAATCAAGCTGGTCGGAAGTTTGAGCATGAAAAAATTCTGGCGGGTGAAGTTACAAGCTTTATCTCAGAAGAGTCGCTGGAATTTCACAACCGTAAACGTAGAAAGTGCAGATAATAAGTCACTACAAAGAAAGAAAAACGGTTGGTTGGCATGGCTACCCGCATGTGCTGGTAAAACCTAAGAAATGCTCTGGACTTATGCCTGACAGCTCAGTTTTTAGATGCCATAACTGCCTCTGTACTTCAAGGTGCGGAGGCTGAACTCTGGCCCTATCATCCATCCACACAACACTCATCCTGCAAAAAGTTAATCACCGCCAGCAGCCGTGCATATTCCGCGACACAGAACAGGGTACGGCCCTCTCGGCGCTGGTTGATCAGTCCGGCTTTCATCAGGCCGGAGAGGTGGTGGGACAGGGTGGAGCCTGGCACGTTCAGCTCTTCCTGCAGGATGCCCACGGCCAGGCCCTGATGGCCTGATTTTACCAGTCGTCTGAAGATGGCCAGCCGGGTGGGGTGGCCGAGTTCTTTGAGTGCTTTGGCGGCAAGTTCTAATTCCATTGTGACGGTCCTGGACGGTGAAGATATTTCGATATTACTAGAAATATCTTGACCCAGCCAGGGGTGGATTCTATATTTCGGTAATTCTAGAAATATAGATTATGGTGTGTGTATGACAACCGACGCGCTTTACGAGTCCCTCAATATGTTTGCGTTCCTGGCAACCGAGCTGACGTTGCTGTTCCTGGTGATCAGCTACCTGGTGGGGGTATTGCAGGCAAAAATCCCGCCCGAGAAAATCCAGCGCATCCTTAGCAGCCGTCACGGTAAAGGCTTTATTGTCGCCGGGTTGCTGGGCAGCATTACCCCGTTCTGCTCCTGCTCAACGATTCCGTTTCTGAAAGGGTTGCTACGGGCTAAGGCCGGGTTCGGCGCGATGATGGTGTTTCTGTTCGCCAGCCCGTTGTTGAACCCGGTGATTATCGGGCTGTTTGTGGTGACCTTTGGGCTGGAAGTCACGCTGTTTTACTTCGCTACAGCTATGGGCGTGTCGGTGTTGGCGGGTTATATGCTGGAGAAGTCAGGCTTTGAGCGCTATATCCGGGTTGAAGCCTATGCGGAACCGGTTGCACGGGGTTGTGGCACAGGTTGCGGCGGCGCTGCTCAGCCGGTGAGCCCGTGGCGCGCCATCTGGCACAGCACCTGGGCGGATTTCAAAAAGGTACTGCCTTACTTGATGGCAGGCGTGGCGCTGGGCTCGGTGATTTATGGCTTTATGCCAACCGACTTTGTGGTGCGCTTTGCCAGTGCCGATAACCCCTTTGCTGTACCGGTGGCGGCGGTGATCGGCATTCCTCTGTATATTCGGGCCGAGGCGGTGATACCGCTAAGTGCGGCGCTGGCAGCAAAAGGCATGGGGCTGGGCGCGGTGATGGCGCTGGTGATTGGCAGCGCCGGTGCCAGCCTGACCGAGGTGATTCTGCTGAAGTCGATTTTTAAGAATCAGCTGATCGTGGCGTTCCTGGCGGTGATTATTGGTATGGCTGTGCTGGCGGGGTATCTGTATAGCTATCTGTTTTGAGGGTTATGGTCAGGAATCGCCAGCAAGCTGGCTCCTACGATGGGTGCGGGGTTTCTTGTAGGAGTCAGCTTGCTGGCGATGGTAGCGGTGATGGATCGCGAGCAAGCTCGCTCCTACGGTTGGTGTGGGTTTTTTGTAGGAGCCAGCTTGCTGGCGATGGTTGCGGTGATGGATCGCGAGCAAGCTCGCTCCTACGGTTGGTGGGGTTTGTTGTAGGAGTCAGCTTGCTGACGATAGGCTGCGTTTCTATAGTAAATCCGTTAACAGGGAGGTTATGGGATGAAGCAAAAACAATGGCGTGGGCATGCATTGCGTTATGGGCGTTACTCTGAGAATAGCGCGGTGTATGTGGTTACGGGGGTAACGCATAATCGCGTGCCTTTGTTTGAGTCATTTACAGCGGCACGTGCTCTGGTGAAGGAATTCTATCGCCAGCCTGATGATGCTGAAACCTGGGCGTATGTGGTTATGCCTGATCATTTCCACTGGATGTTTCAACTGGGCAGTGTCGGGCTGAGTGAACTGGTGCAGCGGGTGAAGTCTTGCTCTGCCCGCCATATTAATCAGCTTAATCAGAGTGCAGGCCCCGTCTGGCAGCGCGGGTTTTATGATCAGCTGGTGCGGGATGAGGATCATATCCTGAAGGCGGCGCGGTATATTGTGGCCAATCCGCTTAGGGCGGGGTTAGTAACGCGGTTGGGTGACTACCCACTGTGGGATGCTAAATGGCTTTGATGTAATGGGATTTAATCGCCAGCAAGCTGGCTCCTACGGTTTGTATAGGCTTTGGTGTAGGCGTTAGCTTGCTGGCGATGAGCCGGTGGCGATCACTCAGGAAACGGCAAACTCTCTGCCTTTTCCGGCCGCATTTCGAAGGTGTTTAGCGTCATGGCGACAAAGGCGTAATAACCGTAGATGCCGACCAGCTCCACCATCCCTTGCTCACCAAACGCTTCTACCCCTGCTGCATAGAGTGCACCGTTTACCCGGCGGGTTTTATACAGTGCCCGGCCCGTTTTGTAGATCAGCTGCTGGCGGGGGGCGATGATTTTTGGTGTTTCCTCTGCCTGCAGGGCGTCGATGATGGCGCCGTCCAGTCCGGCTTTGCGGGCGATGGGTTCGTGGATCATCCATTCGGCCTGGCTGCGCCACCAGGCGGCGGTGGTGAGGATGGCCAGCTCGGACTCAACCAGCGACAGCTGGGTGTGGTAGCGGCAGAATGCACCCAGCTGCTGCGCCGGGTTGGCCAGGCCCGGGCTGTGGATCCAGGCCAGGAAAGGGCCGTCCAGATTGCCGCGTGGGCCTGCCAGGATGGCGTCGAGTACGGCGCGTTGATCATCGCGCATCGCGTCGCGGGTGGGGATAGTCAGTCGGGATTGCATGCTCATAAATTCCGTCTCGCTCAGGCCTGGTGTTTTCGTAGGAGCCAGCTTGCTGGCGATCAGTGATGCTGCACCAGTGAAGAACAGCCATCGCGAGCAGGCTCGCTCCTACGGTGGTGTGGTTAAAGGCTGTCAAATACCTGCTTACAGCTGGTGGCCAGCAGGCTGATCAGTTCGTCGATCTGTGCATCGGTGATGATAAACGGTGGGGCCAGCAGGATATGGTCGCCCTGTTTGCCATCCAGAGTGCCGCCCATGGGGTAGCACATCAGGCCGTTTTCCAGCGCTTTGGCTTTGATCCGGGCGTGGATTTTCAATGCCGGGTCGAACGGGGTTTTACTGGCTTTATCCTGTACCAGTTCAACGCCCTGGAACAGGCCCAGACCGCGAATATTGCCGATAAAAGGGTGGTCACTCAGTTCGCGCAGTAAACCCTGGCGCAGGCGTTCGCCCTGACGCTGAACATTGGCCAGCAGATCACCGCTTTCAATCCGTTTTTGTACCGCCAGTGCCGCCGCGCAGGCCATGGCGTGGCCGATGTAGGTATGGCCGTGCTGGAAGAAGCCGGAGCCCTGTTTGATCGCCTGGTAGATATGCTCGCTGACCAGGGTTGCGCCAATCGGCTGATAGCCTGCGCCCAGTCCTTTGGCGATGCACAGAATATCCGGGCTGATGCCTTCCTGACTGGCGGCGAACAGGCTGCCGGTGCGGCCCATACCACACATCACTTCATCCAGAATCAGCAGGATGCCGTGGCGGTTGCAGATCTCGCGGATGCCTTTGAAATACCCGGCAACGGCGGGTACTGCGCCCATGGTTGCGCCCACTACCGGTTCAGCGACAAAGGCCATCACCTTGTCCGCGCCCAGCTCGGCGATCTGTTGTTCCAGCTCATCCAGCAACCGCTGGCAGTACTGCTCAGTGGTTTCCCCATCCTGCTTGCCACGGTACTCATTGCAGGCGCTGACATGGCTGACATTCACCAGCAGCGGCTCAAACTGCTGACGCCGGGCCTGGTTGCCGCCGGTGGCCAGTGCGCCCAGGGTGTTACCGTGGTAGCTCTGCAGGCGGGCAATAATGTGCTGGCGCTCAGGCTGGCCGCGTTCAACAAAGTACTGGCGGGCCAGTTTCAGTGCGGATTCCATGGCTTCAGAGCCGCCGGAGACGAAATAGACATGCTCCAGCCCGGCCGGGGCGCGTTCCACCAGAAAATCAGCCAGCTGTTCCATTGGCTCGGTGGTGAAAAAACCACTGTGGGCCCAGGCGAGCTGGTCGAGCTGTTGCTGCATGGCCGCTTTTACCTCGGCGTCGGAGTGACCCAGGCAGGACACCGCCGCACCACCACAGCCATCGAGGTAACGTTTACCGGTACTGTCGAACAGGTAGATTCCTTCGCCACGCACGGCGGTGGGGTAGTCGGTGTTCAGGTTGCGGTGAAATACATGGCTCATGGTGGTGTCCAGGCTGCAGGCAGCGATCAGTGGGTTGCAAAAAATATCGGCATCGATGAACTGGTTGCAAATATAATTGCAAAATAATGTGCAGGCAAAGGGTTTCTGCAATGATTCAGTGCATCCGGTAGACTGCTGGCACTGAATTTTGCCAACTGGAGTCTGCGTTGACTGAGCCGTATCGCCCCCCCGCAACCCTTGAACACCTGACTCAACTGCTCCAGGCAATCAGCCAGGGTCATGCCCCGGTACGGCTGGGCCCTAAAGCCCATACGGTGCTGGGGCGGCTGGTGGCTGAACCGGAACAGGTGGCGGTGGGCACTATCTCCAGCCTGGCGCAGCGGGTAGGGGTGAATGCATCCACCCTGACCCGGCTGGCAAAAACGCTGGGCTATGCGGGCTTTAATGATTTTCAGGCGCTGTTCCGCGAGTCTATGACTCAGGCAGGCAGCGATTTTTACAGTCAGCAGGCAGATAAGCTGCTCAGCGGCGGCGGGGCCGAGCTGGAAGGGTTTCAGCGTATTGTTAATGAGTCGATGCAGAACCTGCAGCAGTGTTTGCGTCAGCTTGATGCGGATCAGCTGCATCAGGCGGCCCAGCTGCTGGCCCGTGCCCCCAGGGTGCGGGTGTATGCCGAGCGGCAGTTTTTCTCGCTGGCGGGGTTTTTACGTTATGGGCTGGGGATGATTCGTCCCGGTGTGGTGCAACTGCAGCCGGACCGTGGGCTGGCCGATGGACTGGTGGGGCTGACGGAAGAGGACGTGTTGCTGGTGGCCAGTTGTACGCCGTACACCCGCAAGGTGGTTGAGCTGGCGCAGGCAGTGCAGGGCATGGGGGTAAAGGTGATCGCCCTGACCGATTATCACGCTTCACCGCTGGCCAGTTGTGCCGACATCAGCTTTCTTATTCCCCACAACAGTAGCTACATCGTTAACAGCATGGCGGCGCATATTGTGTTTGCCGAGGGGCTGATCAACAGCGTGGCCGGGGTGCTGGGTGACGAGGCCCGGCAGACCTTACAGGCCAATGAGGCGTTAATTCGGGCGTTGAAAATTGAGTATTAGCCTCAGGCTATTTACCGCGACAGCGGTAAACAGACGGGATGGTTTTGTTCAGGGTGCTGCATCACCAGCGTTTGCAGGCCGAATACGGTGTGAATCAGCGGGCTGCTGGCGGTCTGTTGTGGAGAGCCATCGGCAATGATCTGCCCGTCACGTAAAAAAATCAGCCGGTCAGCAAATTCGAAAGCCTGGTTCAGGTCGTGTAGTACCATGATGACGGTTTTACCCTGCTGCCGGTTCTGTTGCCGTATCAGCTGCATCAAATCGTATTGATGGGCCAGATCCAGAAAGCTGGTGGGCTCATCAAGCATGAGTATTTCTGACTGCTGTGCCAGTGTCATACCCAGCCATGCACGCTGACGTTGCCCGCCGGACAGGGTGCCCAGTGGCTTGTCTGCCATCGAGCCTAGTTCAAGCTGAGCCAGTACTTCCTCCACAATTGCCTTGTCCTGCTTGCCTGCGGGCAATAACGGGTGTCGGAACGGGTAGCGTCCAAGCAGAATGAGCTCCCGTACTGTCAGGCTGTCTGGCGCAGCCGGGTTTTGTGGCAAAAAGGCCAGCTGACGGGCGCGCTGGCGAGCACTGTACTGATCCAGTGCCTGATTCTGCAGCAGTACGCTGCCACTTTTTGGCGTCAATACGCCCGCCAGCGTTTTCAGCAGGGTAGATTTTCCGCAACCATTGGCCCCCAGTAATACACAGATTTCACCTGCGTTAAGTGTCAGTGAAAGCTGATCAAGCACCGTCGTCCCTTTGTAACTGACTGTCAGATTCTGAGCGGACAGGGCGTTCAGCGGGCTGTGTTCCTGAAATCGGGTGTTCATACCGGGTTACCTTTTCAACGTCTTGCGGGTGATCAATAACAGTAAAAACATCGGCGCACCGATAATCGCCAGCACCAGCCCGACAGGCAGCTGTAGTGGTGCGAACAGCGCGCGCCCCAGGGTGTCTGCCAGCAGGCAGAGCAGAGCACCCGACAGCATGGAGGGGAGTGCCAGCCGTGAAGGCAACGGACTATGGAGCAGTCTGGCCAGGTGCGGTGCCAGTAAACCGATAAAACCGATGGCACCAGCAACGGTGACGGCCAGGGCTGACAGAGTGGCAACCAGTAGTAACGACAGGCTGTTCAGCCATGTTTGCTCAGCCCCCAGCATCCGCCGTGACAGCGGGTCCAGCAGGCAGGGGTCTGCGCGAAAGCAGAGCCAGATACCGGCTGGCAACAGGAACAGTAAATATCCACTGAGTAACCAGACATCGTTCCAGTCGGCGGCTGCCAGGCTACCGGATAGCCAGGTCAGTACGGTCGTGATGCGTTGTTGCTCTCCCACCAGTAATAGCAGGCCGGTCAGGGCTGCCAGCAGGCTGCTGAGTGCGATGCCAATTAACAGCAGTGCGACAGGCTGACAACGCTGACTCAGCCACCAGAGTAACCCGGTAATACTGAGTGCGCCGGCCAGTCCGGCCAGTGGGATCAGTACTGGATCAAGTCCTGGGAGGCTGATCAGCAGTAACACCACCGTCAGAGCAGCACCCTGATTGATCCCCAGCATGCCAGGGTCAGCCATCGGGTTGCCACTGCGGCTCTGTAACAGCAGACCAGCCAGGCCCAGTGCCGCGCCAATCAGCATTGCACACAGCATACGTGGCAGACGTAACTGTAGAATCAGCTGTGATGTGGTGGTGGCCATTTCTGATGGCTGAAACAGCAGCAGTAACTGTTCTGCCGACAGGGTCACGCTGCCTGATTGCAGGCAGCCGAGCAGTGCCAGCGGTAACAGGGCGAGATAGATCAGCCAGCGCATATCAGGATTCCCGAGCATAACGTCGCATTATTAACCAGATAAAACAGGGAACACCCAGCACCGCGAGAGGGACCGAGGGTGGTAACTGGTCGGCCTGCGGGGTGAGTCGGATAAAGCTGTCAGCAGCCAGCAGCAGGAGAGCGCCCAGTACCGCACTGCCGGACAGCTGTCGCCAGAGCTGATCACCCCAGAGACTGCGTGACAGATGGGGTACGATCAGGCCGAGAAATAGAATCGGACCGATCACGGCAACGGCCGCTGCCGTCAGCACCAGGATCACCAGCATTATCTGTATCAGAGCGTGTAGCGGGTTGATACCCAGTCCATGGGCGGCGTCACTGCCCAGTTCCAGTACCTGCAAACGGCGCTGTAGAGCAAAGGCGAATAGCAGTCCGCTGATCACCAGTATTGCCATGGGTCCCAGCTGGGAAGGTTCTACATAGGAAAGGCTGCCAGCAAGCCAGAAGCGAATTTGTTCCAGTGCATGCTGGTTGATCAGTAACAGTGCCAGTGTTAGCGCACCGTACAGGCTGCCCAGTAACGCGCCGCACAGTAGCAGCCCTTCCGGTGACAGAAAGCCAAAACTCAGCCGGGTGAGCATAAATACCAGCACCATTGCCAGCAATGCCCCGGTAAAGGCAGCACTGAAACTGAGTAATGGTGACAGGGGGAGTGGTGACATAATCAGCAGAACCAGTCCAAGTGCTGCCCCCTGGTTGATACCGATCAGGCCAGGGCTGGCCAGCTGGTTGGCTGTCAGGCGTTGTAGCAGGCAGCCTGCACAGCCGAGTGCCGCGCCACCCAGCACGGCGACGAGGGTACGGGGCCAGCGCAGCTCTTGCAGTATCAGTGCCTCCAGCGAAGGGGGAGCCGAAGGCAGGCTGAATTGCCAGAGTTGCAGCAGCGAAAATACCGGGTCGCCGAGGGCCGGACTGAGCAATGCCAGCAGGCAGGCTGCCATGCACAGCAGTCGGTTAGTCCACGTCATAGCTGATCAGTACCTGTTCAATATCATCCAGAATTCGAAGCGCAGCGGTCGGGCCAATACCGAGCATCCACCAGCTGTCTTCTATTGAATAAAGCTGACCGCTGGCTGGCGCTTGCAGCAGTGACCAAAAGCCACTGTGCTGCCAGCGTCGGATCAGCGAGCCGCGTTCTACCGCGTATTCACTGAGCAGCAGGATGTCGCCATCCAGTTGCTTGATGGCAACAGGCGAGCGTAGTCGTACCGCAAACCCGGTTGCCTGCTGTGCGAGCGGGCGGGAAATTCCACAACGTTGCAGTAAATTGCCAACAAAGGAGTCCTGCAGATAGAGCCGGATGTGGCTTTGCATGGAGCGCACCACTGATACAGTTGGCTGCTGTTTTTGCTGTGCCAGCTGACGAATGTCGGCGCAACGCTGCTCGAACTGCTGTTGCCAGCGCCGGGCACGGTCTTGCTGATTCAGTGCCCAGGCAAACAGCTGCAGGTTCTCTGCCCAGCTGGCCCCGATGCGCTCGCTCAGTACCGTTGGAGCAATACTGCTCAGGATCGGATAGTAACGGCCATGGCGCAGCTTGCTGCCCAGAATCAGGTCAGGTTTTAGCGCGGCAAGGCGCTCCATATCCGGTTCCTGAGGCACGCCAAGATCGACGGTCGGTGCCAGCTGATCACGCAGATAAACCGGAAACTGACCGGCGTGACTGGGTGTGGTGGCTGCCACTGGCTGTAACCCCAGTGTCAGCACCACATCCAGTTCACCACTGTCCAGTACCGCAATGCGTTGCGGCTGATCCGCTATGCAGCTGACCCCCATCGCGTGGGGGACCGGGCGGCAGTCCGCCCCGGCAGCTGCCAGCGGTATTAGCAACAGTAGAAGCAGCAGTCGAGCCATTACCAGCGTTGTGCGTAGTTCAGGCGCAATAACGCACCATTGGCCGGAATGTGACTGCTGTTGTTATTGTTACGCAACAACTGGCCATATACGGTGTAGTACTGTTTATTCAGCAGGTTTTCGATGCCGATCGACAGTTCGCCCCGGCGTAACTGGTAACGGGATAGCAGATCCACAGTGGTGTAGGACTGTACTTCACGACTACCAAAGCCAACCTGATCCTTGAAGGCGTCATCACGTGAGCCGCTGTAGTTCAGCTGTAACAGGTGAGCCCAGTCTTCGCTCTGTTGCCAGTTTAGCCATGCGTGCATCTGCAACGGTGGAATACGGTAGCCGTTCAGGGCTTCCCAGCGTTGATCATTTTCATCGTAGTTCTCGCCTTTCAGCCAGCTCAGGTTACCGCCCACGGCCCATGAGGCATCCAGCCGGTGTTCCAGTGCCAGTTCCAGCCCGTAGACACGCTCTTTACGACGCGCCTGAGCCAGGCTGAAATCCTGGGTAACCACCGAGCCCAGATCTGAAGTGTTATAAAACAGTGCGACACTGCCCTGAGTATTGCCCCAGTCACCCCGATAGCCGAGCTCGTAGTTATCCGTTTTGATCGGCTTCAGTTCTGAGCTGCTGATGTCGAAATCGGCGCTGGCATAACGGATACGCAGGCCGATATCGGGTAACTCAAAACCCTGAGAGAAGCTGGCGTAGAGTTCAGACTCACTGTTCAGATCATAGATAACACCGGTATTCCACAGCACATCGCTATAGCTGCTCTCGCCGCCCTCGATAGCATTCTGCTGGCCCAGTGTCGTGAAGTCGTTGAACGCTGCGTTCACATGCTCATAACGACTGCCCAGCTGCCAGCGCCAGTTGTCCCCAAACTCGGTTTCAAGCTGGGCAAATATCGCTGCGGTGTCGTGGGTCAGTTCGGGTACGAAGTCTTTATCGCCTGTGTCGATGAATACCAGCCCGTTGCTGCTGTCAAAAGCGGTACCGTCATAGGTGGTAACCGGCATGCTGGTTTTTTCACGACTCAGATCCAGCCCCCAGCGGATAACGCTGCGTTCAGACAGATCGCTGCTGACCCCCAGTCGGCCTCCCCAGGACTCGGACTCCAGATAACTCTGCGCCAGATGGTTCCAGCCACCGTATGGGCGTCCATCAAAAGGAGCGAAGCGGGCCTCAAAGCTGCGGTAATAGAGCTGTGACTCAATGTCCCCAATGACGGTGTTGTCCTGCTGCAGGCTCAGGTTGATCTGGCTGTTGCGAGTTTCATTCTGTTTGTCCAGCTGGATTCCTTCCAGCGCCTGCGCTTTGACGGTACCGGCGGGGGCCGCCATAACAGAGGCGTCTGAGGCAAAGTCAGTGTCCTGGTCTGCCACATAGTGGTTGATCGCCAGGGTGACCCGGCTGTCATCATTTTGCCAGCGCAGTTTACCTGCCAGACTCAGGCTGTCGGTATCAGACAGGTCGCCCTGGCTGGGCTCAGGTGCGATACGGTCGCCATCAGCATCAAAGAAGCCGCGACGCTGCTCTGCAGCCAGGTTGAAACCGTAGTCAAAACTACCGTTATTACCGCCGCTGTAGTGCTCCAGCCGGTTGCCCAGTCCATCTTTACTGAGGTTGCTCAATGACGTGCTCAGGCCGACCGTGGTTACGGACTCCGAGACGTTACGGCGGGTAATAATGTTGACCATCCCGCCTGCTGCACCGCTGCCATACACCGCGCTACCACCACGGACAACTTCGATGCGCTCAATATTAGCCGGATCAACGGTCATCAGATCTCGACTGGCATTGCGGTTGGTGTTTTGTGGCACACCATCAACCAGTATCAGCATATTACGACCGCGCAGAGACTGATTGAAATTCGTCAGTGTCTGGCTTGCAGGTGCCATGCCTGGGACTACTTTAGACAGGACTTCGGCCAGATTGCGGGACACTGCCAGCTGGCTCTGAATATCTTCCCGCTCCAGTACGGTAACGGCGTGAGGGATATCTCGCAGAGAGATATCCTGACGGGTGGCAGTGATCACCAGATCATTTTGCTGATTAACCTCGGCGCTTGCCGGGAGTGTAGTCAGAGCGGCGATAGCCAGAGTGGGTAACGATAGAGTCGGTTTCATGAACACATTCCAGGTGCATACTAGTGTAGGATTGAAACTCAAATGCATTTGATGGTGATTATCATATGCGGTATTTACTTTAATTAAAATACCATTCGTTACATCTAGAATGACATCGAGGGGCTATTGAGTGGGTATTTATGATCAGGGAGCAACAACCTTTTACGCCTGCCAGGCCGATCAGCGATTCAGTTATTGCCTTTACGTGCCGCGAAATATCAGGGCTAACACATCATTGCTGGTTGTTGTGCATGGTTCGCGGCGGACGCCGGAAAAATATCGAGACCTGCTGGCTGAATTTGCCGAGCAGCACGGCGTTGTTGTGCTCTGCCCGCTGTTTCCAGTCGGTATTCCAGTGCCAGAAGAGACCGGTGGCTACAAGTTTTTAAACCAGATGAATGTGCGTTATGACCAGGTGCTGCTGGCAATGGTAGAAGAAGCTGGTAGCCGGTTAGCGATTGATTATGAACGTTTCTTTCTACATGGTTTTTCGGGTGGCGGTCAGTTCGCGCACCGTTTTCTTTACCTGTATCCTGAACGCCTTGCGGGTCTTTCAGCGGGTGCGCCAGGTCTGGTTACTTTGCCAGATGATAAGGCAGCATGGTGGACCGGCATTGGTGATATTGAAGCGATATTTGGTATTAAAGTAGATTTTGATACCATTAAATCGGTACCCGTTCAGTTAATTGTTGGTGCGAATGACCGCGATCGTGATGAGATTGTGCTCACCGTAGAGAATCGATACTGGATGCCTGCTGCTAATGATGCTGGTCAGGATCGTGTTGAACGCTGCCAGTGCCTGGCGCAGGCGCTGCAAGCGAAAGGTGTGAGTGTGCGGCTGGATATTGTGCCAGGGATAGCGCACCAGGGGTTTGATTTACTGCCTCAGATAACCACGTTTTTTCAGGAGATATTAAGTGGAAGAGTACCCTGATTGTTCGGAAATCAGCCGTAAAGTGAACCCGCTGCAGGCAGAGCTGAGTCATCGGCTGCTGAGCCTTTTTTTAACTCAGGGGGTAACCCGGGGCGAACACCTGGCCGAGCGAGAACTGGCAGAGCAGTGTCAGGTGTCACGTTCACCGATCCGCGCAGCGTTGAAGCTGCTGGCCCATCATGGTGTGGTCAGTGTGCGTTCGCAGGGTGGGTTTCAGCTGGCAAAAGATGGTGCAGAGCTGGCGTGTGTTGAGTTAGAACTACCACAATCACCGCTGGACGCGCTCTATGTGCAACTGGGGCAGGACCGTGTACAGGGAGAATTGAGCGAGCATGTGATGGAAGCAGACCTGCTCCGTCGTTATGCAGTGCCCAGGGCATTGTTGCACAAAGTACTGACCCAGATGGCCAGTGAAGGACTGCTGCAACCAGCACAAGGCAAGGGCTGGCATTTTACGTCGCTGATCAATAGTGAAGCCAGTAACCGTGCCAGTTATGAGTTACGCAGAGTGATTGAACCTGCCGCTTTGCGGCTGGATAGCTACCGTGTGGATCAGGCACGGTTGAAAAGCTGCCTGCTGCTGCATCGTCAGCTGGTGGATGGTCAGGTGTTTGAAATTGAAGCGTATAAGCTGTTGGCGATCAATGCTAACTTTCATCAGATGCTGGTGGATTTTTCCGGTAATCCATTTTTTATGGAGATCCTGCGACAGCAAAACCGGATGCGGCGCTTTACCGAATCCGGCGCCAGTCTGTATCCGGAAAGGATGCTGATGTCCTGTCAGGAGCACCTGGATATTATGGAAGCGCTGACCCAGGATGACCGGGACTGGGCTGCGCGACTTATGGAACGTCACCTGAGCGTCGCAGGCCGAGGTAATCTTGGTGTCCCGGTGGAACAGGAACAGCTTTAGCCCTGGCTGATATTCAGCTGGAACAGCTGTTCCAGCAGCCACTGGCCGCCGGTGCCCAGGGCCCGTTTCTCGGTCCACACCACATCCACGCCCTGCAAGGCGGCCACCTGCTGGTAGGCCAGTTCCAGTTTGACCAGTTTGCCGTGTGCCAGCTCCTGGGCGACCACCGATTCATGCAGTAATGACCAGCCCAGTCCCGCACCCACCAGTTCTGCCACCGCGTAGGGGCTTTCGGCGTACCAGATTTTAGGGCTGAGGATCTGCTGGATATGACTGTCGTCATCCAGATTCAGGCTGCGGGTTACCAGCTGGCGGTAGCCGCGCAGGTCACCATGGCTGACCGGGCCGAGCCGGGCCAGCGGGTGGTCGGCACTGCAGACCGGAATCACCCGGGCATGGCCGATGCCCCGAAATTTGAAGCCCTGGGGGTAGTGCTCCTGCTCCATCATCAGGCCGATATCGGCCCGGCCCTGGCGGATCAGCTCGGCAACGTCGTTGGGGCCTGGGTCCAGCAGCTCGAACTCAATGTGTGGGTAACGTTTTTCAAACTCGATCAGCAGCGGCAGTACCTGGGCGGTGGCGATGCTCTGTTCGATGGCCACGCACAGCTGGGTTTCTGCGCCTGCGGTCAGTGAGCTGGCGCAGGCGAGGTAGTCCTGATGGCTGTGCAGCACGGCACGGGCAGATTTGAGCAGGGCAATGCCGTGGCTGGTCAGCACCGGGTTACGGCTGCTGCGGTCGAACAGGTCAACGCCGCTTTCGATCTCCAGATTGCTGATGGCGTTACTGATCGCCGACTGGGCTTTACGCAGTTTACGGGCGGCGGCGGAGAAGGAGCCTTGCTCGGCGGCGGCGACGAAGGCATCAAGTTGATCAACACTGGGCATAAGAGGGCTCTGGCTGGTGTATCTGTTTAGTCGATAGTTTGTATCTGGCTATCTATTAATAAGATGGTATTCGTTTATCTATATAAATATCAGATTGAAACTGACTTTAATCTATTATCTCACTGATTAGAATGCCTGCCATTCATTGCTCTCAATTTATTCGAGAAACGGTCATGGCGAAGAAAATTAATGTGCGTTCGAAGTGGGATCGGGCGCGGTATGCGGTTGTGTTTGAAGTGCTGTTGATCCTGATGTCGGCACCGGTGATTGCCTGGGTGCTGGAGAAGGAAGCGATGACGGTTGGTACGTTGACGGCGGTGATTGCACTTAAAGCGCTGCTGGTGAATGTGGTGTACAACCATTTTTATGATCGTTTTGATGTGAAAGCCGGACGGGTGCCGACACAGCGTTCGGGTCGGGGCCGTATTGCCCATGCGCTGGGGCTGGAAATGGTGCTGACCGTCACGTCGATGCCGATTGTGATGTGGTGGCTGCAGATTGATCTGCTGACCGCACTGGCGATGGATGTGGTGCTGATGGGCTTTATCGTGCTGTATGCCTATGTCTACACCTGGGCCTACGACCGGGTGTTTCCGGTGGTACAGCCTGCGGATGATGATACCGATACCGGAAATTTTGCCGCGGCCTGAGTGGTTGCAGCAATCCCACCGAGTGGCTGCCCTGCCCGGTAGCGCTCGGTGATGTGTAAGTGAATGTTAAGTAAGACCTTCTGATACTTCTTCTGTTTAAAGCCGGTCAGGCACTGCCCATTGCGGCCCTCTTCAGGCCCATCTCGTTTGACCGGTTTCTTTTTCCCCCAGACTCCCTGTGAATACTTAACTGCGCTTTTTGTGGGACAGCTGTCTTCAGCTGGAATGGGTGTTGGCGGGCATATCGCGAGCAAGCTCGCTCCTGCGGGTGGGTGCAGGAGCCAGCTTGCTGGCGATGGGGTCTATCAGGTGGGGTTTACGACGCCAGCTGTTGCACGGCGAGTTTGGCGGCGGGGCTCAGATCACTGCCATCCTGGGCGGCGTAGTCGATGATCTGTTTTTTCATCGACCGGGCCCAGAATTTCTGCAGGTGGTTGGCGGTGGTGGCCGCCGTCTGCTCAATGTCTTTTTGAAAGCTGTTGTTGGCCACAATCTGGTTGGCCATCTGAATCAGGTGTTCAAGTTCGGTTTGCATGTTCAGGGTTCCCGTTGGGCTGTACGCTGCGGTTATAGATGATAAAGCGGCCGGGGCGGGCGAAGCCGACCAGGTTGAGGCCGGCTTCACTGGCCATTTTTATCGCCAGTGAGGTGGGGGCAGACACGGCTACCAGGGTACTGATGCCCGCACTGCAGGCCTTCTGCACCATCTCATAACTGGCCCGGCTGGATATCAGCGCAAAGCCGTTGGGCAGGTAAACCTGCTGCTGGCTGAGGCTGCCGATCAGTTTGTCCAGCGCATTATGGCGGCCGATATCTTCGCACAGCATATGGATATCACCGTTCAGATCACACCAGCCTGCGCCATGCAGCGCGCCGGTCTGATTCTGTAACGGTTGATGGTTTTCCATGGTCACAATGGCGTGTTGAATCGCGGCCTGGCTGGGTAGTTCAACGCTGACCACCGGGCTGGTGGGGCGAATGGCCTGATCCAGTGATTCGGTGCCACACAGGCCGCAGCCGGTACGGCCGGCCAGGTTACGGCGGCGCTCTTTCAGCTCGGCCATACGCTGGGCGGCGATACGCAGCTGGACCTCATAACCATTGTCATGGGCTTCAATATCAATACTGTAGAGTTCGCTGGCATCGGCGATCAGCCCCTCGCTGAGGCTGAACCCCAGCGCGAAGACCTCCAGCTGGCAGGGCGTGGTCATCATCACGGCATAGGAGATGCCGTTGTAGACCAGCGCGACCGGTTGCTCGTCGGCGACGTCGTCGAACAGTAACTGCGATTCCTGCTGCTGCCAGCGCTCGATGGCAACGGTGGCTAAACCGTCGCTCTGCTCGTGCGCCTCAGTGTATGAGGCTGAACTCATTAGATACCTTCCCTGCGGCGTCCTTTCTCAAGTAACGCATTCTGCTGATCGCGGAAGCTGACAAAGTTCTGCTGCCATTCGGAAGGCTGCGAAACTTTTTCCACCTGTACCGCGGTGACTTTGTACTCCGGACAGTTGGTGGCCCAGTCGGAGTTATCGGTAGTGATTACATTAGCGCCACTGTCCGGATGATGGAAGGTGGTATATACAACACCGGGCTGCATACGCTCGCTCAGCACGGCCCGCAGTACCGTCTGACCGACGCGGCTGCTGATCCCCAGCCAGTCGCCGTCCTGAATACCACGGGTTTCGGCATCGCTTGGGTGCAGCTCCAGCACATCTTCGTCATGCCACATCTGGTTGTCGGTGCGGCGGGTCTGTGCGCCTACGTTGTACTGGCTGAGGATACGACCGGTGGTCAGCAGCAGCGGGAAGCGGCGGCTGGCGCGTTCTTCGGTGGCCAGGTATTCGGTGACCGCGAACTCGCCTTTGCCGATCGGAAAATCGGTCACGTGCATGGTCGGTGTACCCTCAGGGTACAGCTCGTTACAGGGCCACTGAATGCTGCCCAGTTCTTCCAGCTTGTCATAGCTGACGCCGGTAAAGGTTGGCGTCAGGCGGGCGATCTCATCCATGATTTCGGACGGATGGCTGTAGTCCATCGGGTAGCCCAGCGCATTAGACAGCATCATGGTGACTTCCCAGTCCTGCTTGCCGCCCAGCGGTGCCATGACTTTGCGCACCCGGTTGATCCGGCGTTCGGCATTGGTGAAGGTGCCGTCTTTTTCCAGGAAAGTGGAGCCAGGCAGCAATACGTGGGCGAAACGGGCGGTTTCATTGAGGAAGATATCCTGAACCACCAGGCAGTCCAGTGATTTCAGTGCGGCCTCAACGTGGTGCAGGTTGGGGTCGGACTGGGCGATATCTTCACCCTGTACGTACATGCCTTTGAAGTGACCGGCGATGGCCGCATCGAACATGTTCGGAATTCGCAGACCGGGCTCGTTGTCCAGTTTGACGCCCCATTCGGCTTCAAAGCGGCCACGGGCAGCGTCATCGGAGATGTGCTGGTAGCCTGGCAGATCATGCGGGAAAGAGCCCATATCACAGGAGCCCTGCACGTTGTTCTGACCCCGCAGCGGGTTAACGCCGACGCCTTCACGGCCGATGTTACCGGTGGCCAGCGCCAGATTGGCGATACCCATGACCATGGTAGACCCCTGGCTGTGCTCGGTGACACCCAGCCCGTAGTAGATAGACCCGTTGCCAGCGTTGGCAAACAGTCGGGCCGCTTCTCGGACGCTGCTGGCCGGTACGCCGGTGACCTCGGCCATTTTTTCGGGCGAGTTGGTTTCGTGCTGGATAAACGCTCGCCACTGGTCGTAGCTGTTGTCGCTGCAACGTTCGGCAATAAAGGCACGGTCTTCCAGGCCTTCGGTGACGATTACGTGGGCCAGCGCGTTGATCAGGGCAACGTTGGTGCCTGGGCGCAGCGGCAGGTGGATCGCTTCGCTCAGGTGCGGTGTTTTCAGCAGGTCGATCTGACGTGGATCGGCCACGATTAGTTTGGCACCCTGACGCAGGCGTTTACGCAGCAGTGAGCCGAATACCGGGTGGGCATCGGTCGGGTTGGCACCCACTACCATGATCACATCGGATTGCAATACCGACTCGAAGGTCTGAGTACCGGCGGATTCACCCAGGGTGACTTTGAGGCCATAGCCCGTCGGGCTGTGGCAGACACGGGCACAGGTGTCGGTGTTGTTGTTACCAAAGCCAGCGCGGATCAGCTTCTGTACCAGGTAAGTTTCTTCGTTGGTACAGCGCGAGGAGGTGATCCCGCCCAGGCTTTCCCGGCCGTGTTCGGCCTGGATTGACTTGAAACGACCGGCGGCAAAGCCGATGGCTTCGTCCCAGCTGACGGCGCGCCATGGCTGGTCGATGCTGTCGCGGATCATCGGGTCGGTGATGCGGTCTTTATGGGTGGCGTAACCAAAGGCGAAACGGCCTTTGACACAGGAGTGACCCATGTTCGCGTCGCCGCCTTTGTACGGCACCATGCGGATGACCTGGTCGCCTTTCATTTCGGCTTTGAACGAGCAGCCAACACCACAGTAAGCACAGGTGGTGACGACGCTGTGTTCTGGCTGACCGGCGTCGATGACGCTTTTCTCCATCAGGGTGGAGGTCGGGCAGGCCTGGACACAGGCACCACAGGAGACACAGTCGGACTCAAGGAAGCTTTCATCCTGACCAGCGGCAATGGTGGACTCGAAACCACGGCCATCGACGGTCAGCGCAAAGGTGCCCTGGACTTCTTCACAGGCGCGCACACAGCGGCTGCAGACGATACATTTGCTGGGGTCGAAGGTGAAGTACGGGTTGGACTCGTCTTTGGCGGCATCCAGATGATTGTCGCCATCGAAGCCGTAACGCACCTCACGCAAGCCGACTGCACCGGCCATGTCCTGCAGCTCACAGTCACCGTTAGACGGGCAGGTCAGGCAGTCCAGCGGGTGGTCGGAGATGTACAGCTCCATGATGTTGCGGCGCAGCTTGGCCACTTTCTCAGTCTGGGTATTGACCTGCATCCCGGCTTCTACCGGGGTGGTGCAGGAGGCCGGGAAGCCGCGACGGCCTGCGATCTCTACCGCACAGATGCGGCAGGAGCCGAAGCTCTCCAGGTTATCACTGGCACACAGCTTGGGAATATTGATATCGGCCAGGGCGGCAGCACGCAGTACCGAGGTGCCTTCGGGCACGGTGACGCTAACGCCATCGATGTCCAGGGTGACCAGTGTTTCCGACAGGCTCGGCGGGGTGCCGTAGTCTTTGTTCGGGTCCAGTGCTTTGGGGTCAAATATTTCGATCATGCGGAGGCACCCCCATCGGTGGTTGTTGCAGCCTTGATGAAATCATCAGGGAAGTGTTTTACAGCGCTCTGTACCGGGAACGGGGTCATCCCGCCCATGGCACACAGGGAGCCGTAGATCATGGTGTCACACAGGTCATCCAGCAGCTCCAGGTTGGCGGCTGTATTCTGACCGGCGCGAATCTTGTCGATCACTTCCACCCCACGGGTTGAACCGATACGACAGGGCGTACATTTACCGCAGGACTCAGCAACACAGAACTCCATGGAGAAACGGGCCTGTTCGCTCATATCAACGGTGTCATCGAAGGCAACAACGCCCCCGTGACCGAGTACGGCACCGTCGGCAGAGAAGGCTTCATAGTCCAGTGGCAGGTCCCACTGGCTTTCTGGCAGGTAGGCACCCAGCGGGCCACCGACCTGAATCGCTTTCAGCGGTCGACCGCTGGCACTGCCGTTGCCGAACGTTTCGATCAGCTCGCGCAGGGTAGGGCCGAACGCCAGCTCGACCATGCCACCGCGTTCGATGTTACCGGCCAGCTGGAACGGCAGGGTGCCACGGGAGCGCCCCATGCCGTAATCCGCGTAGGACTGGCCGCCATTGGCCAGAATGTAGGGCACCGCTGCCAGCGAGAGTACGTTGTTGACGATGGTTGGCTTGCCGAACAGGCCTTCAATGGCAGGCAGTGGTGGCTTGGCACGGACCAGGCCGCGTTTGCCTTCCAGGCTGTTGAGCAGGGAGGTTTCTTCACCGCAGATGTAGGCGGCGGCACCCAGCCGGACTTCCAGCTGGAAGTTGCAGCCACTGCCCTGGATGTTGTCACCCAGCCAGTTGGCCTCGGTAGCGTTGGCGATCGCTTCGTTCAGAATCTGGTGGGCCAGCGGGTACTCTTCGCGCAGGTAGATGTAACCCTGGTCCGCACCCACGGCCAGACCGGCGATGATCATGCCTTCGATCAGCATCAGCGGGTCGGCTTCCATCACCAGTCGGTCGGCGAAGGTGCCGGAGTCGCCTTCATCGGCATTACAGACGATGTACTTCTGGTCGGCATCACAGCCCAGTACGGTCTGCCATTTGATGCCGGTCGGGAATGCTGCACCCCCACGGCCACGCAGGCCGGAGGTTTTGACATCATCAACAATCGCCTGAGCGCTCATCTGCAGGGCTTTTTCCAGCCCGTCAAAGCCACCGTGCTGGCGGTAGTCGGTGATGCTGACCGCATCGGTGACTCCGGCGCGGGCGAAGGTCAGCCGTTGCTGGTTTTTCAGGTAAGGAATCTCGGTAACTTCCCCCAGTGCCAGCGGGTGGTCGGTGCTTGCGTCCAGCATACCGGCGTCCAGCAGGGCGCTGACATCGCCCGGGCTGACCGGGCCGTATGCTGCACGACCGCCGTTACCCGTATCGACTTCTACCAGTGGCTCCAGCCAGCACAGGCCACGGGAGCCATTGCGAACGATCTCGATATCCAGCCCACGGCTGGCGGCTTCGGCCTGCAGGCGGCTGACTACGTATTCACCGCCCAGTGCCTGGGTGGTGGTGTCGCGGGGCACATAGACTTTAATGCTCATCACTTCAGCTCCAGGGTGGCGGTGGTCAGTTCTTCTACCAGGGCGTCGAAACGTTCGGCATCAACCCGGCCCATAATCTGCTCACCCACCCGGATGGACGGGCCACAGGCACAGTTGCCCAGGCAGTAAACGGGCTCCAGGGTGATTTCACGGTCGGCTGTGGTGCCGTGGTAATCCACCCCCAGAGTGTTTTTGGCATGTGCTTCGAGGGCGCGTACACCACGGGCCTGGCAGGCTTCGGCCCGACAGATCTGTACCACATGTTTGCCCGGCGGGCTGAGACGGAAGTGATGGTAGAAGGTCACAACACCGTGGACCTCTGCGCGGGTCTGCTGCAGGGCGTCAGCGATCATCTGGATCGACTCGGGGGGGATGTAGCCCTGAGAGTCCTGAATGGCATGCAGAATCGGGAGCAGAGCGCCGGGTGTGTGTTGCAGCGATTCAAGAATCTGCTGCACGGCGGTGCGGTCCCACTGTGGGGTAACGGTCATGAAGCTCACCTGTGCGTACGGCGCTTGTCGGTTGCGACAAGGGCGCAACGGAAGCGAACGTTATTATTATTCCGGCAAATAGGTATGAAAATGCATATTTGCGGGTTATTTTTATGTCATTGATAGGTGAAAATTAGCATTAGTGGGCCATCTGGGAAATATGAAAGTTTATGCATATTAAGAAAGTACAGATCGCACCCGCCTGGACCTTCCGTGACGAGCAGGGCCGCCAGCTGGAACCCCAGCTGTTCAGTCTGCTGGGGGCGATCAACGATGCCGGGAAGCTCACGGTCGCTGCCAAAGTGGTAGGTATCTCCTATCGTCACGCCTGGAATCTATTAAATAAGTGGGCAGCGTTTTTCGGTGCGCCGCTGGTGCTGTTAGAAAAGGGCCGTGGCGCGCAGCTGACCAGCCTGGGTGAGAAATTGCTGTGGGCGGAGCAGCGGGTGGCGGCTCGACTGACGCCGCAACTGGATAACCTGGCGTCGGAATTGAACATGGAGATCCAGCGCACCCTGGCCGGGGTGAAGCCCTTGTTGCGCTTACATGCCAGCCATGGCTATGCGGTGGCAGAGCTGGCCCGCCATGCTGAGGATTTTCAACTGGATCTGCAATATAGGAGTGCCGAGGAGGCGCTGGCGTCGTTCAGCCGGGGCCAGTGTGATGTGGCGGGCTTTCATTTGCCGTCTGAATATCTGAGTGATGTGTTATATGACACCTATCGCAGTTATCTCAAGCCACGGGCACATAAACTGATCAGCTTTATTACCCGCCAGCAGGGGCTGATGGTTCGCTCTGGTAATCCGTTGAGCATTCATACCCTGGCTGACCTGACTCAGGAGGGGGTCCGTTTTATCAATCGACAGAAAGATGCCGGCACCCGCGCCTTGCTGGATGAAATGCTCCGTTGCCAGGGCGTCGATAGTGCGCTGATTACAGGCTATACCACTGAGGAATACACCCACTCGGCGGTTGCCGCCCATGTGGCGGCCGGGATGGCGGATGCGGGTTTCGGGGTGCAGGCGGCAGCAGCACAGTTCGGCCTGGAGTTTATGCCATTAACGTCGGAGCAGTACTGGTTACTGTGTCGTAGTGATGCCGTTATGCAGGAAGCCTTGCAGCGTTTCTTACAGGTGCTTGCAGCCCCTGAATTTTGCCAGGCTGTATCACTGTTACCTGGATATAGTGAGCATAATTGCGGTGAGTTAGTTGATCTGGAAAGGGTTTTTGATCGATAAATCATAATCCTGCTGTAATATTGTCTGGTTCTGCCGACAGAATTATCTATGCTTTGTTCTATCAGGCTGGCTTCGATACCAGCAGAAAGACAGGATGTTTAATGTGAAAGTTTTGCCTCTGGCTGTAATACTGGGTGCTGTATTGGTGGGGTGTGGTAAATCAGAACCGCCGCCTAAATCATCTGCGACCGGAGCCCAGCTGTTCGAGCATTATTGTGCCAGTTGCCATAGAGCCGAAGGCACGGGTAACTTTCTAAAGGGTATTCCTGCTAATGCACTGACCCGGCTGGGGCCTGATGAGGTGGTAGACCTTATTCGCAAAGGTAATCCGGAAAAATCGAAGATGCCAGTCTTCAGTGATCTGAACCGTTACCAGGCTGAACGGATCACCCTGCATCTGTGGAAGCTACGTGAGACGCTGGTGGAAAAGCGCAGCCGGTAAATTGGCCTGAGCTGCTTATAGTTGTGACCGGTTAGTTGTGACCGGTAAAAGTAAAAAGGCCCGCATGAAAATGCGGGCCTTTTTACTACCCGGCCAGGTAGGCCGGGCGTTTGCTATTACAGCTTAATAACGGAAGCGGTTCAGCTTACCTTCCAGCTGTTTAATCAGTTCAAACAACTGACTACTTTGCTGATTCACTTCACCGGCACCATCAGACAGCTCGTTTGCCGTGTCGTTAATGGTAACGACACTGCGGGAGATATCTTCCGATACTGAGCTTTGCTCATCGGCGGCAGTCGCAATCTGGCTGGTCATATCATTGATCTGAGCGATAGCTTCAACCACGGTATCGAGCTGGCTGGCAGCATTTTCGGCCCGTTCAATACAGTTGCTGGTGTAGCTGCTGCCATTTTCCATCGCTTTCTGCGCCTGGCGGGAACGTGTCTGTAGCTGTTCAATCAGGCCCTGAATTTCAGTGGTCGAGTTCTGGGTCTGGGAGGCCAGGTTGCGTACTTCGTCGGCAACGACCGAGAATCCACGGCCCTGTTCACCAGCTCGGGCCGCCTCAATCGCAGCGTTCAGCGCCAGCAGGTTAGTCTGTTCGGAAATACCGCTGATCACTTCGACAATCTTGCCAATATTTTCGCTGTCCTGGGCCAGCTGGTTCATGATGGTGCCTGCCTGCTCCATCTCAATGGCCAGTTCACGAATAGCATCTACCGAGTGGTACACATTATTAGAACCTTCCTCTACCGCTGTTTTAGCGCTGGTGGCGGCACCTGAGGTGTCCGCTGCACTCTGGGCAACCTGGGTGGCGGAAGCTGACATTTCGTTGATGGCAGCGGCCACCATCTCAATTTCCTGACGCTGGCGTAATACGCGCTGATTGGTCTGTTCAGATATCTCAGCGGTACGGTTAGCGGTCACCTCAACATTGCCCATTTCGCCAGCGATATCTTTGACAATGTCGTGGGTTTTCTCGATAAAGGCGTTAACACCATTAGCCAGATCCCCAACCTCGTCTTTACGTTGCAGATCCAGCCGCTGAGTCAGGTCGCCGTCGGCAGAGGCCAGGTCATTTACCCGACTGGCAGTTTGTGCAATTGGGGTGGCGATGCTTCGAGCCATCCAGCCCAGTAAAATAACGCCCAGTACTGCAATGAAAGAGCCGATCATGGTCTGCTGAGATAACGCGGTGGCGAAATTCTCTTTCAGTACCTGTTCAGTCTTTACAACCCCGGCCAGAACAACAGACTCGGGAATCTCAATAACAACCCCCCAGCTACCACGAACCCCCGGCAGTTTTACTGCGGCCAGGCTGACATAGGTGGCGTCATGTCGAGTGATGAAATCCTGACCATTGCTTAGCTGGCTGCGAATGAAGTCGAGCTCGCTAGCTGGCAGTGGTTTGCCAATCAATGAGCGATTAGCAGAGTGGCCTGCGACCAGACCACCGTTACTCAGCACCATGACTTTGCCTTTACCCTGGTAGAGTCGCTGGGCTGCTTCGGTGGCAATTTTCTGGATGTAAGCCAGTTCGATATCAATCCCTGCCATACCGTAGTACTTACCTTGCACCATAATTGGCAGAGTAATCGAAGTGCCGACAATGGTCTGGCCCTGGGCATTCCAGCTGTAAGGTTCAGTCAGGCAGGTACGGTGTTCTTTTATTGGGCAGTTGTACCAGTAATTGCTACTTGAATCGCTGGCGGCTCCACCATCAACCAGGAATTGCAGGTTTAGTGGACGTAATGCCAGGGTGCTACCGCTACGGGACCAGTAAGGGGCAAACTGACCATTGGCAAAGGTGTGCTCGGTGTCTTTGTAGAGGTTATCTTTACCATCAACCGCATTCTTTTCCCACGCAATATAGGTGCCCATAATCGCCGGGTTGGAAGTCAGAACACTTTTGACGTAACGGGCCATACGATCACGGTCCAGTGCGACTACATCGTTGTTGTCGATATAGCCTTCTACCGTCTGAGTGATACCCATAGCGATACGCAATGGTTCGATAATTTTTGCGGCGATGCGGGTTGCTTCCAGCTGGGCAATCGCTTGTAGCTCGGACTCAGATTTCAGGCTCAGCTGTTCGCTGGTTAGCTCTGTCACTTCCTGTTTGGTTTTCTGGCCGGCTATTGCTGCATAAATCAGCGTGGCGGCAAGCGCTGCAACAAGGCAGAGCGCTGATACAGCCGCAATTTTATTGCGAATGCTTGTCAGCATGGTTGGGTGTCCTTTCTGGTAGTAAAGCGATTATTGAAGCGTTCATGGTGCGAGTAGCACTTCGTTTTTATTATTTGTATCTTGTCAGGCTTGTCGCATTGTCCCTTCAATGTTTATCGGCAGAATGAATGCGGCCTGAATCGCTAAATTAGCGATTAGTCGTAAATAATACAATGAGTTGATCTGCTTTCAGATATGCCTGGCCAGCCAGAATATACCAATATGTCAATTATTATTGAACGGCTGAAGTGTAGGCGCTTTAGGCTGGAAGGCAAAACAGCAGTAGCTACAAGGTTCTGAGGCCTGGGTGGCTTTGGCTGGATAGAAGGGCATAAGAGGGCGGGAAGAAAAAAGCCGTTCTGGCGGAACGGCTACGAAGTACATCGCGTTTGGGACTCATGCCGCATCGAGGCATGCGCGCTGTAAAACGTAGAGTAGGTGGGCAGGCTGAAACGAACCTGAAATACTCAAAAAGTTCCCCCTGCGCAGGCTAATAAATGAAAAAACCCGCCGAAGCGGGTTTTTTGGTGCAATGACAAGTGTCAGCGTTGTGTACTGTCAGTCTTTACTCAGACTCAGCTGCAGTTTTGTCTGCTTCATGGCGAGCAAAGTACTCACGTGTCAGCTTGAATACCACAGGGCTCAGTACGATAAGGGCAATCAGGTTAGGCAATGCCATCATCGCGTTCAGGGTATCTGCTACCAGCCATACGAAATCCAGGCTCAGAGTTGCGCCGACAGGCACCGCCAGAATCCACAGAATACGGTAAGGTTTGATAGCTTTAACGCCGAACAGGAACTCAACGCAACGCTCGCCGTAGAACGACCAGCCGATGATCGTTGTAAAGGCGAAGATTGCCAGAGAGATCGCAACCAGATAATTACCCAGACCTGGCAGAGCGTCAGCAAACGCTGCAGAGGTCAGTGCTGCACCGGACACGCCAGATGTCCATACACCGGATGTTATGATTACCAGACCGGTAATAGAACATACGATCAGGGTATCCAGGAATGTGCCCAGCATAGCAATCAGGCCCTGACGAACAGGGTCAGTTGTCTGTGCCGCTGCGTGAGCAATTGGCGCAGAACCCAGGCCCGCTTCGTTAGAGAATACACCACGTGCCACACCGAAACGGATCGCAGCCCAGACTGCAGCACCGGCAAAACCACCTTCAGCAGCATGACCTGTGAAAGCGCTTTCGATGATCAGTGAAAATGCAGGACCAATCTGGTCAGCATTGATTGACAGTACAACCAGGCCCGCCAGGATGTACGCAACAGCCATCAGCGGTACCAGGGCACCGGCAACAGAACCGATACGTTTGATACCACCAACCAGAACTGCACCTACCAGCACCATGGCAACAATACCGGTTGCAATAGTTGGCACACCAAAGTTGCTCTCGACTACCTGAGCAATCGAGTTGGACTGTACGGTGTTACCGATACCAAAACCGGCGATCGCACCGAAGACAGCAAACGCCGTGCCCAACCAGGCCCAGCTTTTACCCATACCGTTTTTGATGTAGTACATCGGGCCACCAACGTGGTTGCCTTCTTCATCTACTTCACGGTATTTCACGGCCAGAACGGCCTCGGCATACTTGGTTGCCATACCAACCAGTGCAGTCAGCCACATCCAGAACAGTGCACCCGGACCACCCAGGAATACGGCGGTCGCGACTCCGGCAATATTACCGGTGCCCACAGTTGCAGACATTGCTGTCATCAGTGCCTGATACGGCGGAATCTCACCCTCTTTCTCAGCGCCCGCTTCAGCCTTAGTGCCCTTGAAGAGCAGACTGAAACCCGTACCGAGTTTGAGAATTGGCATCAATCTCAGGCCCAGGCTTAAAAAGAAGCCTACACCCAAAATCAGGATGAGCATTGGTGCTCCCCAGACGATGCCGTTGATAGCGCCAATAAAGGAACTAATAGATTCCATGAAGGATACCTCCCCTTGTTATTTTTATATGCGCCCTGAACCTCTGGAGGGAGGTTCAGGATGGGTGGAAAACCAGTGCCATGATGTTTCCTCATGATCAACAAGTTTCCTATAGTGAACAATATCCTTTATCAGGATACTTTTGGATTAGATTTTTCTATTGCCTTTGATATATACCCCTTGTATTCGCTATCAGGGACAAAGGATCCACCGGTGGTCCAGATCAGGTGGGTGGCCTGATCCATGTGCTGATCCAGTTTGTGCGCCTGCAGATATTGTTGGCCTTCAGCGCTGCTGAGCATCCCGGGGCCAGCACAGCCGATGGCTGCTGAAGGTTCTACCTGGAGATTTTCCAGTTGTTTAAGTTGTAGCAGCTGTTGGTAAAGTTGGCTGTCGGTGGCAGTAAATACGCCGGATAAACCGTCGCGAACGGCATCGCAAACCCATTTTGCCGCGGTGCCGACGGCCAGCCCGTCGGCATCCGTATCAATCTGCAGTCCAAAATCATAGACCGGTACTGGCTCGTTGCCAGCGGAGCCTGCCATGCCAAGCAGCATACAGGGCGCCTGTACCGGTTCAGCAAAGAAGCAGTGGACCGAGTCGCCAAACAGCGCTTTCAGGCCGAAGGTGATGCCGCCGGGGGCACCGCCTACGCCAGCAGGCAGGTAAACAAACAGCGGATGCTGCTGGTCCACCAGAATCTGTTGTGTCGCCAGCTGCTGTTTTAAGCGCAGAGCGGCAACGGCGTAGCCCATAAACAGACGTGGGGAGTTCTCATCATCAACAAAATAGCTGAACGGGTCGGCTGCCGCCTGGGCACGCCCGGCCGCAACGGCCGCGCTGTAGTCCGCATTGTGTTCGACCACCGTCACACCGCGATTGCGCAACCGTGTTTTTTTCCACTCTTTGGCATCAACCGACATATGCACACTGGCTTTAAAACCCAGTGCTGCGCCGATAATGCCGATACTCAGGCCCAGGTTGCCGGTACTGCCAACGGCGATCTCATAGCGGTTGAAGAGTGCGATGGCGGCGGGTTGCAACAGTTGCCGGTAATCATCGTGGATATTGTTGAGTATACCGGCCTCCAGTGCCAGTTGCTCCGCGAAACAGAGTACTTCATGGATGCCACCACGGGCTTTGATGGAGCCTGCGACGGGCAGGGCGTGGTCAGCTTTGATCAGGGTCTGGCCACCCAGCGGGTTGATGGCGTTGTGCAGTGCGGGTGTGGGGAGCAGGTCAGACTCGATCAGCCCGTTGCTGGCGTCCAGTTCGGGAAACAGCTGCTGTAATACGGGGGCAAAGCGTACCAGCCGGGCTTCAGCGGCGTAGATCTCTGCTGTGTCGGGTCGTGCGGGTGCCGCTGCAGGGGTCTGATACTGGGGGTTAAGCCACAGCAGGGGGGTACCGCTGCGCAGCGCATCGGCCTGGGGGGAGGTCAGGTGTAAATGGGTCATGGGTGTATTCCGTGAATCAGGTGTAGCGCATAGATACCAGATTCACGGGCGGATACAAAGGGGAGCTGTTCAGCTTAAGGTGATCTTTTCTGATGGTAATTATTGCTCGACCGGCAGCTCTGAGGTTTCTTTAACCTCTTCCATCACGATGTAGCTTTTGGAGTTCTTAACGCCGGGCAGGGTCAGTAGCATATCGCCCAGTAGTTCACGATATTGAGACATATCGCTGATACGGGCTTTGATCAGGTAGTCGGCATCACCGGAGACCAGATGGCACTCCAGCAGGTAGGGCAGCTGGCTGACCGCCTGGTTGAAGCGCTCGAAAGCATCGGGGGACTGGTAAGACAGTGATATTTCCACAAATACCAGCATGCTGTACTGCAGTGCTTCCGGGTTTATACGAGCATGGTAGCCTTCAATTACACCGTCTTTTTCCAGCCGTTTGACCCGCTCCATACAGGGCGTTGTCGACAGGCCGACCCGGTCTGCCAGTTCGGTATAGGAGATCCGCCCCTCGCGTTGAAGAATACGCAGAATGTTACGGTCGATGCGGTCAAAGCGGCGGTGCTTGGTGGGAGGCATACGGCTAGCCATAGTTAATCCTGTTTTACTGTATTTGTTAGATTATTATTCTGTTGATACGTCTAATACAAACGGATTTTCTGCATTTGTTGCCATAGAATAGCAATTATTCTTGTCACCTACCATACAACAAATACAACAGGTGTCGTACTGATGACAACGGTTCTGGTGCTATGCACCTGGCAGCCCGCTATGGCTCGCCGTTCCTGTAAGGCCTGATCTGGGCCGCCTGTCTTTTTGTCGGCTATCACTGATGGTTGTATGTAAGTGATCGATCCGTTATTGAATTCTGCCTGAGCTTTGCGTTTGTCGCAGGGCTTGCCTGGTTTATTGATTACCCATCCGTTAATGCCAATCTCACTGGATGGATTTTTGTCGGGGCATATTATGCCCCGTTTTTTTCGCTTTAAATCAGGTCGGGAACACGCCATAGTGCGCTAGCCCGGACCCTCCTGCATCGGGCGTTCAATAACAGAAATAACAGTAAGGAACAGATATGAACAGAAGCATTATCAATACAGAAAACGCCCCGGCTGCGATCGGCACGTATTCCCAGGCTGTGAAAGTTGGTCAGACGGTTTACATCTCAGGTCAGATTCCACTGAATCCTAAGACTATGGAAGTGGTTGAAGAGAGCTTTGAAGCTCAGGCTGTACAGGTATTTGAAAACCTGCAGGCCATTGCACTGGCTGCGGGTGGTTCGCTGGCTGAGTGCGTGAAGCTGACCATCCTGCTGTCAGATATGAGTCACTTTGCCACTGTTAACGAAGTGATGGCGCGTTATTTTAATGAGCCATACCCGGCGCGCGCCGCTTTTGCGGTGAAGCAGCTGCCAAAAGACGTTGATATTGAGATCGACGCAGTGATGGTAACCGCCGAGTAAACCGGCACGTATAACACCGGTGGCGAACCTTTGCGGGTGCGCCATGGGTGCGAAAAAATGCAGGAGGAGCCTTTTTATGAGTCGTCAGGCGAGAGCACTGATCAATCTGGATGCTATTCGGAATAACTACCGATTAGCCCGTTCACAATCCCCCGATAGTCAGGCGGTTGCTATTGTTAAGGCGAACGCTTATGGCCATGGCGCTGTGCCGGTTGCTCAGGCGCTGGAAGCTGAAGCGGGTGCCTTTGGTGTGGCTTGCATTGAAGAGGCGCTGGAGCTTCGTCAGGGTGGGATTAAAGCGCCGATACTGCTGCTTGAGGGTGTTTTTCAGTCTGAAGAGTTACTGCAGTGTATTGAGCTGAATTTCTGGACGGCGCTACACAGCGAGTTCCAGATTGATGATATAGCAGCGTTGCCTGAAGATGCTGGACTCACCGTCTGGCTGAAAATGGACTCGGGTATGCATCGGCTGGGTATTCTGCCAGAGAATTACGAGGCGGCGTATCAGCGGTTGTCAGCCCTGCCGCAGGTAAAAGAGGTGGTGCTGATGTCCCACTTTGCCTGTGCTGATGATCTTGATGATCAGTGCACCGTGACGCAGCTGGCTACCTTCCAGCGGGCAACCGCTAATATTGACGCCCCGGTCAGTCTGGCGAATTCTCCGGCGACGCTGGGCTGGCCCAGTGCTCATCAGGATATTCTGCGCCCGGGCCTGATGCTGTATGGTGCGTCTCCTTATGGGGTTGAGCACCCGCAGGCAGCGAAGCTGCAGCCTGCGATGACGCTGCTGTCAGAAGTTATTGCAGTGCGCGAGATTCCGGCCGGTGAGAGCGTAGGGTATGCCGCCAGCTGGACGGCTGAGAAGGTCAGTCGAATCGGTACGGTTGCTATGGGTTACGGTGATGGTTTTCCGCGTCACGCCCGTAGTGGTACACCTGTGATGATTGATGGTCAGCGAAGCTGCATTGTGGGTCGGGTGTCCATGGATATGATCACGGTTGATCTGACGGACCTGCCAGCGGCATCGGTGGGGAGTACGGTTGAGTTCTTCGGCGAGAATCTGTCGGTGAATGAAGTTGCCAGCTGTGCCGATACCATCCCTTATACCATGATGACTTGCCTGACGCCGCGTATCCCCCGTATCTATAACGGCCGTTAAGTTTTAGCCCGGCTGAGCCTGCTGTCGGCAGCATTGTCTGCGTTGTCGACAGGTTCAGCCAGCTTCGTCCCTCCTCGTTTCTCTGTGTTATCCCTTCTGAATTCTCTGTGCTGTATTTCTGGTGTGTGACTTTTTCGCGGCTGGTGGTGGGTTTCGACAGTTGAGAATATTGTCTGCCTGTCCTGTACGGGGCTGCTACGCTTATTTTATGAGTTCAATGAAGCGTGAGGGGTTGGTGATGGCGCCGTGCCAGAACCTCTCAAAACAGACTGAACGGCCCATCGTAAGGTTGCTGAATGCCTTTGAACGGCGTCGGCTTGAAATTAAGCGTTTGATGGTCAGTTATGGTGTGCATCACTTTCGTGTGCTGCGCTGGAATTTTGATGACAATGTTGCGTTTGGTGCTCAGGTGGGAGAGCCGGATGTTTATCTGTTTCGCGAACTGGCGCTCGAGGTTGAAGTGCAGGGGGTTGTCGCGGTGCTGTGGTTATGTGATGAGCTAAATCTGGAGGAATCGCCTGCTTGTCTGTGTCCGGTGTACGGTGATGAATGGACGTCGGGGCAGAGGGCGAAGTTGTCGCTGCTGTTTGGGCAGCCGGTTGAGGAGGGGAGTGTTTATCCCTGGGTGTATGTGCCAGAAGGTGGGCTCACCCTCTGGCTCAATGGCTACCCGTTAAAAGCCTGACCCTGGCGGGCAGCTTTTAACGGGTATTGCCTCGGGCTGATATCAGCCGCGGTCACCACCATCACGGCGAGGACCATTGTTGCGATCGCCCTGGCGTGGCGGACGCTTGCTACGGTGTGGGCGCTGACCATCACGTGGGCCATTGCCACGGCGAGGGCCGCCTGGAGCAGGGCCGCTACGCTGATGGATAGAGATATCCACTTCGCTGGATGCTTTCAGATCCAGACGCTGGCCGCAGATAACAACGCGACGCAGCAAGCCCATAGTTTCTTCTGGCATGCCAGCGGGCAGATCTACCGTTGCTGTGCGGTCGTAGATCTCGATATGGCCAATGAACTCGGATTTCAGGTCAGCTTCGTTGGCGATTGCGCCAACAATGTTGCCTGGCTTAACGCCGTGCTCGTAACCAACCATCAGGCTGTAGCGTTCCATGACAACGTCCGGGTGGTTCTTCAGTGGACGTGGTTTCATGTCTTCTGGACGAATTTCTTTGCGTGGGCGGTCGCTGCGCTCAGGACGGTCACCACGTTCCGGGCGTTCACGACGCTCAAAATCACGCTCTTCGCGTTTCGGTTCGTCTTTCAGCAGCAGTGGTGTGTCACCCTGAGCCAGTACTGCCAGTGCTGCGGCGATGTTCAGAGGGTCACAGTCGTGTTCCTTCTGGTATTCCATCAGCAGATCAGCGAACGGTGTCAGGTCGGCGCTGTCCAGAGTTTCGCTGATGCGATCCTTGAAGCGCTGCAGACGCTGTTCATTGATGTCATTGGTGCTTGGCAGCTGCATGCGTTCAATCGGCTGGCGAGTCGCTTTTTCGATTGCGCGCAGCATGCGCTGTTCACGCGGAGAGACGAACAGGATTGCTTCGCCTTCGCGTCCGGCACGGCCTGTACGGCCGATACGGTGAATGTAGGATTCAGTATCGTACGGAATGTCGTAGTTCAGTACGTGGCTGATACGTTCTACGTCCAGTCCGCGGGCAACAACGTCAGTTGCAACCAGGATGTCAGTCTTGCTGCTTTTCAGGCGAGCAATGGTGCGTTCGCGCTGTTGCTGAGACAGATCACCATTGAGGGCTTCAGCAGCGTAGCCGCGCGCAGACAGTTTTTCAGCCAGCTCTTCGGTAGCGGACTTGGTGCGCACGAAAACGATCATGGCATCAAAGGTCTGCATTTCCAGGATGCGGGTCAGGGCGTCCAGTTTGTGGTAGCCACCAACACGCCAGTACAGCTGACGGATAGTTGTAGCCGTTGCGGTCTGGGATTTGATCTTGACCTGAGCTGGGTCCGTCAGGTGCTGTTCGGCAACCCGCTGGATTTCGCGTGGCATAGTGGCTGAAAACAGAGCGATCTGACGATTGTCCGGCGTATGTTCCAGTACCCAGTTAACATCGTCGATAAAGCCCATGCGCAGCATTTCATCTGCTTCATCCAGAACCAGTGCGCGCAGTTTATCCAGCTTCAGGTTGCCGCGACGCATATGGTCCATAACGCGACCTGGCGTGCCGACAATAACCTGCACGCCGCGTTTCAGCTGGCGTACCTGGGTTTCATAAGATTGGCCGCCGTAAATCGGCAGGATGTGTACGCCGCGCAGGTGACGGGAATAGGTCTGAAATGCTTCTGCAACCTGAATCGCCAGTTCGCGGGTCGGAGCCAGTACCAGCAGCTGTGGGTGTTTTTCTGTCGGATCGATACGTGACAGCAACGGCAGCGCAAACGCTGCAGTTTTACCTGTACCGGTCTGGGCTGTGCCCAACAGGTCGCGGCCTTCCAGCAGGTATGGGATGCTGGCTTCCTGAATAGGGGTAGGAGTTTCGTAACCGACATCGGACAGTGCGGCCAGCAGTGGTTCGGCGAGACCCAGCGCAGTAAAGCTGCGAGGAGATTCTTCAGAAGCGGACATTCATTTACCTGTGGTTGCGGCGCTGCCTGATTGCAGCGTGACCATGATGGAGGAAACGCGCGATTGTACAGGGAGCGAGGGCTAGAATCCACCGCTTCTGGGTTTTGGGCATGAAGATCTGTGCGTTAGCGACAGAAAACCTTCAATCATCCCCTTCCAGCAGGCGGGCCAGTAAGCGTTTTACCAGTTCGGGCTCAAATGGTTTGTCCGCAATAGCATTGACGCCAGCCTGGGCTACGTGGCTCAGATGGGCGTCGTTTGCTTCGGATGTCACCATCATAACCGGCAGGTGGCTGTAACTGTCAGATCGGCGGATATGCTCAGTCAGCTCAACACCGGTAACCTCAGGCATATTATAGTCGGTTACTACCAGATCGAAGGATTGCTGGCCGAGCAGGACGATAGCGTCTGAGCCATCCGGGGCTTCAGTGATGTTTGTAACGCCCAGATTGGTGAGGACTCGAGAGATGACTTTGCGCGCCATTCGGCTGTCGTCAACGACCAGCACGCGCAGTTGGTTTACGTCATAAAGCTCTAGTTCAAGCTCGTCGGTGGTCAGCATATCCAGGGTGGAATTGATGGCATTGCCCAGATGCTTTCGATTGAACGGCTTCGGCAGGATGGCAACGATGCCTGATTGTTTAAACTGTTCCAGCTGTTCGCGTCGCGTCTCGCTGGAGATCAGCATAAACGGGAGGTCTTCCAGCTCAGGGGTGTGGCGAATGGCCTGTAGCAGATCCAGGCCGGTGCCGTCGTCAAAATGCAGGGCGCTGATAACGAGGTCGGGCCGGACTGCGCGGATACGCTCCAGGGCTTGCTGGGCGTTTTTAGCCTGATCAATTGCTTCAACCTGCTCCTTTTGCAATTGCTGAATAATTATTTTTCGCTGCATTGCAGATGGCTCTACCAGCAGTATATTCAGGTCGCTGGGGGAGAGGTTTCGCATACTTTATATCTCGCCTGTTACTTGATAAGTCGGCCTGAACATTACCTGAAATCAGTTGTTCCTGACAATTATTTTAAAGCGAAAGTTTTAGATCATGGCTGTAACTGTTTCTAATCAAGAAATTATTCATCCTGATGGCCTGGGAAGGTGTCTTTCAGATGATGAGAAAAGTTGATCGGTTGGTTTGGAATTTACCGACATTATATAGTTTTATTGTCGTCTCTATCCTGTCACCTCTACTGTTGTATATTAACCATATCAAGCTGTATTTTTGGTCCGGAGTTATCGACAGCATGCCTGTGCTCAGGTCTGCTCTATTGTTTTATAGTCAGCGGCAAGGAGGGAGCCATGAGGGTCAGGCTAATGGGGATGGCTAGAAACCCGGGGTGTGGTTTGATGTCCGGCCCACCCGATACCGCTGAGATACTTTGTATCGCGCATACCTTTATTCCGCTGTTCTGGCTGTTGCCATACCGGTTGGCAGATGTGCAGTCACTGTCAATTGAGGAATTTCCCGGTAAATACCCGGTGCTGGTTGCCTCACGTGACCTAATGCTGCAGCGACTGAATCTGTGTATACAGCCACTTAGTGGACTTCTGGGAGCTTCTGTTGTGCCATTATTATTGCAATGGAGACATTTCCTGGCGGACCGTGAGTCGCCGGTAGTCGTGCTGGACACCTGGGAATTGTGGCGGGCGTTTGCTGATAAAGAGGGCTTGTTGGTACAGTTGCAGGATCAATTTGAAGCGTTGGAAAGGTTAATAGAAACAAGCCATCTGAGCGATGAGCTGCGAGCAGGGTTACTCGAGCCCGCTAATTTGCTGCTACCTGGTTGTGATAGTTTGTGCCTGGATGATATTTCACTGACAGGCTTTGGCTGGCGACCTCACTGACAGCCGGTCACTGTGTTAGCAGGGTGTTTTTCCGGATAATGTAGCGGTTGTCAGTATCGACTCCTGACGGTCAGGCGGTTACCCACAACACAATTGCATCTTCTGGGCTGCAGGAAACAAGCGCGTGTCCCATTCCGCAATCATAGTAGGCTGAGTCGCCAGCCTGCAGTTCCATCGGCTGGTAGAACTCGGTGTAGAGTTGAACCGCACCAGACAGTACGTACAGGAACTCCTCCCCATCGTGACGTATCCAGTCCTGGTAACTATCGAAGCTACGTGCTCGCACCGTTGTGCGGTAAGGAATCATTTTTTTCTGGCTTAATTCTGTGGCCAGTAATTCATGCTCGTACGTCGGGGTAGGGTGTGGTTTACCTTCGCCTGCTCGGGTGATATCTCGCCGCCCTCCTGCGCCAGGGCCACTTTTCGGCGTGCTGAATAATTGTGGAATATCGATCCCCAGCCCGACGACCAGTTTGCTGACGGCGCTGAAAGTGGGGGATATCTGCTCGTTTTCAATTTTCGACAGTGTTGAGCGTGCAAGACCGGTGCGCTTGCTGGCCTCTTCAAGCGTCAGCTTCTGGCTGAGTCGAATCTCACGCACCCGTTGGCCAAGCTTGAGAGGCTCGACAGTGGCATCTGTCTGGCTTTCAATCCGCAGTTTTTCTTTTTGTTCCTTGAGGAAGTGAGGCTCGTCCGACATCCGGTGCTCCGTATCGACGTGTGCAATTGAGGCAGGCCTGTACTCAGGGCTAAGGGTCTGATGTTACACAATATGCTCCAGCCTTGCAGGGATAGTCACCGGCTAAAGCAGGGGCAGGGGTGAGAATAATTCTCTACTGCTTTGGTCCTGTTCTTTGTCTGTGGCATGGCGATCAGTTAGAAAGCGGCAATACTGAATGTGATTAGCTTCAGGGTGAGTGCCCGTTCTGGGTGTGCTATCGCTTTGCAAAGGACAGATGGGGACAGGGATGGATCTTCTGGTTAAAGAGCTGGATCAGTTACGGTTGTGCTGTGGTGATTCACTGCCTTCATACAAAGAGAATACTGGATCATTCTCTGTGTTTGAGCTGGCAGGTTTTTTTCGCTGGCTCAACGGGCAGGGTGATTTTGACCGTGTGCTGGACGGCGTGGGCTGGTTGCTGATGGATGCACGTTCGGATCCTTTGCGGGGGCAAATTGATGCCGTGCTGGATGTGATTCTTGGCGGTAGTGATGAAAGCCAGGCTTGGCACCTTGCATGCCTGTTTGCAACGGGAAACCGTAATCAGTATCGGTGGTGCTGGAGCCAGTTACTGGATGTGGAGCGTGCCCGGTTCTGTCTTCAGCAGGCAGTGGGGCACCCTGAAGCGGAGGCTTATCTGCATTTCCTCCGTAAGCGCCGAGTGCCAGAGCAGCTTGACCCTTCTGATTACCTGTGCCTGCCCCTGGTGCTTGAAGCGATTACGATGGTAATGCCTTATCGGCCGCAGCGAATGTTACGTATGCTGGAAAGATTGGTGCGCTGTGGGAGTCAGGCTGCCTGGGGGTTATTGCAACAATATTCTATCCAGCATAACCAGACGCCAGTGCTTGAACGCTGGTTAGAGGCGATGCGATGTGAGCCGTTTCCATTTATGGTGGAAGAGCAGTGGGTGGCTAATCGAACGCAGCTTTTACGTTGGACTTTACTGCGAACACCTGAACAGATTGCGGATATTTATAGCAAACTGGACCGTCGACAATGGTTTGCGTTGCTACAGTTGTTGAATCCTCATACCCGAAACGCAGTGGCTGAATTAACCTGGCGTTACTTTGGTACTCAGTTACGTCTTTGAGTGAGGTAGCCGCTATTAAGGCCGGTCTCTTTTATTTCTTAGCGCTGTGTTATTAATAATTATTACTGTTTTGTATTAAGCCTGACTGTATGCTGCCGTTTATATTAAGCATTCCTTAATTTGGCAGGTATGGCTTTTGTGCTGCCGGTTTGGGCGATATTAACGTGATCGATCCTGATGTCAGGAGTGGGCAAGGGCTTGCTGTTGGCGTGACTGAGCGGTGCAGGGTTTTGGAGTTGGCTAAATGTTTTTTTCACGGAAGTTGCAGCATCAGCTAGATGTTGCCAATCAGGAGTTTGAGGGTCTACGCAGAGAGAAAGACCAGCTGCACAGTGATAATAAGAGCCTTCGGCTTGAGGTGGATCAGTTGCGAGCTGAGCTGGCTGATAAGTCTGGGTCACAAGGCGATGATGTCTGCAATGCCTGGGTCAAAGGTGGCGATCTTATTGGAGAGGTGCGGAATACGCTCTCCGAATCGGCTAAAAACCTGAGTGTTGAACGTGATGCGCTGGATGATTCCGTCTCTATCTTCAATGAGAGTCGTGATGCCGTGCGTAATATTCTGGAGCGGGTTAAAGAAATTCAGACGCGCTCCCAGGCTGGCAATGAAAATGTGCAAGGTTTGTTGGTTGTTTCTGTACAGATTGAAAAATTTGTTGGTGTGATCCGTGATATTTCTGATCAGACTAACCTGTTGGCGCTTAACGCAGCCATTGAGGCCGCACGCGCGGGTGAGAGTGGGCGCGGTTTTGCGGTTGTTGCTGACGAAGTGAGAAACCTGGCACGCAAGGCTAGTGAGGCCAGTGATGAGATTGGTAATCTGGTCGGGGAAATCTCTCGCCAGACCCAGGTTGCATCCCAGGATATTGGTCAGGTGCAGATACTGTCCAGTGATGTGGTCGCTTCAGCTGAGCAGATTCGGGCCGGTGTTGATGAGGTGGTTGATCTGTCCAGCCGGATGCATACGGTGATAGATAATAGTGCTGAAGATGCTTTTATCGAGACGGTGAAGCTGGATCACATTATGTGGAAGGGGCAGATTTACAGTGCCATCATCAATGGCAAGCTGGACTCAGTGGCGAGTATGGCTGATCACTCCAGTTGCCGATTGGGCGGCTGGTTCTATCAGGGGCGGGGGCGTCAGCTGTACGGTGATTCCCATAGCTTTAGCGCGATGGAAGAGCCGCATCGTCAAGTACATAGTTGTGGCTTTGAGGCGGTCGATGCGGCCCGCCGTGGTGATCACCGCGATATGGTGCGTAACCTGCAGGAGATGGAGAGCTCCAGTCTGCAGGTAGCAAAACTCCTGGATCGCCTGAATGATGAGCGTCGCCGCTGAGCCACCGGTGGTGCTGAGATGAGCGCCCCGTAAGCGGGGCGTTTTGCTGTCAGTCGGGGTTAGGGTTACTGTACGCTTTCGTTATCGGAAAAACGGCCAGCGAACAGAGGGGAACTGAGGTAGCGTTCACCTGAGTCGGGTAGCATGACGACGATGTTCTTCCCGGCGTTTTCAGGTTTTTCCGCCAGACGCAGTGCGGCATAGACGGCAGCACCACAGGATACCCCAGCCAGAATACCTTCTTCGGTCATCAGTCGGTGAGCGGTTTCCATAGCGTCTTCGTTACTGACCAGCTCAACCTGATCGACCATCGACAGGTCGAGATTCTTCGGCACAAATCCGGCACCGATACCCTGGATTTTATGTGGGGCCGGGGTGGGTGTGTTGCCTGCCATGGTCTGGCTGATAACCGGGGAGTCGATCGGCTCAACGGCAACGGTGGTAATCGCTTTTCCTTCGGTCTGTTTGATATAGCGGGAGATGCCGCTGATCGTGCCGCCGGTACCCACGCCAGCAACCAGGATATCGATCTGGCCATCAGTATCGCGCCAGATTTCCGGCCCGGTAGTCTTTTCGTGAATTGCCGGGTTGGCCGGGTTTTCAAATTGCTGCAGCATCAGGTACTGAGAGGGGTTGCTCTCGGCCAGTTCGATGGCTTTGTCGATAGCCCCTTTCATGCCTTTGGCCGGTTCGGTCAGGATGATCTCTGCACCCAGTGCTTTCATTAATTTGCGGCGTTCGAGGCTCATGGAAGCAGGCATGGTCAGCACCAGCTTGTAACCGCGAGAAGCAGCGACAAACGCCAGAGCGATGCCGGTGTTGCCGCTGGTGGGCTCGACCAGAGTCATACCGGGTTTCAGTTTTCCGTCCTGCTCTGCGCTCCAGATCATGCTGGCGCCGATACGGCATTTAATGGAGCCTGCTGGGTTGCGAGATTCGATCTTGCCCAGCAGGTTTGCCTCAGGAGCCAGTCGCTTCAGGCGAACCAGTGGAGTACGGCCAATCGTCTGTGAGTTGTCTTCGTAAATGTTCATCAACATGCTCTGCTTCTGTAATCCTTTTCCTTATAAGAAAAAGAAATAGTTGTAGGTTCTTCTTATGCTTTCATACTGTCATTTTTATCCCACTTTCGTAGTGAGTAGCAAGCCTGAACTGATAAATAATGTTCATTATTCTGTTCGAGGGTAATGCATTAGACTGCGCTTATTTATACTGTGTCAGGCAGTAGATGTTGAGGAGTTTTGCATGCGATACCTTATGCGACTGATGGCACCACTGGTTTTCCTTATAGCCTATGGTCTGTTTCGGGCTGAGCTGGGTAAAAAGTCATTGAAAAAACATGGCTTTGTGATGAGGGTATTCCGGTTTGCGGCGGATAATGATAGCCAGCGTGCGCTGTCAGTATATGGTCACCTGCTGCATTTTCGCGGTGACGGGGTACAGAATCGAATTCAGGGGGCTATCTATCTGGAGCGGGCGGCAGCAGCCGGTGATGCCAAGGCTCAATACCAGATGGGGCGTGTCTACGAGTCCGGATTTGAGCACCATTTTCAGCCGGATGCGGATAAGGCGCTGGCGTTTTATCGACAAGCGGGTCAGCAGCGTCACCCACTGGCTGTGCGTCGTATGTTTGATGTTTATGATCAGGGCCAGCTGGGGCAGCTGGTGGATGCGGTTCAGGCGCAGAGCTGGCAGCAGTTACTGCCCTGAACGGTGACCAGGTGCTGTTGGGTCAGTGTGTTGCGGGTGGCAGGTGATGTTGCCAGCGGTGATACTGCGTCAGAAAGTGCGCTAGCAGGTTATCGATTGCCTTGCTGGCCTCTGGCTGGTCACTGAGTGTCAGTAGCTGAGCGGCAATCTCAGCCGTGCACAGGTGGTCTGTGTCCGGGTTGCGGCGCAGTTGATAGCGGGTAGGGCGGTCCGGGTCGAATGCCAGAATCGGCACGTTATCCAGCCAGCGGCTCTGGCGCACCATTTTTCGAACCTCTTTCCATGTGCCGTCCGGCAGAATGAACAGTGCTTTTTTGTCGCTCAGGGGTGGCTGCCATGGCAGGCTGCGGGCCGCCAGCTCGGGGCGGTCGGCGGGAAATATTAACCAGGGTTGCCACTGTGGATCGTTGATCATCTCAATGAGTTGAACCGGTGGTTCGGTACGTTGCCAGATCCATGTCTGGCTTTGCGGCAGGGTCTGTTCGATAACCGGCGCGGTATTAGTCAGGCGTAAAGGCTCATTGGGATGCAGTAGCAGAGCCAGCTGGGCGTTGCTGAGACAAGGCTGCACATGGCGACAGATGCAGTAATCCGTCGCCAGGGTGCAGTGGGAGCAGTGGGCACTCATTTATTGAACTGTTGTACCTGAAAGGTGACTTCGGTTTCGCTGCTGGCGGGTAGCGTCAGTTGCCATACTGCAGCGTTGCCATTGGTTTCGTAAGGGTGGCTGTTATTGCTGATCTGCCAGCGTTTCTGGAAACGGGTGCTCAGTTTGAGCTGGGCAGGTCGTTTGGCACTGTTTTTCAGCACCAGTCGCAAGTCGCTTTTTACCCCATCAAAAGTCTTCTCGAACCGGGTCTGTTGCTGGTCAACGGTGACATCAAAGGCGGTGCCGAGCTGGACATAGACATCGTTGTTACGGGCCTGGTTACCGATTCGACTGCCACCAATGAACTGTGACTGATTGCTCTTATCCGGGCTGAAAACTCGAATAGTGCCTGCAGGCATTGGTTCGCCAAGGCCGTTGTCGCCGCTGTTGGCAAACTTCAGCTGCAAGCTGGGATTGATCTGCTTGCGCTCGGGCTGAGGTTGCGCATAAACCGGCAGATTGAGCTGGTGAATGCGCTCTACGCCAATTTTACTGCTGCTGAACAGGCTGACCTGTTTTTGCTGGTTATTCTGCAGGTCGACCGGTTGAGGCAGGCTGTAGAGGTGGAAATCCTGCAGTTGCTGGCGGCTTGGGGCAGAGGCTGTGCTGGCGTCCATCGCCATGGCTGACATCATGACCCGTTCGGCTTTGCGTTGCATGACCGGGCTGTGGGGCTGATTTACCTGGCCCGCCAGCAGGCTGATGCGAGCCTGAGGAAAGCTGCTGCCAGTGTTGTTGTGCAGGGTTGCCATGCCGTTAAGGCTGGCGCTGTCACCCGCTTTGTTGAGTTCGAGTACATAGTTCATCTGCCAGCTCAGCCCGCCGGTCAGATAGCTGATTTCAGCTTTATTGGCCTGATCTGTACCCTGGCTACGAAAACTGATGCTGGGGCTGAGGGTCAGGTTGTCGGGCAGTGCTGGAAAGATAAACCGACGCTGATTATTGAGTGGCAGGCTTTCGATCTGACTGTTGCGTTCAATCAGTGCCTGGTTGCCATTCAGAGCCATCAGGCGAACGGTGCTGACCTGCTCTGTGCCAGTCGCTGGGTTCTGCTCTGCCAGTTGCAGAGACTTGCCCAGGTAGTGTTGTAGCAGGCGTGTGTAGCTGAGCAGGTCGGTATTATGGTTCTGCTCGATGATCTGGCCTGCATTTTTCAGCTGCAGGGTTTCCGGTTGTAGCTGGGCACTGACATCTTCAATCAGTACAGACTGGCTCGCTTTTAGAATTGGCAGTTGTCGTGTTTCGCGCACCAGTCCCAGATTCTGGTTGTACAGAGTCAATGACAGCTGGTCGCGCTGTTGAGCGCTGACTTTCAGGCTGTTATCCGGTGCGGCGTTAGTAGTCAGAGGGAGCAGGGCGCCCAGTACTGCTACGGGTAAAGTGTACGAAGATGTTTTCATTGATTCAGTATCCTTGGATTAATATCCAGCGCAACTCTGAAGCCCCAGCTGTTGCGCTTGCCGTCAGCCGGGTTGCGATAGCGGCTTGATGGGCGCATCAGTCGTGCTATGTCGAACCAGGAGCCACCACGCATGGTGTGCTCTTTACAGCCGTGAATCGCATGTGCACGACCATCGGCCGGGGCTTTGGTGTAGTTATCCATGTAGCAATCGGCGACCCACTCGTCGACATTGCCTGCCATATCGTACAGGCCCCATGGGTTTGGCTTCAGTGAGCCAACAGGAGCAGCCTGTTTCCCACCCCAGTGGCTGCCGCATTCGTCGCAGTTAGCGAAACCCTGGAGCATTTTTTCACCCCAGCTATAACGGCTTTGTGTGCCTGCCCGAGCGGCATATTCCCATTCACTTTCGGTCGGAAGCCGATAAGGCTCGCCGGTGGTCTGGGCCAGCCACTGGCTGTAATCCCAGGCGTCCTGCCATGTGACATTCATGACCGGTTGGCGGCCTCGGCCCCAGCTTTCGTCATCAGGTAGTGGCCGGCCTGTGGCTTTAGCAAACTGATCATACTCACTGAAGGTTACTTCATACCGTGACAGACCAAACCCACGCTGAATATCGACCAGGTGCGCTGGTTTTTCATTGTCATCAGCAAAACTACTGTTATCACCACGGCTGAACTGTCCGGCGGGAATAACGACCATTTCCGGGCCATACGTATTGCTGTCGATCATATCTCTGAACAGTGTCTGGCTGGGTCGCTTTTCGTGGCTCAGGTCGGTGCTCTGTGGATTCTGGTGAATTGCCTCGGTCTGTTCGGTGGTTAAAGGGGATGCTGGAGGGTCGCCAGGGTTAGCTGCGCTGGCGTGTGTGCCTGTCTGGTTCTGGCTGGCGTTGAGGCCTGCTGTGAGCTTTCCGTCAGGCGTTGGGTTAAGTGTATCGAGCGAGGCTGCCTCACCGGGGGCGATTAGCAGGTAGAGAAAAGCACTGATTGATAATCCTGCCAGCAGGCCGAGGCTGAAGGCGACAGGGCGGTTGAACCATGTTTTCTCTGCCTGAGGGACTGGTTTTCCCGGCTGACTAGGTGGTGGCTCCATATTGCTCTGGCTGCTGGTGGGTTCGCCCGCAGGCGGTGCGCCAGGCAGTTCGTCTAGTGCGGTCGCCTCCGCTGCCTTGTCTTCCTTTTCCTCAATAAACAGTGCCTGAATCAGTGCCGGGGCTGAGGTCGGCCTGTCAGCCGGGTTCTCAGAGAGTGCCCGTTGCAGGGTCAGCCATTGGCGGTCGCTGATATTGCGGGGCTGTTTGTCATGATTGCGGCTGCGTTCACCGTCTTTGCCCATCCGGTAGGCCAGTTCCCCGGTCAGTATCTGATAGGCAATACAGCCTAGCGAATAGGTATCTGCCTGGGCGCTGACATTGCCGGGGTGGAAGGCCTCCGGCGCCTGGTAATGGGGGTAGCTCAGGGGGGCGCTAAGCTGGTCATTGATGCCGTCCAGTGCCGGGCGAAGTCCCTGGCCTGCCAGTTTGACGCCGGCGCCGCGGTTGACAAAAATCAGTTCCGGGCAGAGTGCACCATGGGCGTGGCCATGGGTTTTGGCCATGAAGTCGAGGGCGATGGCTACCTGGCCCAGCAGGACTTTGAGCTGGCGGGGCTGCAGTCGACTAATGTTGCCGCTTTCGATCAGGCTGTTGACCGATATGCCATCCAGCGCTTCCTGGGTTACGGCGAGCCAGCCATTTTTTAGTTGAAAGAAGCCGTGCTGTTCTACCAGGTGCTGGTGTTTGAGTTGCTTGGCGTTGATTTGTTTTTTGATGGTTTCGTTACTGCGAGGGTCGGCCACCAGTGCAGGGTCAACAAACATCAGATTCAGAGTTGTGCGGCTGCCGGGGCCCAGATCCATAACTCGCCATAGCTGGCCGAGCGCCATCCTGGCTACTTCAGCTTGTAACTTGAACTGACGTTGTGGGCCCAGCATCAGGCCTTCGCGTAGTGCCGAGGCGGGCTTTTCCTTTGGTTGCTCCATACCACTTTTCCGGTCAGGCAGGGTTTGGGCCTATCATAAACGCGAATGTGGGCGGAGTCAGCACTCTGTTACAAGCGTTTGAAATATTGCGAGCGGAGATGTTACTGAATAAAGGGGCCACCAGGCAGGTGGCCCCGGAGGGGCTCAGGTGCTGGTATCAAGTGCTGGGAAGCTTTTGACCAGTTCATCTACGGCTTTCATCTGGGCCAGATACGGTTCCAGTTTATCCAGTGGCAGGGCGCAAGGGCCATCGCATTTGGCCTGGCCTGGGTCGGGATGGGCTTCAAGGAACAGGCCTGCAATTCCCTGGGCCAGACCCGCGCGGGATAGCTGTGCGACCAGCGCCCGGCGACCATCGGCAGAATCGCTACGCCCACCTGGCATTTGCAGGGCGTGAGTAGCATCGAACATTACCGGGTAGCCGGTTTCTTTCATGATGCTGAAGCCCAGCATGTCGACGACCAGATTGTTGTAACCAAAGCTGCTACCGCGTTCGCACAGAATCAGCTTGTCATTACCCGCCTCTTTGCACTTGTGCAGGATATGTTTCATCTCGTGCGGTGCCAGAAACTGTGCTTTCTTAATGTTGATAACCGCATCGGTTTTAGCCATGGCTTCAACCAGATCTGTCTGGCGGGACAGGAATGCAGGCAGCTGGATAATATCGCAGACTTCCGCCACCGGTGCCGCCTGGTATGGCTCGTGGACATCGGTGATCAGTGGAACGTTGAAGGTCTGTTTCACTTCCTCGAGAATTCTCAGGCCCTCTTCCAGTCCGGGGCCGCGGTATGAATTGAGGGAGGAGCGGTTGGCCTTGTCGAATGAGGCCTTGAACACATACGCAATGCCCAGTTTTTCAGTAACCTGGACATAGTGTTCGGCAATCCGAAGGGCCAGGTCGCGTGATTCCAGTACGTTCATGCCGCCGAACAGTACCATGGGCTTGTCGTTGGCAATCTCGATGTTGCCAGCCGTAACAACTTTTTGCTGCATAGTGGATCCGTAAAACAGGGATGGGTAGGGCGTCAGTATACGCGATACCGGGTCGATACATCACCTGTTGCTGTCGGGAAACCAGGCAGCGTAACGTTCAATCCATTCCATAGCTGCGGCCTCCGGGCTCAGGCTGCGGCCCTGGTACTGGGCTATATATTTCTGATAGAGCCCGATATATGCGTGTTGCTCGAGCATCCGCAAGCGCATGGTGTTGTCGGCTGAACTGAATTCGATCGCCAGCTGATAGCAGTGTTGCTGGGGCAGGCAGTCCAGTACGGTGCCGGTAATCAGGCTTTCCTGGCAAGGGGCTTCAGGGAAATTAACGCTAAGGGCGCTGCCTTTTTCAAAAGGCGTCTGGCTGGTGCAGATCAACCCCAGGCTGGGCGAGGAGGGTTCCTGTTGCTGATGAGTGGCCGGTGTCAGTTCAATCGCGACCTGCTCGGGATGGTGGATAAAAAGATACAGGCTGCCCATGATGTTCTCCCTGAAATGTGGGGTAATTGATCTGTGGTGTCGGTTTGAATTGCCCTTCATTCATATAGAGTCGGCATCAGCGGTATAATTCTGAAGAGTTGATTGAGTAATTATCCAGTGGGATAGGGAGTGATCTGATGGCGGAGTTGTCCAACGAACGCCTTGAGCAGTTGCAACAAGGGCTGTCGCAGTTGCAGGCGTCCTGTAAAACGTTGCTATTGTCGACGCTGTCGACTGACACGGTGCCAGAGCTCAGCTATGCGCCCTATGCGAAGTCAGAGCAGGGGGCGTTTTATATTTTTATCAGCGAGCTGGCGGCGCATACTGCTAACCTGCAGTGTCATCCGGTGGCCACGGTGCTGTTTATTCAGGATGAGCGCGATAGTCGCAATCTGTATGCCCGTGAACGTCTGAGCTGGCGTTGTTCAGTGCGTAAGGTTGAGCGCGATACGAAGGAGTATCAGCAGGGGTTGGCGTTGCTGACGCAGGCGCAGGGTCAAATGGTGGATATGTTGCGGACGTTAGCTGATTTTCATCTGTTTGTACTGGTGCCGCAGGCGGGGAGCTATGTAGTGGGTTTTGGTCAGGCCTATGAGGTTGAGCCGGTAACTGGATTGTTGATGCATATCGATGAGCAACGGCTGGGTCGATAAGTCTTTGGGGCGTCGATCAGACGCCGCCGCCAATCACTTCAACCACGATGCTTTTAACCAGAAAAGCTGCCAGCCCCAGGCCCAGTGCAAAAAACAGTACAATCGTACCGAGCTTGCCTGCGTTGGATTTCTTCGCCAGGTCGTAAATGATGAAGAAGATATAGCCTGAAAATATCAACAGGGCGATATTAAGGCCGATGTTTTCCATTTCTGCGAGCGTCATGGTGTATCTCCAGTCAGGGTGAACCCGGTTTAAGCGACACGATATGCTAATTGATGCAGGGATATATGCAATCCTGTCTGGCGGATAAGATTACAGAGTTCTGTCAGATTTGGATTATTTCCGGGAATTTCATGCCGACTGGCATGAAGGAAATGGTGGTGAGAGGTGGATTCGAACCACCGAAGCTTGCGCGTCAGATTTACAGTCTGATCCCTTTGGCCACTCGGGAACCTCACCAGAAGAGGTGGCGAATAATACGGTTGGCTTTTCTATCTGTAAAGGTTTTTTTCTGCTTTTTATATTTTTCTTTAGCGGTTGCTCATCAGGTGACCGATCATAAATTATTTCAGTAAGTGAAATTTGCATAGCTGTTTGATGGATTGTTCCCAACCCCTTGTTTCCTGTGTGTTGTAGCGATTCAGGCCTGTTTGGCTACACGCAAGCCGGGTAAAATTCAAGAGTTGAATTCAAGGCCCCAATCACTATATTTAGTGCTCTTTAAATCCTACAACACAACATCTTGTGTCTTACTGGTAAATGGACTCCGTATCAAAGGTTCCGAAAACTGCCTGATTTCAGGTCGAAGGGGCTGCTGTTGCTGAATCATTACTGAAATAACAAGATCCGTTCCGGTTATGGCACGTCACAGGGGAAAAGGGGTACATGCAACAAGACTTGATGGTTACCAAGCGAGATGGACGCAGAGAACAGCTGGATCTGGAAAAGATTCATCGAGTCGTAATCTGGGCTGCAGAAGGGCTGGACGCTGTTTCACCGTCAGAGGTAGAGCTAAAAGCGCATCTGCAGTTCTTCGAGGGTATGAAAACCTCGGATATCCATGAAACGCTGATCAAGTCCTCTGCTGACCTGATTTCTGAACATGCGCCGGACTACCAGTACCTGGCTGCACGTCTGGCTATTTTCCATCTGCGTAAGCGTGCGTTTGATACCTTTGAACCGCCACACCTGTTTAGCCATGTATCCTCAATGGTGGCTGACAAGCGCTACGATGAGCATCTGCTGGCGGACTACAGCGAAGCAGAATGGAATGAGCTAAACGAGTATCTGGATCACAGCCGCGACATGGACTTCTCCTATGCGGCGGTGAAGCAGCTCGAAGGCAAGTACCTGGTTCAGAACCGGGTGACGGGTGAGGTGTACGAGAGCCCGCAGATTCTCTATATGCTGGTATCGGCCTGTCTGTTTTCTGCGTATAAAAAAGAGGACCGTTTGAGCTACGTAAAGCGTTTTTACGATGCCTGTTCACAGTTCAAACTGTCGCTACCGACGCCGATTATGGCCGGTGTGCGTACGCCCACCCGCCAGTTCAGCTCCTGTGTGCTGATTGAATGTGGTGATAGCCTGGATTCTATCAATGCCACGGCGTCTTCCATCGTCAAGTATGTGTCGCAGCGTGCAGGTATTGGTATTAATGCGGGTCGTATTCGTGCCATTGGCAGCCCGATTCGTAACGGTGAAGCCTTTCATACCGGTTGTATCCCGTTCTATAAGCATTTTCAGACGGCAGTAAAATCCTGTTCGCAGGGTGGTGTGCGTGGCGGTGCTGCAACGCTGTTCTACCCGCTGTGGCACCTTGAGGTTGAGTCGCTGCTGGTATTGAAAAATAACCGGGGTGTTGAAGAAAACCGTGTTCGTCATATTGATTACGGTGTGCAGCTGAACAAGCTGATGTATACCCGTCTGATTAAAGGCGGTGATATTACGCTGTTCAGTCCGCACGAAGTACCAGGGTTATATGATGCCTTCTTCGCCGATCAGGACGAATTTGAACGGCTTTATGTGCAGTACGAGAACGATCAATCTATCCGTAAAAAGCGTATCAAGGCGGTTGAACTGTTTGGTCTGCTGGCGGCTGAACGGGCTCAGACGGGTCGCATCTATATTCAGAACGTCGATCACTGTAATACCCACAGTCCGTTTGATCCGGCGGTAGCGCCGGTGAAGCAGTCCAACCTCTGTCTGGAGATTGCGCTGCCAACCAAGCCAATGAATGATGTGAATGACCCTGATGGCGAGATTGCATTGTGTACCCTGTCAGCGTTTAACCTCGGGGCGCTGGAGAATCTGGATGAGCTGGAAAATCTGGCAGACCTGGTCGTGCGTGCACTGGATAGTTTACTGGACTACCAGGATTACCCGATTGAAGCGGCCCGAAATGCTACGATGAACCGCCGTACTCTGGGTGTCGGTGTGACCAACTTCGCCTATTACCTGGCGAAAAATGGTGTTAAATACTCCGATGGTTCTGCCAACGGCCTGGTACACCGTACCTTTGAAGCGGTGCAGTACTATTTGCTTAAAGCTTCTAATGAGCTGGCCAAAGAGCGTGGCGCCTGTCCGAAATTCAATGAAACCACGTATGCCAAAGGCATTCTGCCCATTGATACCTACAAGCGTGAAGTGGATGATTTCTGTGATGAGCCGCTGGCGTACTTCTGGGAAACGCTACGTGAAGATATCCGTGAGTTTGGTCTGCGTAACAGCACGCTGACGGCGCTGATGCCATGTGAAACCTCTTCACAGATCACCAACTCGACCAATGGTATTGAGCCGCCGCGCGGTTTTGTATCCGTCAAGGCGAGTAAAGATGGGGTGATGAAGCAGGTTGTGCCTGAGTTTACCCGCCTGAAAAATCAGTACGAGTTACTGTGGAATATCCCGAACAACACCGGTTACCTGCAGTTGGTGGGTATTATGCAGAAGTTCGTCGATCAGTCGATCTCTGCCAATACCAATTACGACCCGGCGAAGTTCCCCGGTGAAAAAGTGCCGATGAAACTGTTGTTGCAGGACCTGCTGGGAGCCTACAAAAACGGTGTTAAAACGCTGTACTACCACAACACCCGTGATGGTGCGACGGACCAGCATGATGATCTGGGTTGCGAAGGCGGTGCCTGCAAGCTCTGATCCGCAGTACTGCCCGTACTCCCTCTGATTGTTCTCCGGTTGCACCGCTATCATGCGGTGTAACCGGCTTACCGCCGTATATTTTTCAGGCTGCCTAAATGCTTTATTCTACTTTCAGTCACAGCACCCATGATGCCACCAAAGAGCCAATGTTCTTTGGCCGTAACGTAAACGTTGCTCGCTACGACCGTCAGCGCTATCCCATTTTCGAGAAGTTGATCGAGAAGCAACTGTCCTTCTTCTGGCGTCCAGAAGAAGTGGATCTGAGCTCGGACCGCAAAGACTTCACGGCGATGCCTGAGCATGAGCAGCATATCTTCCTCAGTAACCTGAAATACCAGACGTTGCTGGATTCTGTGCAAGGCCGTTCGCCCAATGTGGCGTTTCTGCCGGTAGTATCACTGCCTGAACTGGAAACCTGGTTTGAAACCTGGGCGTTCAGTGAGACCATCCACAGTCGCTCTTATACGCATATCATTCGTAATATCATGACTGAGCCATCTGAAGTGTTTGATGAGATTGTTACCAATCCTGAGATCATCAAACGCGCAGATGCGGTAACCCGTTTGTATGACGAGTTTATCGAACTGGCGACGGTCTACATGATCCACGGTGCTGGTGAGCATGTGATTGAGGGGCGCAAGCTTGATGTTTCCATGCGTAACCTCAAGCGCAAACTGTATCTGACGCTGGTATCGGTTAACGTGCTGGAAGCCATTCGCTTCTATGTCAGCTTTGCCTGTTCGTTTGCGTTTGCGGAGCGCGCGGTGATGGAGGGTAATGCCAAAATTATCAAGCTGATCGCTCGTGATGAAGCGCTGCATCTGACGGGCACTCAGCACATGATCAATATTCTGGCCTCCGGTCAGGATGATCCTGAGTTTCGCGAGATCGCGCAGGAGTGTGAGCCTGAGGTGTACAGACTGTTTGAAGAGGCTGCACAACAGGAGAAGGACTGGGCAGAGTACCTGTTCAGTGAAGGCTCAATGATCGGCCTGAATGCCAAGATCCTTGGTGATTATGTTGAATACATTACCAATGTACGGATGAAGGCGCTGGGCTTGAATGAGATCTTTGAAAGCCGTCAGAACCCGCTGCCATGGATGAACTCCTGGCTGGTCAGCGATAACGTTCAGGTAGCACCGCAGGAGGCTGAAATCAGTTCTTACCTGGTTGGCCAGATAGATAATGAAGTGGGTGAGGGTGATTTCGACGGCTTTGATCTTTAATGACCCGGAAGGACGCTATGTCAGGTATTCCACGCATTAAAATTAATAATCACGAGACATTCTTCTATCAGTATGAATTCTCGTTGCTGGATGCCATGGAGGCACAGCGTATTACTGCGCCCTATAGCTGCCGTGGTGGCTATTGTGGCTGCTGTAAAGCGCGCCTGCTCGATGGTGAAGTTGAGTATGTGCAGGACAGTCTGGTTGATCTTGCGGATGATGAGATCCTGACCTGCTGCTGTATTCCAAAAACTCACATCGAAGTAGAACTCCCGCAGGAATAATTTACTTTCAGGGTGTCATCATTGATGGCACCTGCTGCTATTTCTGCACCTGCTGCAGGCTTTTCCCCTTCATCTGCTTGCTTTCGGTATTTCTGTTTTTACTTTCTAACCCTATGAAAGCTAATGTAAAAATAGCTGGTTGATTTCTAAACGATCTGTTGAAAGGCCTGATATTACAGTGCTGTAATAAAGCAGGGGCTGGTTATCTACAGGGTTATGCACGGATTCTGTTGATAACTTGGGGAGAGGTCTGCTGGCCAGTGGCTATGGGCCAGCAGACTGGGGCTTATCAGACTTCGAAGCGACCGATGCTGGTTTCGAACTGGGTCACCATCCGGTTCAGCTCCTGGCTGTTATGCGCCATGGTCTCAGCGTCATCACTGGTCTCACTGGAGACATCACGGATCTGATGCAGGCCGCGTGTCATCTCATCGGATACGGCTGTCTGCTCTTCTGCCGCGGTGGCGATCTGAGTGCTCATATCATTGATGGTCTGGATTTGACTCACAATTTGATCCAGTACTTCACCGGCCACCTGAGCGCGCTGTACGCTCTCGCTGGACCGCTCCATGCTGCGGCCCATTACATCAACGGCTTTCTGTGCGCCACTTTGCAGGTTCTGAATCATTGTCTGAATTTCAACGGTGGACTGCTGGGTACGCATGGCCAGTGAGCGTACTTCGTCAGCTACCACAGAGAAACCGCGGCCCTGGTCTCCGGCGCGGGCCGCTTCGATTGCGGCATTGAGGGCTAGCAGGTTGGTTTGCTGGGAGATGGTCTCTATGACTTCTACAACGGCACCGATCTCGTGACACTGGGAATCCAGCTGTTGCAGGCTTCCCGCAGTGCTTTCGACTTCGTCTGCCAGTTGCTGAATCGAATGAATAGCCCCCTGGACTGCCTGTTGGCCTTCGTTGGCCTGTTCCGTTGCTTGCTGAGTGGCATCCGCTGTCTGTGTCGCATGGTGGGCGACTTCATGAATCGTGCTGCACATCTCATCCATGGCAGTCGCCAGCTGATCAACCTCTTCGAACTGACGCTGTACGCCCTGTTTGGTGTTGTCTGTGGTGGTCAACAGGGTGCTCGCCGTTGACGTGAGCTGGCCACAGGCGTCGCTGAGCTGACGAATCAGTGTGGTCTGGCCGGTCAACATGTTATTGAAGGCGTCACCGAGGCGGCCAAATTCATCCCGACGGCGACCTTGAATGCGTTGGCGCAGTTTGCCTTCTGCAGCTGCTGCCATGGGTTTAGACAGTGCCTGTATCGGCTGCACAATATCGCGGGAAATCATCAGAATCAGTGCTGCAACGGCCAGAATACTGGCCAGAGTGACGCCAATGGAAACACTGGCACGGTTCCAGAACAGGGCGTTAAGGTCGGTCACATAGACACCGGTACCCACAATCCAGCCCCAGGGCTTGAAGCCTTTTACATAGGATATTTTATCCAGGTGCTCTTTGGTTTTTGGTTTCAGGTAGTTGTAATGCACCAGGCCGCCGCCGTCTTGTTTGACGATGTCACGCATTGCCTGCCAATGATATTTGCCATTGCCATCACGGACATAGGTCATATCACTGCCTTCTTTGGCGGGCTTGTTTGGGTGCATAACCAGAATCAGATTTTCATCATTAATCCAGAAGTAGCCTTTGCCGGCATAGCTGAGCTCACGCACCAGTTCTTTTGCTTCGGCGCGTGCCGCTTCGGTATTACCTAGACGTTTATAGCTGCCAGCGATCAGGCTATGGGCTGTTTCCACCAGTTCTTGTATTTTCTCCTGGCGGGAGTCCATCAATTCTGACTTTAATGCGTTAAGGGAATAAAGCTGATTAGCGGACAGTCCGATTAGCGCGACCAGTGAGATAAGCCAGAGTTTCATGGAAACAGAGAAGTTTTTCAGCACCGAAAGCCCTCCTTGACTCCGCCGAGGTGCATGGCTGGAAGAGTCAGATTACTACTGAGAGATTAACCCTGGCATCTGGCGGAAATTCACAACAGCTACCGGGTTATGTTACTGAATAGTAACAAAAATAGTCGGTACTGATTATGGTACTTTGCGGCCAACATCGACATTACCTTATCTTTAGTAGGTTGAAAGGCGTGCTTTGAGGGCAGGAAGGGAGGCTTCTGGTTAGAAGCCGGTAAAATAGCGCGTAAATTGCGCCAGAATCAGTGGGTGATTCAGCAGGCGAATTTCTGTACTGCGCAGTTGCTCCCAGTCAAGCTGGTCACACAGAGTGTTTTTACAGCTCACAGGTATTACGTGTATATCACTGACATTATCGTTAATGCTGACAATAATATAACGCACGTCCAGGCCTTTGATATAGGCCAGTGGCTGGAGTGTTTGCCAGTTTCGCAGCGTCTGAGCAAGTTCCAGTGCTGACAGATCTTCACGGCTGTAGTCGACGTGTCCGGCTTTAGAGCGACTGATGCGGGTGTACGGGTAACTGTACTGGCCCGCAAACAGGCTCTGTAGTTTGTTACTCATTAGTTCGTTAAAGGCAGGTGACTGCTCGCTTAGCTCATCTTTGGGTAACGCCTGCAGTGCCCAGACAAAGCCCGTAATAGCATTGATGGCAGGGCGGCCGCTGCGCTTAGGTGGAGACTCCGGGCTGAATGTGATGGCATCTGCATGTCGGGTTCTGGGCATATCGAGCCAGAAATTAATTGCGGGGGTAGATGCTGCGCCTTTGTTGAAAACACTGAACAGTTTGTAGTCACGGGTTATGCGCGCGCTTTGCTGATTATTGAGCCGGCGGTTGCTGTGGTGTTTGAGTAGAAAGTAGCGAGTCCAGCCCAGCAAGGCGCGCTGGTCTTTATTGAGTCTGTCTTCAAATTCGCCATCGACCCGGCAATCATATTTGCTTTTGCAGATAACCGGCATGGGCTTCGATAACTTTTTACCGTTGTCGAGCGGCTTGAGGACAGAAAATATTTCGAATCGGCCCCACTGTAGTCGGTCAGTGATCGTTATGTGGGGAGCTATTTTCAGCTTTCGCTTATCCATCTCAGCATTAAGGTTGTCGACGATGGCGACAGTTGAAACTGGCAGCGAGTATGGAGGGCGCAGGTGACGTCCCTTGAGCTTGGACAGAGTTCCGGTTTCTCCGTAGTAGTCATACTCTGCTTCCAGCACGATTGCAGGCAGGCCGTTGACTTCTTTGCCGATACCAAAAAGTGCTGCCTGGGCCTGAATGCCGGATAACAAACCGAGCATAAGTAATAAAGCGCGAGCCGATGTGGGTAAAAAACCGTTCATTCTGATTCATCCTGATCGTACTTGAAGACGCTGGGCTTATCATATTGTGTGCAGGGAAAAAGTGCCATCCAGCTATTCAAACGTATGATTGAATCTGTGATTAATTGTCGACTTTAGCCTTTTTAGGCTGTTTTTTTGTAGGAAATATAGGCCCAGGCGTTTTAAAATAGGCTTTGCTCGAGGGACCCGCTTCCTGGAATATAAGCTGGTGAGTATTTGATGGCTGTAAATGGACTGTGTTGAGGCATCTATGAAGTTCAGGATAGAACCGGGGTTACTTCCTCGGTACCAGGCTATAGCAATGGTCCTGTTAGTATTGCTTTCAATCCTGACAGTATCCGGTTTTTTTGTTTTTAAATCCCATCTGGAAAACTCTGACCGTTTTGCCAGCCTCAACCGTGAGGTGGTAGCACAGCAGCATGCACGACTGGATTCCGAAATACAGTCCATGCTTCAGCATATCGAATACCTGCGAGAAGAAGCTCGCTCAAACCTGAAACTGTCAATTCAAGAGCATGTGAATCAGGCATGGACCGTCGCCAATAGCCTCTATGAACTGAATAAAAGCCGCATGGGTGGGGCTGAATTACAGCAATTGATCCGTGAAACATTGCGTGATGTTCGTTTTTTTGATGGTCGAGGTTATCTGTTTATTGATCACCTGAGTGGGCGCGCTGTGCTGCTACCGCCCTCGCCTGAGCGTGAAGGTACATTGATGCTGGATGTACGTGATCACAATGGTGTACCCGTAATGGGCAGCCTTATTGAAACGGTCAATAACCCTGCAGGTAAAGGTTTTACCAGCTATAGCTGGTACCCACCAGGCCAGGCGGTCATGCGTGAAAAGGTAACCTTTGCCCGCCGTTTTGAGCCCTTTGACTGGTTGATTGGTAGTGGTGATTACCTCTATCGAATGGAAGAAGATCTGAAACTCATGGTGCTGGAACAGCTGGCCGGCCAGCTGATTGGCGGAGATGGTTACTTCTCTGTACTTACCAGCAATGGTGAGGTGATGACTAACCCCGCTCATCCTGAGCTTAACGGGGTGAGATTGCGTGATATTGAGTCGGCTAAAGATCGAACGTTTGTTGAGGATAGCCTGAGGGCGGCCGCGGGTGGCGGTGGTTTTGTTGAATACAACCCCTTTGATGACCCGAAGGAAGAGGGGCGAGTGCTGGCGCTTGCGCAGCAGGTACCCGGCTGGGACTGGGTACTGGTAGCATCGTTGTACCCGGAAGATATCCGTTTGATGATTGAGTCCCATAAGCAGACATTGACAGAACTGCTGGCGGATAACGGTGCTTACCTGTTAATTGCTGCGGGGTTGGGGACTTTGCTCACACTGGCTGTGGCGCTGATTTTTTCCCGCTTGCTGAAGTCAGGCTTTCAGCGCTACCAGCGTGATATTGATGATCAGCAGAGCCAGCTTGAAGTGGCATCCAGGGTGTTCGAGGCTGCCCGTGAAGGTATTCTGGTTACCGGGCCGGACAACTGTATCCTGGCGGTAAATGAGGCTTTTTGTCGTATTACAGGCTACGAACGAGAAGATGCTATTGGTCAGAATCCCCGATTTATGTCATCAGGTGCTCATAGCCAGCAGTTTTATGATCAGTTGTGGCAGGAGATTCAGAGTAATGATCGCTGGCAGGGAGAGGTCTGGAACCGACGAAAAGATGGCTCCCTGGTGCCGGAGTGGCTGTCTATCTCTGTTTGTCGTGGTGCAGATAAAGAAGTACTTAACTATATCGCTACCGTATCTGATTTGAGTGAGCATAAACGTACGGAGGAGCGGCTTCGCTATCTGGCTGAGCACGACTCATTGACCAACCTGCCAAACCGATTATTACTTGCTGACCGTGTCAGCCAGGGCATGGGGCACGTCCAACGCTACGGCGGTAAGGTTGCTTTGCTGCATCTGGATATTGACCGCTTCCGCGATATTAATGACTCTTTAGGCCATGCAGTGGGGGATCAGGTGCTGCAGGAAGTGGGGCAGCGTCTGGTAAGTCTGGTTGCTCCATCAGATACAGTAGCGCGGCTGGGCGGTGACGAATTTGCCATTTTGATGTCGGCACCTGATAAGCCGGAAGAAATCGCTTCTCTGGTACAGCGGTTGCTGGACCGGCTGGTTAAATCATTATCGGTTGATACTGATGGGCTGGAAGTGACGCCAGGTGTCGGGATTGCGGTGTATCCGGGTGATGGTGATGATTTCGAATCTCTGTTACGTAATGCAGATACTGCATTACGACATGCGAAGCAGACAGGGCGCGATAATTTCCAGTTCTTTACCGCCGAAATGAACGCACAGGTGTCTGAGCGATTACAGCTTGAAACAGATCTGCGTCACGCCGTCAAAAATCAGGAATTCGAGCTCTATTACCAGCCGCAGTATTGCCTGAACAGCTCCATCCCTCAAGGCTGTGAAGCCCTGATACGCTGGAATCACCCTGAACGCGGCGTTGTCAGTCCAATGGAATTTATTCCATTGGCGGAAGAGAACGGTCTTATTCTGACGATCGGTGAGTGGGTGATTAACCAGGCGTGTCGGCAGGGAGCACAATGGATCTCTGATGGCTATCCGCCGGTCAGCATTGCGGTTAATGTCTCTGCTTGTCAATTTACCCATGATCTGGTCAGTAGCATTCAGCAGGCCTTGCTGGAAAGTGATTTCCCGGCAGAGTTGCTGGTGGTTGAGGTAACTGAAAGTGTACTGATGGGTGATCTTGAGCAGGCACATGAGGCGCTGAGCCAGCTGCAGGAGATGGGGGTCAAGATTGCACTGGATGATTTTGGTACGGGCTATTCCAGCCTGTCCTATCTCAAACGTTTTCCGCTGGATAAGTTGAAGATTGATCGAGCGTTCACAGCGGGAGTACCACTTGACCCTGATGATACAGCGCTTACGTCATCGATTATTGATATCGCCCGCAACCTGCAGCTTAGTACGATTGCCGAAGGCGTAGAAACCAGCGAACAGCGAGACTTCCTCAAAGCGGCGGGCTGTGATGTCGCACAGGGATTCTTTTACGCGCGGCCCGTACCTGTTGCTGAATTTGAGCAGCTTATGGTCAGGCGTGAGCATCGCCCTGCTGTCAATCTGGTTGACTGACGACAGGGCGTTGCTGGTGAGGCAGTCAGCGGTCCGTTGCTGACTGTCTGTGTATCACTCAGTCGTTGCGCTCTGTTACTTCCAGCAGGTGGTAGCCGAACTGGGTTTTAACCGGGCCCTGAACTTCTTTCACCGGTGCGCTGAAAACGACCTTATCAAACTCCGGTACCATCTGACCGCGGCCGAAACGACCCAGGTCGCCACCTTGGCCGCCGGATGGGCACAGGGAGTGTTCACGTGCCAGTGCGGCAAAATCTTCACCGGCTTCGATTTTTTCTTTCAGTTCCTGACACTGTTCTTCGGAATTGACCAGAATGTGACGTGCGTTGGCATTAGCCATGGTGTTCTCTCCTGTCGCTTGTTTCAGTGGTGGTGGCCGCCGGGGCCATGGGCGTGACCGTGAGCGATCTCGTCGTTGCTGGCATCACGCAGATCAATAATTTCGATCGCGTAGGTCAGCGTTTTACCCGCCAGCGGGTGGTTAGTGTCGATGTTGACCATAAAGCGGCTGGCCTTAATAACGGTAACCTGGCGCATGCCCTGTTCTGTCTGTATCACGGCTGTCATGCCAGGCTGCCAGCTTTTCTGACCCTTTGGCAAGCCTTGCAGATGCTTAACTGGCACCCGTTGAGTGGCGTCATCGCGGCGCTCGCCGTAGCCATCGGCAGGGGACAGAGTAATAGTGAACTGTTCGCCTGTTGCTTTACCTTCCATCGCTGCTTCCAGCGCTGGCATCATATTACCGTGGCCGTGCAGGTAGGCCATCGGCTCGCCTTCACGGCTGTTTTCAAGTTGCTGATTATCAGTGTCAGTCAGCTGATAATGGAACTGCACTACTTTATCGTCGCAGATTACGCTCATGGTCTTTCCTGTCGGTACATTTTCGACAGGCAGTATCGGTGTTGTGTCGCCCTGAGGCAAGCCGGACAGCGGGTTGATGAACTGGCATAATGCCGCGCTATGAGACTGGACCGATTTATCTGTAAACATACCGAGTATAGCCAGAAGCAGGCCCGTTATCTGGTCGCGGCCGGCCGGGTGAGCGTCGCTGATGCTGTGGTGAAGGATGGTCGCTATGCGGTGACGCCTTTTTGTACTGTGGAACTGGAAGGGGTGTTGTTGCAACGGCGCCAGCCCCACTATCTGATGCTGAATAAACCGGCGGGCTACCTGAGTGCGACCCGTGACCCGGAGCATCAGACGGTGATGGAGCTGATACCGGCGGAATTACGCGAGCAATTGCATATTGGTGGGCGGCTGGATTTGCACAGTTCAGGTTTGCTGATCCTGACCAACGATGGCCTCTGGTCGCGTCAGCTGACCGCGCCGGAGCAGAAAATAGCGAAGATTTACCGGCTGGAGACGTTATGGCCCATTACTGAGAATACGGCCGGGGTGTTTGCAGCGGGAGTCGTACTGGAGCCAGAAGGCATCAAAACCCAACCGGCACAGCTTGAAGTATTAGGGCCTTGTGAAGCGCGGTTGACGATCTATGAAGGCCGTTACCATCAGGTGAAAAGGATGTTTCAGCAGGTGGATAATATGGTGACGTCCTTGCACCGTGAAGCGATGGGGACGATTGTGCTGGACCCTGCGCTGGCGGTGGGCAGCTGTCGGGCGTTGACGTCTGCAGAGGTTGCCAGCGTCGGTATCCCCCGGGCCTGATCAGGCCGGGGGAGGGATAGCTATTGGGTCAGATACTGAAGTGACCCAGTGCCCGTTTCTGAGTTTCAACATGGCTCAGCTGTGTGTCCAGCTCGCCATTGGTCTGTTGCGCCCGTTCGGATACCGAAGCGCAGATATCGCGCAGCTGTACCGTACTCTGGTTGATCTCCTCGGATACCGCGCTCTGCTGCTCGGCAGCCGAAGCAATCTGCGCGTTCATTTCGGTGATCTGGTGCATCGAGGCGGTGATGTCTGCGAATGAATCGGCCAGGCTTTGGGCGCGCTCCACGGCATTAACCACCACATCTTTACTGCTGGTCATGGTCTGTACCGCTGTGCGAGTACCATTTTGCAGTTGCTCGATCATCTGGCGAATCTCTTTGGTGGATTCCGTTGTACGGTGAGCCAGAGTGCGTACCTCGTCAGCCACCACGGCAAAGCCCCGGCCTTGCTCGCCCGCACGGGCTGCCTCGATGGCTGCGTTCAACGCCAGCAGGTTAGTCTGATCGGCAATATCGTTGATAACGGAGAGAATTGACTCGATGTTATCCGAAGCGCTTTCCAGTGTGCGTACAACATTCACCGCTTCGTCCACATGTTCAGACAGGTGGCTGATCGATTCACTGGTCTGTTGCAGGGAGAGCCCACCCTGGGCCACCGAGTTTTCTGCACTCTGGACGGCAACGGCAGCCTGGCGCGCATTACCGGCAACCTGGATCGAGCTTGCAGCCATCTCATTCATGGCTGCAGCCAGCATTTCCAGCTCACCCAGCTGGCGGCCCATATCCTGACTGGAGGCATGGGCGCCTTTGGCGGATTGCCGGGTGGCCAGATTGATTTGATCGCTGGCGCTGATAACATCCTGAATCAGGCCGCGCAGGCGGGTGGTAAAGGTGTTGAAGTGGCCGGCCAGGGCAGCAAACTCAGGCTCGCAGTTGGTATCCAGCTGGCGGGTCAGGTCACCGTCGCCCGCTGCGATATCATGCAGTGCATGCTCCAGGTTGTAGATTGGACGCATCAGGTGTTTGAGGATCATGGTCAATGCGATGACGCTGATCAGTACCGAGATCAGGGTAATAATCAGGCTGTCCATATTCAGCTCATCAACCACGCTTAACAGGGTGTCACTGTTGAGCAGGACACCCACATACCAGGGCATGCTGTCGACTTTCTGAAAGAACAGGTCATAGTGCTTGCCGTCCATCTCAATACGCTGCAGCCCTTCGCGAACGGTGCCATCAGGTATGTACTGGCTCAGGGGCTTACCATTGAGGCTGGCATCGGGATGAGAGATCGTGTTGCCGTTTGCGCCGACCATAAAGGCAAAACCTGCATCCATCAGATTAAAGCTGTTAATGGTCTTGGCCAGGCCGGTCAGACTAACATCAAAAAAAGAGGCACCATTGAACTGGCCCTGTTGACGCATGGGGGCGGCGACGGAGATGAGAATTTCACCGGTACCTGCATCTTCATAGGGTTCTGTGATCGAGGTACGGCCTTGTTGCCGGGCCAGTTGATACCAGGAGCGGCGACGGGGATCCCAGTCGGCGGGGCGAGCCCAGTTCTGATCACTGATCACCGCGCTGCCATCTTCATAGCCTATACCGACCATAATAAAGTCGCTGGAAAGCTGGGGCTGACGGATAATGGCGGCAACCGCATCGCTATTTGAGGCTTGTGCTGACAGGTCTGTTACCAGCGTTGCCTGGCTGATGTAGCCTTGCAATGTTGCATCAACGGTCTGGGTGATCCCGCTGATAATTTCAGCGACACTGCCCTCGATCTGATCTTCCATGCTCTGGCTGACCTGGGTGGTCTGATTGATCGCTGATACGGACAGTGCCAATACCAGAATCAGAGAAACGGCCAGAATAATTTTATGGCTGAATTTCATAGTGCTCTTACCTGTGGGTGTCTACTATCAGGTGCAAAATACCTGATGCTTTGAACAGCCGGTGTGGCCGTGGGCGTCATTATTTTGGGTGCTATCTATACGGGGCGGCAGCCCGCTTTATTGTTGTTATTGGGATAAAATACCGCACAGCAACAGGGATACCTGCTATCAGGATCGACCAACGTTGTAAGGCGGTCGGCAAGAATAAGGATAAATGATCTTTATTTCAAAATTTATTTGAATGAATCATTGGGTATTTTTGACCGTATGTTCAAGCGGTGGTTGCCAGGGGAATATGCAAATTTAAAGTATGTGTTCAGCTGTCGTGGTGACGGAGAACTGGAATGTACATGGATTTATGTCAGGAGAGACCGGTATGAAACTTGATGATGCAGTAATTAATATTCAAAACCTGAGGCTTCGCACCTACATTGGTTTTAATCCTGATGAGCTGGAAAAGAAGCAGGATGTGGTGATCAACGTTGTCATTGCCTATGGTGCAGTCGGGGCCTGTGATACCGATGAGGAAACGCGTGCGCTGGATTATAAAGTGATCACCAAGCAGATGATTGATCATGTAGAACAGGGCCGTTTCCGCTTGCTGGAAAAGCTCGCGGCAGACCTGCTAGGCATTGCGATGAGTTCGGCGATGGTGACCCGTGCCAGTGTGACAGTAGATAAACCTCATGCGCTGAGGTTTGCTGATTCGGTTTCACTTACGCTGTCAGCCAGCCAGCACTAAGGGTGTTGTGAAAGGAAATCGCTACGCCTTGTGGTTCAAGCCAGCGTTGCCAGGGGCTATTCAGTAGCCAGGTGTGTGCTAGCCAGTTAAACGAGGCGACCTTGCCGTGAAGGGGGATGATCAAAGCGCCGACCCGGGTGGTCGGCGCAACTGTTATGCTGGGATCAGCTTACAGAATTTTAGACAGAAACTGCTTCAGGCGGGTATGAGGCGGGGTGTCAAAAAAGACATCCGGGCTGGCGTCAACCAGCAGTGCGCCTTCTTCCATAAACAGTACCCGGTCAGCAACCTCGCGGGCAAAGCCCATCTCATGGGTTACCACAACCATAGTCATACCTTCTGCTGCCAGGCTCTTCATCACATCCAGAACTTCGCCGACCATCTCCGGGTCCAGTGCAGATGTTGGCTCATCAAACAGCATGATGTCTGGACGCATGGCCAGTGCACGGGCGATAGCGACGCGTTGCATCTGTCCGCCAGACAGCTGGGATGGGTAGTTTTCCATCCGGTCCGCCAGGCCGACTTTGTACATCAGTTCACGGGCATGCTCGGTAACCTCAGCCAAGGGGCGTTTAGCCACTTTAAGCGGGGCCAGCATTACATTTTCCAGCGCTGTTTTGTGCGGGAACAGGTTAAAGCCCTGGAACACCATGCCAACATTTTCGCGCAGCTTGTTGATATTGGTATTGCGGTCATACATGTCGACGCCGTCAACGATGATAGTGCCGCTTTCGATGGTTTCCAGCTGGTTCAGGGTACGCAGGAGCGTTGATTTACCAGAGCCGGAAGGGCCAACAATCACCACGACCTCGCCACGTTTTACGGTGGTGTTGACCGTTTTCAGAGCATGCAGCGCGCCATTGTTGTAATACTTCTCGACATCGGTGGCGACGATGATGTTATCAGCTGTATCAGTCACTGGCGGAGAGCCTCTTTTCCAAACGTTGAATTGCCCAGGAAAGTGCACTGGTCAGTACCAGATAAAGCAGGGCAACGGTAAACCAGACTTCAAACGGTGCGAAACTGCCACTGACCACTTCACGGCCAGCTTTGGTCAGGTCGGTAATAGAAATCACGGAGACCAGAGAGGAGTCTTTGATCAGATTGATAAACTGGCCCGCCATGGGTGGCAACGTCCGTTTGAACGCCTGTGGCAGGATGATAAAGGTCATCGCTTTGGGATAGCTCATACCCAGCGAGCGGGCGGCTTCCATCTGGCCAACGGGAATCGACTGGATACCAGAACGAATAATCTCAGCGACATAGGCACCAGTAAAGACAGACAGAGCGATCACACCGGCGGTGAAGCGTTCCAGATCCATCACCGTGCCAATAAAGAAGTACATGATGAAAATCTGTACCAGCAGTGGTGTTCCGCGAATCACCTCAATATAGAGAATTGCCATATTACGCAGCAATGGATTGGCGCTGATACGCATCAGACCAATCACCAGGCCGAGCACCAGGGCTATAATCAGCGAGTAAACCGAGATCTCGATGGTAACAATCAGGCCATCAATCAATGGGCCAATCTGCCACTGTTCCAGTGTGGCCAGGGTGTCGCCTTCGAAAATCAGATCACCATCACTGACTTGCAGCTCGGTGTACTCTTTCACTACAAAGGGGGTGGTTTCGCCGTCTACCACTAAGGTCAACTGGTGGCTGCGTTCGTCGATTTCGACTGTGCCATCGCCGGGTGCGGTAATTTCCTGGGCATCGGTATTAATAATGTAAGGTACAACGCGCTCCCAGCGCCAATTGTACTCGATTTTCTGGCTGGCAAAGTAAACGCTGTAACTTAGCGCAAACACAATGCCAACAAACACAGCATTCCATAGCCAGGTTTTCTGCTTCGCATGCATGGATAGGTGGGCCCTGGGTTAAATGTCTGGGGGGGGAAATAAAAAACTACAGCCCCGGTCGCCCCGAGCTGTAGTCAGTCTTGCAACGATCGGGCTATTACTGAACCTGTTTCAGCCAGGCGTCAGATTTAAACCATTTGTTGTAAATACGGTCGTAGCTACCGTCGCCCTTGATCTGACGCAGGTAGTTATTGAGGAAGTTCAGGAAGTCTGGATCACCTTTACGGACAGCCCAGCCCAGCGGCTCATAGGTAAATGGTTTTTCAATATGAGCAACCTGGCCTTTATTCTGTGCTTCATACAGCGCATTGAATGGCAGATCGTAAACGAAGGCGTCCGCTTTACCGTTGGCGACTTCCAGTACCGCATCAGACTGCGTTTCAAACAGGTTGATCTCAGCTTTCTTGATCAGGCGCTTAACAGCCTGTTCGCCGGTAGTGCCCAGCTTGGTGGCTACTTTGTACTGTGGGTTATTCAGGTCTTTGTAGCTGTTGATCTTACCTTCCAGGCCCGGGCGCAGCAGAATGGTCTGGCCGATAACAACGTAAGGGTCAGCAAAGTTAACCTGCAGGTTACGCTGTGCTGTGATGGTCATACCGCCCATGATGACATCACACTTCTTGGTCAGCAGTGCTGGGATGATACCGTCCCAGGCTGTGTTAACCGGTGTGAACTTGACGCCCATCGCTTTGGACATCATTTTGCCTAAATCCACATCAAAGCCGATAAAATCGCCCTTTTTGGATTTCATTTCGAACGGGATGTAGCCAGCGTCGAAGCAGACCTGCAACTCGCCACGTTTAAGAACATCGTTGAGTACAGACTCGCTTGCCGTTGCCATGTTCATGGATGCGCTGGCACCCAGCAATGCCACAGCCGCAACAGCTGACTTGATAAGCTTTTTCATAGTAAGTGATACCTTCGGATTATTTTTGTGTGATCGCAAAATCGCGCTCTGGAGTGGGTGAGCGAGCGCACCAATCTGCCCAATTGGTAAGACCGTCTACAGTCTTGATTTTGTGTAATCCTGAGCGATTATCCGTGCAGCATCGGGGGAATTCAAGTAATCGTCATATTCCTCTGAAACAACCCATAGCCGCCTGAGCTGTCAGAAGAGAAGTTTTTGATCAGGGCTGGGTAGTCCCTTTTGATAAGCCGGCAGGTGGGTGGGCCATAATAAACCCTGCCTTAAAGCTTTTTTTGACTTTAAACATTGCCTTATCGGCACGACGAATCAGTTCGTCGGCACTCTCACCGCAGTCGGTATAGCGCGCAATACCGATACTTGCGCTGATGTGTATTTCCTTACCTGAAACAGTAAAAGGCTTGTTCAGCTGGGCCATCACTTTCATCGCCAGATGGCTACTGCCCTCTTCTGTTGACTCATCGACGATCAGTAAGAATTGATCGCTTCCTAACCGGCCAAAAATATCACTTTCGCGCAGGGTGCTACGAATGCGGTTGGCGAACCTGATTAACAGATCATCACCATGAGCTTGCCCCATGCGTTCATTGATTGATTTAAAACCATCTATGTCGAGGTAAAGCAGAGCGGGCGTACTGTGATGCCGGTGGGCCAGTTTGAGCAGGATTGTTAACTGTTCAATCAGTGCTGCCCGGTTCGGTAGCTGGGTGAGTGGGTCGTGGGCTGCAAGGTGGCGCAGTTTCTGTTCGGTCTGCTTGCGTTGTATCTTCTCCTCCCTGAGCTGGCGGCCCAGCCACAGTAGCCCGGCGGAGCAGAGCAGCGTAACTGCAAGTAAGGCTGTGGCGAGTACCATCCATGGAATCGATCTATTGGCCGCCGCCTCCGTAACGGGCATAAAAAGAAAACTATCAATATCAAGTGGCTTGTCATCAATAAGGTGCATACGGCGCAGGTCTTTGGCTATTTTCTGCCAATGGCTGATGCGCATACTGCCGAGCTCGATATGTTCAGGAATAATCATTTCACGCAGCATATTCATTTCATAGCGAGAATGATCTCGGGTTTTGCTCACCGAATAGTGCTGCTCCATGATATCCAGTGCTTCTTCTGGGTGCTGCAGGGCATAGTCCCAGCCTTTCAGGCTGGCTGCGCGAAAGGCTTCAACCTGATGCGGGTTTGTCAGTACCGTGTTGCGGTGGGTGACAATAAGATCGCTGTAGAAATTGATGCCATGGTGGTGTGGGTTGAATATACGAAACTCAATGCCTGCCTGTTCCAGTGACCAGGGTTCATTGGTCAGATAGGCATGGCTGACATCAACCTTGCCATCGATCAGGTCTTGCAGTCTGGCGGTGGCAGGGGTGAGGTTAAGCTCATCGAACTGGAGGTTAGCTGATTTCAGCAGTGCCAGCAGTTCCGGGTCCTGAGCGCCGCTGTACATCATTACGGTGCGGTTGCGAAAATCCTCCACTGTTTTTATCTGGCTGCTTTTCAGGGCGATAAAAACGGAGGGAGAACGTTGCAGAATTGCCGCCATGGCCACCAGTGGCTGCCCTTCGCTAAACGCGGTAAAGGCATTGGCATTGTCTACGGCAAAGTCGGCTCGTCCGGAAATCACTTCCTGCCAGGGTATCAGGCCAGGCTTCCCTTCACGAATTTCGACATTCAGCCCGACAGCCTGATAGAAGCCTTTTTCCTTGGCAACGTAATAGCCGCTGAACTGGGCCTGGTGAGTCCAGCGTAGCTGCAGCACAACATTCTCGTTGGCCTGGGCGCTACGGCACAGCAGTAATGTCAGAGTCAGCAGAGTCAGTGATATGCAGGTGTTTATCTGCTGTTTTATTGAGTTCATATCCATTGATACCCCTGTTCATCGGTTATTCCGTCGCGCTGCAAAAGCTGGCTGGCGTTCGGTAGCTACCGCAGACATTACTTATGTAGACATCGTATATGACAACTTTAGTCCAGGTGGTGGTGTTTACCAGTGAATGATGGAGGGAGCTGTCCGTGACTCAGGAGCCTTTTTTATACATAAGAGTTTTCTTTTATTTTGATTGAGCGTCTGTTTACCCGCCGGGAAAGTAAAAAGAAGGGGTTTAATTTGCTTAGCCGGAATTACTTACCTACTTTTTAACAACGGTTGTCCACTGTCGAATACTTTTGACACCCCCCGTCGTCCGTTGGCTATTTCGACTGGCGAATAACTCCCAACACAGGGATGTCTAACGTGAATGCACTGAATAATTTATCTATTCGAAATAAATTACTGGTTATGCTACTGGTGCCAATCCTGGCATTATTTTTCTTTGCCAGCCTTACAATCGTTGATCGGTTGACACTTTCCTCTCAGGCAAGCAATTTGCTGAGCATGGCGCGTTACGGCCAGACGTTAGGGGCACTGGTACATGAATCGCAGAAAGAACGTGGCCTGACGGGTGGCTTTCTGGCAAGCCAGCGCACTCGGTTTAGCGCCGAGTTGAAAAACCAGAGAGCGAGCCTTGATCAGCGTATAGGGGATTACGAAGCGCTTAAAATAGAGCTGCCGCCAAACCAGTTACCTGCTTACTATCAAAAGGCGCTTTCCGCGTTTGATAAGCGACTGGTTATGCTGGAAAAAACCCGACAGCAGGTGGATAGTGGTGCTCTGGCTACCGGCGCAGCATTAGGTTTTTATACTAAAAATCATGCCATCGCTATTAGCGGCCTGGAAAAGATGCGTCTGGCCAGTACTGAGGCGGTAACAACCGATGCGATTATTGCCTATGCCAGTCTGTTACAAAGTAAGGAGCGAGCTGGCGTAGAGCGAGCCGTGCTGACCGCTACCTTTGGTGCTGACCAGTTTTCGCCCGGGTTCTATGAACGTTTTATCAGTCTGGTTGCAGCCCAGGATAACTATCTGGATATGTTCTCAGCCTATGCTTCGGATGATCAGTTGGCGTTGTATCAAAAGCTTGCGCAGGGCGTTAATTTCAAAGCGGTGAATGAGTTTCGTCAGATTGCCAGGAACCAGAATTATGAGGGTAATTTCGGTGTAGATTCTGCCCGCTGGTTTGAGGCTATTAGCCTGAAGATAAATGATTTGAAGGGTCTGGAAGACAGGCTTTCTTCTGGTGTAATGGGGTTGGCAGAACGACAGAGCTCAAGCGCAGTGGCTTCCGTTGTGACGGATACGGTGGCGCTGGTTATGGTGCTGATTCTGGTGACAGTGGCTACCAAGGTAATTGTGGCTGGGGTGAATGGCTCACTACAGACATTACAGAACACTCTGCAGCGCATAGAAAGCAGTGGTGACTTTAAACTACAGGCGGAAGTGCGCAGCCAGGATGAAGTAGGGCAGATGGCAAACAGCTTGAACAGTTTTCTCAGTTCTGTTCGACGCACGTTTACCGATACCAGCGCGGTGATGCAGCAGATCGCTCAGGGCAATTTTGAACAGCGCATTACCACCGATATGAAAGGGGATGCTGAGCAACTCAAAAGCTCAGTAAACCGCAGTGCCTCGCAGATTTCTGATTTGATGAGCCAGCTTAATCAGGTGATGACAGCGATGTCCCACGGTGATTTCAGCCAAAGTATGGATGCTGACAGTCAGGGTGGTTTCAAGGTTGCTGCTGAGGCGGTCAGCCGGACGGTGGAGGTCAATCGTGCGGCGTTAAAGTCTATTACTCAAATCATGCAACAGGTCGAAGCCGGTAGTTTTGAACACCGCATCTCTGCTCCTATGGAAGGGGAATTTGACCAGCTCAAGCAGACAATCAACGGGGCCGTTGGTAATCTGGAAGAAGCGATCATGGAGATCAATCGGGTTGCAACAGCACAGAGTGAGAGTGATCTTTCTCAGACCATCAGTGGCAACTATAAAGGCGCACTCGAGGTGCTTAAGGACTCACTGAACCGAAGTGTCGAAAACACCCGGAATACCGTTGCACAGATTCGTCAGTCTGCCGATCAGGTGGCAGGATCGGCCAGTAAAGTTGCCACTGGCAGCGCTAACCTGTCTGACCGTACCCAAAGTCAGGCCGCTGCGCTGGAGGAGACTGCGGCGAGTACTGAGGAGATGGCCGCGACGGTTAAACAGAATGCAGAAAACTCCACCAGTGCCAGTACCATCGCTGAAACTGCGCGAGTTAAAGCGGAAGAGGGTAGCGATATTATGCGCGAAGCCCTCAGTGCGATGCGTGAAATGCAGTCTTCCAGCAAAGAGATTGAAGAGATTACCGGCCTGATCGATTCCATCGCCTTCCAGACCAATTTGCTGGCATTGAATGCTGCCGTCGAGGCGGCGCGGGCGGGTGAGAATGGCCGAGGCTTTGCCGTCGTCGCCAGTGAAGTTCGAGTGCTGGCGCAGAAATCTGCGGAGTCGGCGCGAAAAATCAATGATTTGATCAGCAATTCTGTCGCCAAAGTTGATGCCGGTACGCAGCAGGTGATGAGCTCCAGTGAATCACTGGAGCAGATTACTGGCCAGATTAATGCGGTGGCTGAACGGGTGGCTGAGATAACCTCGGCCAGTCAGGAGCAGTCGCAGGGCATTAACTCACTGACAGCGGCGATTAGTTCGATGGATAGTAATACCCAGAAAAACGCCCAGATGGTGGATGAAACCAGTGCTGCGGCTAATCAGTTGAACGAGCTGGCTGCCTCGTTACAGCAGCAGATGTCACGGTTCAAGTTGCAGCACAGCAATAAGGACCCTGCATTGCTGGGGTAAGCAGACCGATCGAAATGTGCTCAGTTTTGCCTCACCCCTGGGTGAGGCTTTTTTCATTTGTACCCCTGTAACCGGTGATGGCATTAAAGTATCAGCCAGGCACCCGTGCCGATCAGTGTCACCATGCAGGCATGCATGGTGGCTCCGGCGCGCATCATCTGTTTTTGCTGCAGATAGCCGGAACCAAAAACAATGGCGTTGGGTGGTGTGGCAACGGGCAGCATAAAGGCACAGGAGGCCGCAATGGCAATCAGTGCAGCTAACACTGGCGCTGGCAGTCCCATAGCATCGGCAATGGAGACAAACACCGGCACCAGCAGGGCGCTACTGGCAGTATTACTGGTGACTTCCGTCAGCATTACCACAAACAGTGTTACGGCCAATAAAAACAGCAATAACGGTGCCCCCTGTAGCAGATCCGTAATGGTCTGAGCCAGGAACACACTGGTGCCGGTTGCTTTGAGCATCGCAGACAGCGTCAGGCCGCCGCCAAACAGCATTAACACCCCCCAGTCGGTCGAATTCTGAATACTGGTCCATTGTGTCAATCGCATACCGCAGAGCAGTAATACGGCGCTAAGTGCGACCAGAGAGTCAAAACCTTTATCTACACCGACGAAGCCCGCCAGTGGTTTGCTGAATAACCAGCAGGCAACGGTCAGCACAAATACCAGTAGTGTCAGCCATTGTTGCAAAGTCATCGCGCCAGGCGCTGCAGGCCGTTCAATCCGGGTATCGAGCTGGGGTTTGAATAGCAGCCGCAGGATCAGCAGTGCCAGCGGCAGCATCACCAGTACAATCGGGATGCCAAAGCGGGCCCAGTCTGCAAAGCTGAAGCCCACGGCGGCGGCAGCGATCACATTCGGTGGGCTGCCGACCAGCGTACCGATGCCGCCAATGTTGGCGCTGTAGGCAATGCCCAGTAATACAAACCAGTAGGTCCGTGGCTGCTCTTCATAGCGAATATGACTGAGCATACCCAGTGCCAGTGGCAGCATCATGGCAGCTGTGGCGGTATTGGAGATCCACATCGACAAAAAGCCGGTGGTCAGAAACAGCAGGGTGCAGGCGTGTCCCAGCCGGCCCTTTGCCATTCCCAGAACAATCCCGGCGATACGTTGATCCAGTTTTTGCTCACGCATGGCGGCGGCCAGCGCAAAGCCCCCAAGAAACAGAAAAATGATCGGGTTGGCAAACTGTGAAAATGCTTCTTTGACATCAAAGGTGCCGCTGAGCACAGCCAGCAGGGGAACCAGCAACGCCGTGACGCTGACATGAAAGGTTTCCGTCATCCAGAACAGGCCGATCAGGCAGAGTAAAGCCAGACCAAGCCGGACATCCTGAGCGACCGGTAGCAGGGTATAGATAAGGACTGCAAGCAGCAGTGATAACAGTAGCGATACAACAGAGCGGGCCATACTGTCTCCCTGAATGGCACAAAATCGAATGTTACAAAAAATCAGTTACGGACTGAGGGGCGCTATTGTAGACAGAGCGGGTTACAAAAGAGTTGATCCAGCGCGGCGAAAGTGCCGACCAGTCTGGCGGTTTCAGACGAGAGGTTTTCGTTAAGCGATGGGCACGGCCTGAAGCGGCAGAAAAGAGCAGAAAAATCGGCAGCTGGTGGAATAAACGGTGAGGTGCAGCGTTTACCTGTATAGACGTAACCGATTAATGACGGATAGACAGGACAGATGATGCGATCCACAACAACACTATCGACGGTACTGACATTGCTGAGCCTCTGCATGGCTTCACATATACAGGCTGGGGAAGTACAGCCATCACCGAATGGTATAGAGCTGCCCCAGGACTATAAGGACTGGCCGGTTATTTCGGTTTCCCATCGGGTTGATAACAATACCCTGCGTGCCATCATCGGCAATGAGATAGCGGTTAAAGCCGCTCGAGAAGGGCAGACGGCGCCCTGGCCAACGGGCACTATTCTGGGCAAGCTGGTCTGGAAACAGACCGAAGAAAAATACTGGCCAGCGGCGATATCGCCGAAAACCTTTGTCCATGCGGAATTTATGCTTAAAGACCCGAAAAAATACACCAACGGAACGGGCTGGGGATGGGCACGCTGGCTGGGAAAGGAACAGAAGCCCTGGAGCGATCAGGCCGACGCGCAGCAGGCGTGCATCAGTTGTCACACCGTTGTGAAGGCACCGTCGCAGGATTGGGTATTCACCACGCCTGCACCGCTGCCCTGACATGTTTAACCCATTCCGAAAGCAGAGCCGCGTCCGTGACCAGGTGGTGGAACAGATCCCTCGCCTGCGGCGCTACGCACGGGCGCTTACGGGCAGTACTGTAGCAGCGGAAGATCTGTTACAGGAGAGCCTGGCCCATGCACTGGAGCGGCTGGATCAGTGGCAGCCCGATACCGATTTGCGGGCCTGGCTGTTCACGGTGATGCACAATCTGCATATATCTGAACACCGTCGTTCAGGCCGCCAGCCGGAACTGTATCCACTTGAGTCACTGGCCGAGCCGCTGTTGTCGGTGGCTGACGCGGAGCAGGATCAGCGACTGGCGGAACTGGAGCGTGCGCTGCAACAACTGACGGTAGAGCAGCGCGAAGTCCTGCTGCTGGTGACCCTGGAAGGGATGCCTTATCGAACGGTGGCGCAGGTACTGAATATTGCTGAAGGAACGGTGATGTCACGATTACACCGGGCACGGGAACAGCTACGCAACGAGCTGGCCCGTGAGCCAAAAACCGGACGAATGTTGAGGCGGGTAAAATGAAGTCACAAAACCAGCCAGTTACTGAGCATGATCTGCATGCCTACGTGGATAATCAGCTTGGCGAGCAGCGGCGCAGGGAAGTTGAACAATGGCTGTCGACCCACCCGGTCGATGCTGAACAGGTCCGCGACTGGCAACAGCAGGGGGTGGATATTCAGCAGCTATATCAGCCGTCAGAACTGCCGCTTGTGGCCCCCGCCGGGCACCGTCAGCTGGGTGCTGGCTGGCGTGCAGCGGCGGCGGTGTTATTGATGGTGGCAACGGCCAGCGCCGGCTGGCTGGCCAGAGATCTGCAGTTGCAACCGGCGTCGCTGGTGCAGCAGCAGCTGACAGCGCCCGCGCAGTATGCCCATCAGATGTACGCCTCTGACCCTGGCAGGCCGGTCGAGCTGGGGGCAAACCGGGTAGCAGATTTGCAGCGCTGGGTATCCAGCCGGATGCAACGGCGGATTGTCGCGCCATCGTTACAGGCCCGGCAGTTCAGTTTGCTTGGTGGCCGGTTGCTGCCCTCGACTAATCGGATGGCCGTACAGTTTATGTATCAGGATGATGCAGGTGAGCGGGTAACCCTGTATATCCGCCGGGGTGAGTGGCAAGCCAGAACGCCGTTGTCACCACAGCAGCAGCAGGGTCTGACAACCTTGAGCTGGACCCAGGGTGAGATGGGCTATGCGCTGACCGGTCAGATTGGCGCGGCACGGCTGCAGCAACTGGCTGAGCTGGTACAGCAGGAACCCTCACTATCCACGGCCTTGACGGTGGCTGTACTGGCACAACGCTGATCTGGTGAGTGGACTACCACCACTGGCCCGTATTGAACCACGCTGTGAATGCAGGGCAGGCGAGCAGCCTGCTCTGTCAGCGGCAGGGTCTGGCTGCAGGGTCTGGCTGCAGGTGTCATAGAGTCTTCTTATCCAGCTGGGGCTTTGCTTATGGTTGGCAGAATTGTAAATTTACATGAATATTGTGGGTAACTTTAGCCACTGATTTTTTCTAAAAATGTGGATAACTTTAATGTTGATTTCTTAAACCACCGCCTGGCATAGCCTGCAGGATTGTTTAGTTTACTTTGCCGTGTTGATAAGATGCCTAAATAAAAATGATACTCAAATGCTGTGAATACTTTTTTGACTTACGCCTGCGTTATTCTCCATACTTCCTTCACATTTTTACACAATCCCTTTGTTAGAGTTTCTGTGTCGAGGTGTCGGCAGTATTTCAATAAATTTACTTTCACGATCATCAGTAATTTTTAGTTTTACCAATGGTAAGTATTTATTCATGACAGAGTATGCTGGTTAAATTATATGAACCAGGGCGGTTGTCCGGTTTATTTGTCAACCAAAAGTCTGATGTAATAGTGCTTTACCTGGTGGCAATAAAAATTATTATAGATAATGTTGAATAAACATTTGCAGAATGAATCAAAATCAATAAAATATAACTACTCGTGGTCGTAAATGTCATTGATTGGTCGTATGTATCAGAGATATTGTCACCGGTGAAGAGTTCTGAATTGTTAGACGGACCCATTTTTCAGTGGTTTTCAGGTATGAAACTACACGTCAGGCAGAATCTAATTAGATCGAACTAATTTAGCTTTATCTGCGGTTGCTGTGTGAATACTAATGCCTAGTGTATCAAGGGATAATAATGGATTTTCTGATCGTACATGTTGATTTTTTCAGCTCCGAGATCGAGCGGCAACAGGTGCTGCCTGCATTTGAAGCGGCAGGTATTCTGGTCAGAGAAGAAACGAAGCAGCACTCATCTGCCTTGCAAGGACTGTCTGTACAGGTGATCGGCGATGGCCAGTCTGCGCCATTATCGCCAGACAGTGCTGATCTGGTGATCTGTTTTGATAGCCAGGTAGCAGCAGGTATACCGGGTGATGTCATCTGCTGGTCTGGTTGTATTCCAACACTGACACGTGAGATTAGTCAGTGGTATTACAAGCCGCCTGCGCCATTACCCATTGAACTGAATATGGCGGGTGCTGGCCCTGCCTTTACTCAGCTGGTGGATGTGCTTAAACGGATGGCACAATTTGATGCACCCGTATTAATCAAAGGTGAAACTGGCACTGGTAAAGAAGTGGCTGCGCGGGCACTGCATTATCTGGGCGAGCGCCAGAACGGGCCCTTTGTGCCGGTAAACTGTGGTGCTTATAACGACGACCTGTTTATCGCCGAACTGTTTGGCTATGAGCGTGGGGCATTTACTGACGCCAAGCAGCGTCGCTCGGGCCTGGTGCAGCAGGCGGCGCGAGGTACATTATTTCTCGATGAACTGGATAGCCTGTCACCTAAAGCGCAAGTGATGCTGTTGCGTTTTTTACAGGACCAGGAATATCGTCCGCTGGGGTCGGAAAAAACCCTGAAAGCCGATGTGCGTATTATTGCTGCGACCAATCAGCCGATCGAAAAACTGATCAGCGAACGTCTGTTTCGCGAAGATCTGTTTTACCGGCTGGATATCCTGGGTGTTGATATTCCGCCTCTGCGCGAGCGGGTGGAAGATATTGCGATTCTGGCCAGCTATTTTATCGACCGGCTCAGCCGTAACTATGCGCAGCCGGTTAAATATCTGTCGGCAGAGACCATGGTCTGGATGGAAGCCTACCCCTGGCCAGGTAATATTCGCGAACTGGAAAATTACCTGCATAAACTCTATGTGCTCAGCCCGGGCCGGACCATTCATGCGCCGCAGGTGAAAGGTTTGCCAGAGGTTACTGTCCGTGAACCGACCCTGCCTGTTGTTGCGCCGCCGTGTCATGAGGAAGCGCGATCCAGTGACACACCACAGTCAGATCACCTGCGTGCTACCGAGATCGCCTCATTCAATGATGAGAAGAACCAGGCAATCGCCCGTTTTGAGCAAAGCTATCTGGATCGGGTGCTGACCCAGTGCCAGGGCAATATCTCCCAGGCGGCGCGGCTGGCCGGGAAAGAACGTCGCTCTTTCGCCCGGTTAATTGAAAAATACGGTATTGAGCGCGAACAGTACAACTGCTGAAGTCTGCGTCAGCACTGATAAAACGAACGGCGACCCTGATCAGGGTCGCCGTTCTTGCGTCTGGGGGCTGATGTGCCAGCAGGCAGGACCGAAATCAGAAATAGGCACATTCCACCCGCGATAGCCCATAGCAGACTGGCCGACTGTAGCCCTGCATCAAACAGCATCATATCCCCAGGCTATGCATTGCCACGTGGAAGCTGACCACTCAACGGACACGCCCATCTTCCATTCCACAGCCTGGGGCAGCTTTGCCCAGGCAGGGCGTTCGTACCCCGGTGCCTCGCGTTATTCCCCCGCTGACTGATTCGATTGTCGGGTATTTCTGCCCTGGCTTTACCTTCGCTTAATATATAAAAACCTTTAAATATCAGTTATTTATATTGTTTTTGTGATTCTGGCACGTATCTTGAATGTATCCATTGAACAATCGATAGCGAAAGAGGAACTGTCTGTGAGAGTCGCGGACCCGGATCATATTAAATCGGTGGCTTCGGCCATCCAGCGTTATCTGGCCCATTGCCCGGATGCGTCTGAAACCGCTGAAGGTGTGGCCCGCTGGTGGCTGGCACGGCAGCGCTATAACGATGCACTGGAACTGGTGCAAAACGCGCTCGACAGCCTGGAGGAAGATGGTCAGGTCGAGCGGATCAACACCGGCGCTGGTTCGGTGTTGTATCGAAAACCCCACAGTTTTAACTGAGGTGGCGAGGGTAAAACGACTGCGGCCAGTCTGGCGTAGCCGGGTTATCGCCGCTGCAACTGTACATAGCTGATATGAAATAAAGGAAAAGGAACCGATGTCAGAAAGTATCCAGAAGATGCTGACGCGGCGACGTCCTCCACGGGTGAAAATTACCTATGACGTTGAGACCGGTGGCGCTTTAGAGAAAAAAGAGCTGCCGTTCATTGTTGGCATTTTTGCCGACCTGTCGGGTGACAAACCTGTGGTTGCACGTGCGCCGGTCAAAGAGCGCAAGATGGTGGAGATTGATGCCGAGAGCTTTGATGGGGTTATGGCCTCATTTGGTCCAGGTATCAGCTTTGGTTTCACCGAAGCGGCTACTGGCAAAGCGAAGAAATCGACGCTGAGCTTTAACAAACTGGACGACTTCTCACCGCTGGCGGTGGTGAAGCAGTTCAAGCCACTGACCGAGCTGTTCGAGCAGCGTGCGGGCCTGCGTGATATTCAGGCACGTATCGAAAGCGACGACGAAGTTGAGCTGGCGGTGGAAACCCTGCTGGCTGACAACAGCGATGCCAATACAGCCCGTAACCGGCTGGTCGAGCTGTTTGTCGGTACTCCGGCGGCGGCTGGCGACGAGGCCGAAGAAGGTGCTGAGCCGGCGGCGGCGATTGTGGTGTCCCCGGCAGACTGGGCTGCGGTTGATCTGACGGACGTCGCTGCGTACCTGCCAGCTTCGCTGAGCAGCTACAACGACAGCCAGCTGGGCCACTTCAAAAATGCCGTGGGTCATTTCACCGTACAGCTGATTGCCCCGCTGCAGTCTGGCACCGCCCTGCAGGGCAGTGTGACCAAACACCTGGATGGCCTGGTTGCTCGTATCGACACTGATATGACTGGCCTGCTGAACCAGATCCTGCACGATAGCAACTTCCAGGCACTGGAAGCGTCCTGGCGTGGTTTGCACCACCTGGTGGTGGGCTCTGAAACCGGTAAATCGCTGAAGCTACGGGTGATGAACATCAGCCGTGATGAGCTGCAGGATGATCTGGAAAAAGCGGTCGAGTTTGACCAGAGCCATATCTTCAAGCTGATCTATGAAGCGGAATACGGCACTTACGGTGGCGCGCCTTACAGCTTGCTGGTGGGTGATTTCTACTTTGGCCGTGGCCCGCGTGATATTGCCCTGCTGGAGAAAATTTCCGAAGTGGCGGCAGCGGCCCATGCGCCGTTTATCTCCTCCACTGATCAGAACATGTTCGGCCTCAAATCCTTCGATATGCTGGCCAAACCCCGTGACCTGGCGAAGATCTTTGAAAGTGCTGAGCTGAACCAGTGGCGTGCGTTCCGTGAAACTGAAGATGCCCGTTATGTGGCGCTGACGTTGCCACGGGTATTGCTGCGTCTGCCATACGGTGAAAAACGTCTGGCGGCTGAAGGTTTGCGCTTTGAAGAGCAGGTTGTGGTGCCGGTTATGCGTGATGGCGAAGTACTGCCAGAACAGCTGATTGGCGATGACTATGACGAAGGCGCGGGCAGCGTTGATAACAGTAACTGCCTGTGGGGCAACCCGGCTTACTTTATGGCACAGCGTATCACCCATTCCTTCAGCCTGTTTGGCTGGACCGCGGCGATCCGTGGTGTAGAAGGCGGTGGCTTGCTGGAAGGTTTGCCAAACCTGACGTACGACACCGCCGATGGTGATCTGGGTCTGCTGTGTCCGACTCAGGTTGCGATTACCGACCGTCGTGAGAAAGAACTGAATGACCTGGGCTTTATCGCCGCCTGTCATTGTAAAGGCACCAACAAAGCAGCGTTCTTCGGTGGCCAGACGGCCAACCTGCCGAAGAAATACCTGTCTGAAGCGGCTAATGCCAATGCCCAGCTGTCGGCCATGTTGCCTTACGTACTGGCAGCGTCCCGCTTTGCCCACTACGTCAAAGTGATCATGCGCGACAAGATCGGCAGCTTTATGACCCGCAGTAACGTAGAGCGCTACCTGAACGAATGGATCGCCCAGTACATCCTGCTGGATGACGAAGCGACTCAGGAAGTTAAAGCAGCCTACCCACTGCGTGAAGCCCGTGTTGATGTTACCGCTGTACCAGGGCGTCCGGGCGTATACAACGCCACCATGTTCCTGAAACCGCACTTCCAGCTGGAAGAGCTGACCACCTCAATTCGTCTGGTAGCTGAGCTACCGTCCTGATCAGGAGATAAACCATGGATCTGATTCTGTTACAGCCAGGTAATGCCGAGAGTCTGTTTGGCTCGGGTGATACCAATGGCTGGGCAACGGGTGGCAGCCTGATTGATGCCGATGGCCTGACCGAAGAACTGGGCCAGGACTTTGGCCAGTGCATCGAGCTGGTATCGGTACACCAGGGTATGAAACAGCAGATTACAACGGATGTGAGTAACTCGGCGCGTACCTCGGGCCGCCCGGTGATCACTGAATTTACCTGTACCAAGTACGTTGATAAGACCTCGGTCAAAATGTACGAGCACTGCCTGCGTGCAGAGCCAATTGGCAAAGGTAAAGACCAGCCAAGCCGCATCTACATCCTGCGTAACTCCGGCGATAAAACGGCCAACATCCTGACCTTCGAACTGCGTGATGCACTGATCAGTGAGATCCAGTTCCAGTCGCACCCGGATGATATGCCGACTGAGCAGTTCAAACTCAGCTTCACCGAAATCCTCTGGACCTACACCGTACAGAACGCTGATACCTCACTGGCAGGCAACAAAATGTCTGGCTGGTCTGTATCGCGTAACCGTCCGATTGGCCAGTTCACGGATTAATGGGCATGAAGTTGCTGTTTGAACGCTTGTCCAGTGATCCTGACTGGCAATTAAAAACTGCCGTGAAAACGGCAGTGGCTCAGCTGACGGCAACCGAAACCCTGAGTGAAGAGGATGTCCCGCCGGGCATTCTCGATTTTGGCTTACCCCATGTGGTGGAGCTGGGGCCTGGCCCCAGCAGCCTGGTCCGCTACGGCGAAGCCCTGGCGCGTCGGATTGAACAGTTCGAACCGCGCTTGCGAATAATAGCGATCGACGTTGTTGATAAGCAGCTGCAAATTACGGCACAGCTGACCAGCAACGGCGAAGCGATAACCTGGAGAGTGAACGGATGATGCGCGCCGATGAAACATTGAAACGCTACTTCCTTGAAGAGCTCGACTACCTGCGGGAGGAGTCGGTGCGGTTTGCTGGCGATTTCCCGGAGGTGGCCCATGAGTTGTCGCTTAACCGGGAAAAAGCGACGGACCCGCAGGTCGAAATGATGCTGCAGTCCTTTGCTTACCTGACCGGAAAACTGCGTTATCAGATGGATCTGGACGACGCGCTGCTGCCAAATCAGCTGCTGGCGGCGCTGTGTCCCCACCTTGAAGCCCCCTGGCCAGCGGCCAGTGTGGTGCAGTTTGACGTGCCCAAAGGGGGCCAGCGCATTACGCGTAACACCCCGTTGAGCGCCGAAATCAATCTGCGCGGCGAACATCAGCCGTGCCGTTTTATTACCCGTCATGACACGGACGCCTGGCCACTCAAGGTCAGCGACGTGGCGATGACCCCGCTTACTCGACTGGCCGATATACCGTTGAACCGGCTGCAGCGTGACACTCAGTCCGTGCTGCGGGTGACGATCAACAGTACCGACCAGCAACCGATCAGCGCGCTGGCGCTGAACGCGCTGACGTTCTACCTCAATGGCAGCGACCGCTTCCGCCTGCACGAGCTGCTGTGCGGCCACCTCAGCGGTGTGCTGCTGGCCGACCCGGACAGTGGCGCACAAAAAATGCTGGATGCCGATCAGCTCAGCTTTGGCGGCCTGCACAGTGATGATGCCCTGTTGCCAGGTGAGGTCAGCGTGAACCCTGGCCTGCCGTTGCTGCGTGAGTACTTCCTGTTTCCCGACAAATTCCTGTTTGGCACCCTGAAAGGGCTGGGCGAATTTGTGGCCGGTGAAACGCTGGAACTGTACTTCCTGCTCAACCGGCCCTGCGCTGCGCCGCACCACGACAGCTTTCAGCTTAACTGTGCGCCGGTGATCAACCTGTTCCGCCAGGCGATCGAGCCGATTCCCCTGCGCGCCGGTCGGCTGGAATATACCGCCACCGGTGATCAGTTCCGCCATGCTCAGGTGGAAGTTCACTCATTGATCGAGCTCAACTGCTTACAGCCCGATGGCAAAGTGCAGCCTCTGCAGCCGCTCTATGGTGAGCGTAACTCCGAGTTTGGTTACTGGGTGGCCCGGCGTGAACCGAGCCAGCTGCCCTCGGTGCCCGGCACTGAGCTGCACCTGCGTTTTCTGGATCAGGCCTACCAGCCAGAGTGGGCACCCGGTGCCAGCGTGATTGGCCGTGCCTGGTGTACCAACCGCATGCTGCCCGACCAGCTGCCGCTGGATCAGCCCCTGCAGCTGGACCGGCCCGGTGCCGTGCAACAGGCGCGGCTGCTGAAACGGCCCAGCCGTCACAGTTCCCCCGCACTGACCGGTGATCAGAGTCGTCGGCTGGTGGCGCAGCTCAATAGCTATTATCTGCCGATGAGCAACGATGAAGGCGGGCTGGATTCCCTGCGCCAGCTGCTCAGCCAGCACGCCCTGGAACAGCAGCCCGATGCCATGCGCCAGCTTAACGGCCTGTTGCAGCTGCGCTGCCGGATGATCGGCCACCGTGTCGGCAAAGACGCCTGGAAAGGTTACTGCCACGGCACCGAAATGGAGCTGCGGATTGACCCGGTACAGTTCGACCGCACCAGCGTAATGCTGTTTGGCCAGGTGCTCAGTGAATGTCTGGCGCACTTTGTCCCGCTCAACAGTTTTGTTCAGCTCAAACTGTGTGACGGTGATGGCGAACTGATCCACAAATGGCCAGCACGGACGGGACAACAATGTCTGCTGTAAGCCATAGCCGCCAGAATTTTGCTGGCCTCAACCTGATGCAGCTGGTGCGCCGCCTGGCCCCGGTGAGCGGTCGCGACGACAGCGAACTGCTCAACGAGCTGGGCAAGCATGTGCGCTTTCGTGGCCACATCAGTTACCAGCATCCACGCCACGAAGTGGCCCATGTGGATGCCCGCCAGCAACCGGTGGAAGTGTTTCTGAATGACAACGTGCTGGCCAGCCTGCTGGGACCGCTGCCTGCGCCATATCTGGAACTGTGCCATCAGCGGCTGCGCGATGGTGACCCGGCGATGGCGGTGTTCCTGGATATTTTCAACCACCGCCTGAACGCGCTGCGCTACTGCATGAAAGCCCGTTCCAGTGCCGAGCTGACCTTTAAAGAGCCCCAGCATGCACTGCCTGGCGAGCTGCTTAATGCCATTAATGGTGACCCGTTGCGCCAGGTGGGCGAGGGTGAGGGCGCACCGCTGGATGGCCGCCATCTGCTGGGCCTGGCCGGGCTGCTGCATCAGAACCAGCGCAGCCACTCGGTGGTGCAGCTGTTGCTGCGTCGCCTGGTGGGCCTGCCGCTGGAGCTGACCGCGTTTGAAGGGGGCTGGTTGCCGCTGGATGAAGATCAGCAGAACCGGCTCGGCTTTCAGAACAGCCGACTGGGCAGCGATGCGGTGCTGGGCAGCCACTGCTGGGATCAGCACAAAGCGCTGGGGCTGAACATTGAAGTGCCGGACTACCGCAGTCTGCAGGGCCTGTTGCCAGGCGGCGAGCGCTACCGCTGGTTCTGCCGACTCGTGCGCTGGCTGACCCATTACCGTTTCGACATTAATGTCCGGCTGCGACTGTCGGCCCGTGCCGGTGACGGTATTCCGCTGGTCAGTGATCCAGCACTGGCCGCCCGGCTGTCCTACACCAGCTGGCTGAGCCCGCTGGGTGAGCAGGACGGTGATCAGCCGAGCGCGCCTTACCGGGTCGCCAGTTACACCATTTCAGCACTGGGAGGTGAAAATGAGCACGCCGCTTGAGCCCATGTCACAGACCGCACTGGCCAGTTATGCCGGGACGAACCTGTTTCTGCATGTGGCGATCTGGGCCGATGGCGCAGCGCCGATTGGACCGGACCTGTTCCGCATGGTCAGCTTCCAGGGCCAGGAAGGTATCTCCCAGCCGTTTGAATACCAGCTGGAGCTGCATGCCAACACCGACCCGCAGCAGGGCACCACGCTGCAGTTTGATCAGCTGATCGGTAAGCCGGTGACGGTGGGCATTAACCTGCCCAGCGCCGGTGATCAGGGCGAACGTCGGTTCAGCCAGGCGATCCGCAGTGGCAGCGCGCCGCAGCTGTCGCTGTTCAACGGCATCATCGTCAGCTTTGCCATGAGTGAGCCGGGCGTGTATCAGGCGACCATGAAACCGGCGCTGTTCAAACTGACCCTGAGCAATCACTACCGGGTGCTGCGTAACTGCAATATCCGCGATGCGATCAAACAGGTACTGGCCGGACACAGTATTATGCAGGTGGATTTCAGCGCCCTGACCCAGAGCAGCAACCCGGCGCTGAACCGTCGTCAGGACTGGCTGCAGGCCGGTGAATCGGACTTTGAGTTTATTCAGCGGCTGATGGGCAAAGCTCACCTGTACTACTTTTTCCGTCACGATGGCCTCAGCCACACCCTGGTGTTTGCCAACCATGCCGGGTACCCGCAGGTGCATACCGATGGCCGCAAGCTGCGTTACACCTCCACCTCTATCGATGCACTGGGCGCGGAACAGGATGATCTGATCACCCAGTATCAGTATCAGCAGAGCCTGACCAGCAGCTCGGTGAATGCGGTGTTTACCACTGCGCAGGTGTCCTCGGCGGACGCTACGGTGGCCGGTTACACCAGCTACCACGCCGAGACGATGCCGATCAGTGCCAGCAATACCGTGACCGGGCGTGACAAAGGCCAGCTGCCGTACCACCTCTACCGCATCTACCCCTACGGTGGCAGCGAGCAGGAGGTGAGTACCCATGCCAGCGAACAGGCCCATATGGCCAGCACCGGCGGCACCACGTTTTCTGGCAGCAGCCAGTGTGCGCTGTTTCGGGTCGGTTATCAGTTCAGTGTCAGTGGTGAGCAGGGTGCGGGCGTACAGCCCGAGCTGGTGCGTCCGGCGCTGGATGGTCACGCCTTTGTACTGACCTCGGTGCAGCACAAATGCAGCCAGGACGGTACTTACAGCAATGAGTTTCAGTCTACCGGGGTGGACGGTAATACCCTGATCACCCCGTTTGCTTTGCAGGACACTCATCAGGGCACCATCCTGGCTCAGGTGGTGGCTCATGGTTCCGGGCGTCAGCCAACGGACTGGCGCTACTACAACAAGGATGCGTTTTCGCCGAACAGCTTCAGCCCCAGTGACAGCACGGCCACGCCGAGCAGCCAGTCGTTCGAGGGCGTTTATGTACTGTTTTCCACCGAACGGGCCGATGGCACTCCGGTGTGGGTACGGCTGGCACCGCATATGCAAACCGTGCCGGAAGTGGGCGCGCTGGTGCTGATCAGCCGCTCCAACGATGAAGGCGAAGTGCCGGAAATCCAGAGCATTATCCAGAACAACGGCACCCTGGTGGTGACCCCCGGTGACTGGACCGCCAACAGCCATGTGGGCAACAGCTACTCCACCAGTTTTAGCGACAGCAAAGGCGTGCGGTTTCCGTTCAGCAACAGCGGTGCGGATCTGGCGACGGCCAAAGCGATGGTTGATTTGCGTTACAGCAACGGTTCATTACTGGCTGTCAGCAAATTCTCCGGTCAGGTGTTTAAAGATGTCAGCTACAGCATTGGCGGCAGCTGGAGTTACTCCACCGCCATCGCCGGGCGTAGCGGCATGCTGGGCGAGAGCCACAGCGTGGGCTGCAACTACAGCAAAAGCGAAGGCGAAGAGACCCGCAGCTGGACCGACTATGATCTGGCCTGGTCCGAGTCGACCCACCATAACGTTGAAAGCTACAGCACCATCAGCGTTAAGCAGTACAGCGAGTCGACGGTAAAAGACAGCGAGTCGATCAGCCATATCACCGGCTACAACACCAGCACCCAGACCATTGATGGCGCGACCACCAGCACCACCACTCACAATGGCTCGGTTGCCAGCACCGCCACCTACAACGATACGGTGAGCAACACCGGTGATCATTACAAGACGGTCAGCTCGGACACCACCTATCACAGCGGTGCCAATGTCAGCAATGTCTCGACCCACCATGACAAGGTGAGCAGCACCACCACCCATCATGAACCGGTGACCAGTGATACCACCTATAAAAGCAGTGCCACGGTGACCAGTACCACCACCCATAACGCCAAAGTGACCAGTACCACTACCCATAACGGCAGTGTGTACAGCACCACCAATATCACCGGCAGCCAGGTGAGCAACAGCACCATCGGTGCCAGCAGCAGCTCGTCGGCCATCGGTGCCAGCAATAACAACAGCGTGGTGGGGGTGAGTAACAGCAACAGCCTGGAAGGGCTGCACAACACCAACTCGCTGACCGGTGCGATGCTTAACAACTCGATTGTTGGCGCAACCACCGGCCTTAATCTGACCGGCCGTAACGCCTCGCTGAGTATTACCGGCGTCGATACCAGCGTCAGCCTGACTGGCAGCGGCATCTCGGTGCAACTGCGTGGCAACTCAGAAATTCTGATGAAAGTAGATGAGCTTGAGGCCAAGTTACCGGCCCTCAAAGCCAAGCTGCTGACCGGGATTATGTCGGTGATATGAGCATGAAAAAAATCATCAAGCCCGGGCAGCTCGGTCTGCTGTATAAAACGTATAGCCACCGCCAGCAGGATTACCTGGTGGTCAGCGCGCTGATGTTCTTTGAGATCGGCGGTGATGGCAGCTTGCTGAGCGAGCATGAAAGCTGGCCCCGGCTGCTGCCGCAACTGGGCCCCATGCAGGTGCTGGATGAGTGCATGCCCAAACAGGGTGCTGAAGTGCTGGTGGCCGGTGATGCCTTTGCCCCGGCGGGCACGCCGGTGACCGGGATGGATATTCGCCTGCGCTGTGGTATGGCGGAGCAGCCAGCCATTGATAAAACCCTGCATATCAGCGGCGAGCGGCGCTGGCGTTATGGTTTGCTGCCGTTGCAGCAGATCGATAAGCCGCAGCCGTTTGTGCAGATGCCAACGGACCTTAGCCGGGCCTGGGGCGGGGCGCAGTTCAGCGAAAACCCGCTGGGCCGGGGCTACACCGACAGCAAAATGCCCGCGCTGTTTGCTGGCAACGAAGGTGAGATGCCCAATGTGCAGTTCCCTGGCCAGCGGCTCAAGCCGGGTCAGGCCTCACACACACCTGCTGGCTTTGGCCCGCTGCCGATCGGCGTTAAACAGCGCCAGCAGTACACCGGCACCTACAACAACGCCTGGCTGAAAAACGACTTTCCGGGACTGGCCAAAGATATCGACTGGCGCTTCTTCAATATGGCCCCGCAGGATCAGTGGCTGGCGCAGCCGTTCAGCGGTGCAGAAACCTTCTGCATTGAAGGCATGCACCCGCAGCAACCGGTACTGGAAGGCCAGCTGCCCGCCATCCGGCCCCGTGCCTTTGTTGGCAATGAGGCTGAGCCCTGCCGTGAAGTCGAATTAAAAGCGGACACGTTGTGGTTGCTGCCAGGGCAGAAACTGGCGGTGCTGATCTGTCACGGCCAGACCGAGGTCAGCCGCAGTGATGGTCAGGATCTGCAGCAGTTGCTGTTGGTGGCAGACAGTGCTGATGCGCCCCGTCGCCAGGGTTACTTTACTGAACTGATGGCCCTGCGTACTGACCCGGCCACCGCAGCGGACCATGCCTTTAATGAAGCCCAGCTGATGCCGCCCATCGTACCGCTGACGGGGGCTGAACGGGCTGCCCAGGCCGCCGCTGATGCCGCTGACGAACAGGCCCGCGCCGACCAGCTGGCAGCGCTGCAGGAGGATTTTCGTCAGCGTCACCAGTTGCCACCGGTACCGGTTGTGCCGCAGGACGCTGACACGGGCTCTGCCTCAGCACGCAGCCTGGATATTCCGCTGCCCAGTGCCCGTGAGCTGAGCAATGGCCAGATCGACCTGAGTAAGACCCGCAAAGCCGCCGAGGCACAGCTGGCCGCCAGCCAGGCCCGTGCCGAGCAGAAACTGGCGAAACTCAAAGCCCGTACCGCCGGGGCGGTGGGTAAAGCCAGCCCGGCTCAGTTGAGCGCCGCCCAGGTGCTGGCCCAGGCCGACCCGCTGCAGCGCCAGCAACAGCTGCAGGCCCGTTTTGCCTACGCCCCACTGAGCCCGGCTCAGCGTGCACAGCTGAACGAACAGAGCGTTGAACTGCTGGCCCAGCAGCAACTGGCCCTGCGTTACCAGCGTGAGCCTGGCGAGCAGGCATTGGCCGATGAAGCCGTACAGGCGCTGGCTGAGCTGGTACACACACGGCTGCAGCGGGGCGAATCGCTGGCCGGATTTGATCTGACCGGGGTGGTGATGGATGGCGTTGATCTGCGTGGCCAGGATTTGCGCGGGGTTAACTTTGAACGGGCTCAGCTCAGCCGTTGTGACTTCAGTGTCAGCCAGCTTGAAGGCTGCAGTTTTCTGGCCGCCACCCTGAACAGCTGCCAGCTCGACCAGGCCCAGCTGGCAAAAACCAACTGGGCTCAAGCCTGCCTGAACAGCTGCCAGCTGCGCCAGGCCCGGCTGACTGAAAGCCAGTGGGCTGAAAGCCAGCTGGTGGACTGTGACCTTAACGGCAGCGATCTGAGCCAGTCACAACTGCAGGCTGTCAGCCTGAGTTCGGTCAGCCTGGCCGGTTGCCTGCTCAATCAGACCTGCTGGGTTCAGCTGCAAGCCCGTCATTGTGACTGGCAGGGCAGCCGTGCTGACAAACTCAGCTGGCTGGGCTGCCAGCTTGATGCGTGCGACCTGAGCCTGATCGAGTGGAAAAATGCCGCTTTGCTGCACTGTGTGGTGCAGCGCTGCCGTCTGCAACAGGTCAATCTGTTCAAGGTGCTGATCACCGGGGCCGAGGGCGAAAGCCGCTGGGCCGGTAGCGACTGGCAGCAGGCCCGGCTGGAAGAGTGTGGCCTGCGCGCCACGGATCTTAAAGGCAGCAACTGGACTGACGCCCGGCTGCTGCGTTGTGATCTGGGCGGTGCTCAGCTACAGCAGGCCCAGGCCAGCGGCGCACTGTTCAGCCAGTCGACGATGATGGGGGCGCAACTGCAGGGTGCCCAGCTGCAGGATGCTGATTTCTACGGCACGGTGCTGCGCCAGGCCGAACTGGATAACGCCAATCTGACCGATGCCCAGCTGTTTGGTGCGGATCTGACCGAAGCCAGTCTGATCGACAGCACCACCACCCGGCTCTGGCCCGAGATTGTCAGCCCGGGTGTAAAAAGGAGCGCCGCATGAACGAGATGACCCTGATGAACCGTGCACAACTGCAGCACAAACTGAGCCTGGGACTCCCCGTACAGGCGGTCCAGCTGAACGAAGCGACGGCGCTGCGCAACACGGATCTGCGCGATGCGGTGTTTGAGCAGGTCAGTTTCGGCTTCACCGACTGGCAGGGGGTTGCCCTGGCAGGCTGTACCTTTATTAACTGCCAGTTTGCCAGCGCCAGTGATTTCAGCGCGGCGCAGTTGGGGCAGATCAACTTTATCGACTGCCAGCTGGTGGCGGCGCAGTTCCGTGGTCAGGTACTGCGTCAGTGCAGCTTTACCCGCTGTGATCTGCAGCGCAGTGACTGGCAGCACAGTGAACTGACCCTGCTGATGCTGACCGAGTGTCAGTTCGGTGCGGCGGACTTCCGCCAGGTTCAGTTGCAGCGCTGCAATATGGCCAGCTGTGAGTTTAATGGCAGCCAGTTTGGCCAGGCACAGATCAGCCAGTGTGGCTGGATGGACACTGATTTCAGCCAGCTGAATATGTCTGGTTGTCGCTTCGAGCAGGTGCTGCTGGTGAAAAGTCAGTTCCGCCAGCAATCACTGGCTGACCAGCAGTACCTGCGCTGCACTTTTACTGACAGCCAGTTTGATCAGGTCAGCCTGGCCCAGGCGCAGCTGTTTGAATGTGACTTCAGCCGCGCCCGCTTTAACGACTGCGATATGCAACAGATGCAGGGCATGTCCTGTCTGTTTGCCCAGGCGCAGCTGCAGCGCTGTGATCTGAGCCAGGCCAACCTGGAAGGCACGGTCTGGCAGAAGGCGCAGCTGGAGGCGGTTGATTTCAGTGCCGCCAATCTGACCAAAGCCCACCTGGTGAGCGCTCGCCTGACGGACTGTAACCTGAGCCAGGCCAATCTGCTGCTGGCGGACCTGAGCAACGCTCAGCTGGATAACACCGAATTTCACCGTGCTGATCTGAGCCGTGCGTTTTTGCACGGGCTGGAGCCGGTTAAAAAATTATTGCGTACTGCCATCCTCAAGGCAGCTCGCTGGACCGATACCGAGCGTCAGCGTGGCGAACGCCGCAGCCTGGCAATGGAGAACGAACAATGAATGCAGCGCTTTCCTATCTGCCGCAACAGGACACGCAACCCCAGTGGTTCAGTGCTGAACTGAGCCAGCGCGAGGGTGATTTCTGGACGCTTGGCGATGGTCGTCAGGTGCGCCAGGCGGTGTCCTGCCTGGTACAGCCCCAGGCCGGGGATCAGGTGTTACTGGTGACTACCGAGCAGGGCATTTTTATCAGCCAGATTCTGACCCGCAGCAGCGAGCAGACCCTGACCCTGGGCAGCCTGGATCAGCCGCTGGCGTTGCAGGGCGATCAGCTGCAACTGGTGGCCAGCCAGAGCCTGGAGCTGGGCAGCGCGGTGGATTGTGATATCACCGCCGCCAGCGGCACTCTGTCGACGCAGGCAGCCCAGATGACCACCACGGTTATGGGCAGCTGGATTCAGAACGCGCGCACTAATATCAGCCGCTTCGGTGACTGGTCTGTCAGCGTGCGTGAACTGCTGAAACTGCACAGCAAACGTCAACAGCTCAGTGCCGACAAAGAGCTGAAAGTTGACGCCGACATTATTCACATGGGTTAAGGGGAGATCACCGTATGTTTGCTACCACTCAGTTTACCGCCATGTCACTGGCCTTCCCGGATGTGTGTAAAACCGCCGTCGGGCCTGCGCTGGTTCCGCTGCCGTACCCCAATCTGGCCCAGTCGGTCACCCATATTCCAACCAATTTTAACCAGTATTACTGTGCCGGTTCGGTGCACAACCTGCTGACGCCAGGCACCATCAGTAATGGCGATGAAGCAGGGGGGCTGATGGGGGTGGTGTCTAACCTGATCATCTCTATGGACCGCTATGTTCTGGGCAGTTTCAAGCTGTTCAGTGGCATCGCCCCGGCGGCTCGGATGACTTCCATGACCACCCAGAACGGACTGATACCCAATACCGTGGGTTTTACGGCAGTGCCCAGTATTAATCGCGTACTGGTAATCGGCTGAGGATGACTGAGATGACAACAATAAAAGCAAAACTGATCAGCCTGTGTGCGCTGCTGATCCTGACTGGTTGCAGTTCGGTGGGTGAGCTGACCGGCCTGAGCGAACCAAAAACCAGCCTGAGCAGCATCGCCCTGATCAGTGACAGCGATGCCAACGAGATGCAGGCGGTGATGGTGGATCTGCTGTTTATTCGTGACCAGACCCTGGTGCCCCAGCTGCCAGACAACGCGGTGGACTGGTTTAACAACCGTCAGCGACTGCAGACCCGTTTTGGTGCTCAGCTGCAGGTGGCCAGCCTGCAGGTGCCCCCTGGCTACAATCTGGCAGAGATCGAACTGCCCAGTGGTTACGACAAGGCGGTGCGGGTGATGGTGTTCGCTAACTATCTGGATAAAAGCGGCCAGCTGCCGGTAGATATCACCGGTTACGACGATATGCAGTTACAGCTGCGCAAAGACCGTATTGCGGTCACCGAACAACCGGGCTGGAGTTTATGGTGAATACAACGAAAACCGCCTGTATCGACGATCCTTTGCTGTGGACAGAGGGGATGCTGTTGACCCCCCAGCACCTGCAGCAGAATGATCTGTATGTCGAGCGTCAGGCGTTACACCAGCTGCAGCAGGTACAGCCATTTTACTGGGGGCTGCTGGATCTGGCGCTGGATAAAACCGACCTGGAGTCGGGCCGAATTACCGTCAGCAAGGTGCGTGCGGTCATGCCCGACGGGCTGGTCATCCAGCTGGGTGAAGCCTATGGCCGCCCGGCGGAGCTGTCGATTGAGCTGGCTGATTTTGTCGATCTGGACAGCATGAAACAGGCCCAGGTTCACCTGCGGGTACCCATTCGCAGCGAAGGCTCAGCCTCGGGTCAGGGGGCTGCTCAGCGCTTTGATACCGTGGAAGGGCGGCTGGAAGTGGATGAAACCAACATGGCCGGTCAGGTCCAGGTGGACCGGATGCGCGCCCAGGTCGAGCTTTGGGTGGGGGATAAAGTCTCCGACAAATACATTTCCATCGCCCTGTGTCAGGTGGTGAAAACCCCGTCCAGCCAGTTTGAACTCAGCCCTCAACTGCCGCCGCTGCTCAGTGCCTCTGCGGCTGATTTTATGGAGCGTAAAAGCCTGCAGAAACGGCTGGAACAGCTGGTCCGCAAGCTGCGCCACAACGCCGGTTATCTGGCCGCGACGCAGCAGATCAGCTCGCAGTCGCTGTTTGCTTTTACCGTGGCGCTGCCACCGCTGGAAGTGCTGGTCAAATCCCGCTGTGCCCATCCGTTCGAGTTGCTGAAAACGCTGGCGACCCTGTATGGCCAGCTGGCCACCCTGCAGACGAACCCGTTACCGGCCGAGATTCCGGCGTACAACCATGATCGCCCGGCGGCCTCGCTGCTGACGGTGATGAAGCATATCTACCAGCTGATCAACAGCATCCCGCTGACCTGGCAGCTGCACCGCTTCCAGCGCGGCCGTGATCGCACCTTCTGGCTCAACGTGGCCGAAGGCTGGAATGTGGACGAGATGATCATCGAAGTGAAACCGGCGCCGGGCCAGTCGGCGGAATACCTGGAGCGCTGGATGGAGCGGGCCCGGATCGGCTCCCGGCCTGTGCTGGAACTGCTCAAGCGCCAGCGTTCGCCGGGTGCCAGCTATGAACCGCTGACGCCGGAGGCCCATAGTCGGGTAACTAAACGGGGTGATGCGCAGCTCTATCAGCTGGGTAATCAGCCGCTCGGTGGCGAAGGGGAATTACAGCCGGTGATTCAGACGGGCGAAGTGCTGGTGGTGATTGGCGACGACGATCTGACACCGCCGCAAGAGATTATCTACTACCAGCCAGCCAAGAACGGGGAGGCCTGAGACGATGGAACGGGCAGCGGTGGATCTGTTTCTCAGTGGTTATGAACGCCTGTACCTGATTACCCAGGAGCTGGGGCTGCAGGGGCGGGATAATGCTGAGCAGCTAGAGTCGGCAGATGAGGATGATCAGGATGATGCCAAAGTACTGGCCGGGCGCACGGCGTTGCAGGTCAAGCGGGTATTTGAGGAGCTGTTCAGCCACAGTACTGACGTTGCGCCCGCACTGCGTGAAGAGTTGCGTTACGCGCTGGCGGCACTGGCGGACGAGATGCTGATCCATCAGCTGGACTGGGCAGGTAGAGACATCTGGTTTGATTATCTGATCGAAGAGCAGCAATACCAGACCTCCATTGCTGGTCGACGCCTGTTCCGCCAGATCAACAGCTTGCAGGCCCGGTTCACCAACCCGGTCTATCTCGACCAGCTGGCCACTGTTTACCTGATGCTGTTGCAACTGGGGTTCTGCGGTGAGCTGCGCTACCAGCCCGACCGGCTGGCTGAGTATCGTCACCAGCTGAACCAGCTGCGGCTGGACGCCCAGCTGCCCGAACAGGCTTGTGGTCAGGCCTATAACTTCAATCTGGTGGGTAAGGAAGCGCAGAAACTGGCGGCCATGCGCAGCTGGTGGCGCAAGATGGCGCTGGGTGTAGGCGGCTTTTTGCTGGTGGCACTGGCGGTGTGGCTGCTGACCGGGCTGGAGCTGAATCGGGTACTGAAAGCGCAGATGCAGTCGGCGACCACTACCCAGCGCCCGGCTGCACCGGTAATCAGCCCGCCCCCTCAACCCCGGTCTGAACGTCAATCACAGCCTGAGCGTCGGTCTGTCACTGTGCTGAAGGATGTTGGCCCATGAGTATCTGGATTTTTTACCTTACTGCCGGTATCTCACTGCTGCTGATGAGCGTGGTGCTGGTGCTGATTATGCGTGCCCGCAGCCGCAGCCTGAAGCTGGGCAAACTGTTCAGCACCCTGTGGCGTGGCCTGCGTCAGCGTCAGCCCGTCAAAGAGCTGTGGCGTGAACTGCTGGCGCTGGTGACGGATCTGAACACCGGCCCGGGCGGACGCTATGAAAACCCCTGGCTGCTGGTGATCGGTGAACCTGACAGTGGTCGCAGCCGGTTGATGCATGCGCTGGGCAAAGGTGACCGCGCCCATCCGCTGAGCCGTCTGCTTAAACGCTCTCCGCGCCATGCTGCCTGGCAGGTGCTGGATAAAGGGGTACTGATCGATGCGCAGCAGCAGGAAGAGGGCGAAGCCGGGTTGAAATCGGTGCTCCGCGACTTGAATCAGCTGCGCCCGGAACGCCCGGTGGATGGCGTGGTGCTGACCATCTCGGCTGAAACCCTGCTCAGTCGTAGCCGTGAGCGCCAACGTACCGTGGCGCGCCAGCTGCACAGCCTGCTGTGGTTGCTGCAGAAAGAGCTGGAATTTGTGCTGCCGGTGTATGTGGTCATCACCCAGACCGACCGGGTGCCAGGCTACCGTACCTTCTGGCGGCGCTTTGAAGCGCTGCAGGGACAGATTTTTGGCTGGTCCAGCCCCAATGAACTGGAAGCCCGCTTCCAGCCGGAGTGGGTGGGCAAAGGGCTGGATCAGATCACCCGCCAGCTCTATAACCTGCAGGCGGCGGAGCTGGCCGGGTTCAGTGAAGAAACCCTCAGCGTGGCCGATGCCCGTGACTTTGTACTGTTTCCCCGCCAGCTGGCGGCGCTGGAAGAGAGCCTCACCCATGTGCTGGGTGAAGTGTTCGATAAAACCGTATATGAGAGCGGTGCCAGTGTGCGTGGCTTCTATTTCAGCGGCGCGCTGGACCGTAACAGCGCACCACTGGGTGTGGCCGAGCTGGCGCGGCAGAAATGGTTTGCCGAACGTCACCTGGCCCAGCCACTGCGTCGGGCAGTGTGGTCGCGCAACCTGCGTTTACGTCGGGTACAAAAAGTCAGCCTGTGGTTACTGGGCGGGCTGTTTCTGTCGCTGCTGATCAGCGCGGCGGACCTCAAACGCCAGACCCAGCTGCAGCTGGAAACCGTGCAACTGCTTAAAGCCACCGAACAGCAGATCGGGGTCAGCACCAACTGCAAAAAGCCGCTGGCCGAAGACGACTATTTCAGTCTGTTGCGGCTGATCTCCGGTATTCAGGATCGTGCCATCTACTGGAATATTCCCTATTCCTGGTTTGATGCCCGTACCTCGCGCAGCACCAGTAAAGTGATTGCCGATGGTGCTTTTGCCAAGCTGATCTTCCCGGCGTTACGCTGTCGGTTGCAGGCAAAAGCGCAAACACTGCTCAAGCCTGAAGCCAGTGGCCTCAGTGGTGAGGTGGAACGCACCGAAACCGAACTGTACGCCTACACCACCGAGCTGCTGGCGTTTGAGCACCATCTGGCGCTGTATCGCCGCATCGTTCGCTACGCCAACGCCAGCGAGCTGGATAATATGCGCGAGGCGTTCTACAAGCTGACCCAGTATCTGTATGACCGTGCCGTGCCCCACAGTCTGGCCCGCTCGGATACGGCGTTCACCCGGGCGCTGTTAAAAGTCGACTACAAACAGCCGCTGGAGCTGCCGGAACATTTTCAGCCACGGGTGCTGGCCGCCCTGGCCCAGCGCAGCCAGCGATTGGCCGATGCGCTGGGCTCCGAGGTGAAAAGTGGTGTGAGGCTGCTGGATAAACTGGCCGGTGATGAGCCGGTCAGTCGGGGGGATGCCGCGCTGTTCGCCCAGTGGAGCGACAATATCGACCTGCGCTGGCTGGGCAGTACCGCCCAGGATAACGTCTGCCGGGATCAGTGGAACCATCTGGATGGCGCACTGGGCCAGCTGCGGGACAACTACAGCTACCCGGCAGCGGGGCTGGGAAAAGTGGCAGCCCCGTTCCAGATTAGTACCTGTGACGGGCCATTGCTTGACTTGCTTGAAGATGCCGAGATCCCGCCGTTTTTGCGGGTGCTGGAACAGAGCGATGTGGGGCTGAACTGGACCGTCAGTTTTACCGAAGAGCTGGAGCGGTTGCGTAGCTTGCTGGAGCAGCCGTTTATGGAAGACAGCAGCAGCGGCATCGCCTGGTGTGACAGCAGTGTGCTGATTAAACGCGCACCGCTGATCCAGGCACTGACCCGCCTGCGGGAGTATCAGCAGTTTACCAGCCAGCCGCGCAGCAATGCCGGTGTCGGTGGGTCGGGTGATCTGGTTGACCGGCTGGCCCGGGGTCAGATTACCGGTCTGGTGAGCGACCGTATGGCCGAAGCCCTGCAGCGGCCACCCCATGCCCGCACTCAGGAAGAGCAGGTGGAGCGGCTTAGTGATGCCTTTGCCGGTAGCCAGGAGGAACTGGTGGCGCTGGTGCGGCTGTATGGTCAGCTGGATCTGGAACTGGAGGATACTCACTGGTACAGCTGTCTCAATCAGACGGCGGCGTTCCAGCTCGGTGCGGTGGATCAGCTGTATCAGTCCAGCTCGCTCTACCTGCCGACCCTGACCGAGAACGACAGCCCGCTGCTGTATCGCCGTACTGGTGATAAAGCCAGCCTGACGGATTACCTCAATGGTCAGCAGATCCGGGTACAGCGGCTGGTGAACTATGCCCGCCCGTATACTCGCTGGTTTGATGAAGCTGCCCCCCAGGCCCGTGAAGCCGCCAACAGTCGCCGTTTCTTCTGGGACAACACGGTGCGCCAGCTGGATCTGGATTTGCAGTTCAGCGACGACGGCAGCCAGCTGGCGCAGCTGCGCAGCTACTACCAGCAGAACCTGCTGCAGCTGAGCATCGATAACTGTAATCAGCAGCTCAAAGCACCGGGCATGCTCAACAATGATCTGTTCTCCGAGCGCCAGCAGGCGATCTACGAAGAGGCCGATCTGCTCTGTATCGGCCATAACGAGTCCACCCTGGCGGCGGATTACAAGCTGCTGGCTGAAGGCTTTAACCGCCTGCTGGCCGGTAAGTTTCCGTTTGCCAACCTTGGTGCGCCGGACCTTGAACCACGCCGCTGGCAGCAGTTCAGTCAGCAGTTTGGCAGCCAGCTGGAGGCACTCAGCAGCCAGGCGGATGCGCTGGAAGGGGTCCGCTGGGAGCCGATGCAGACGTTCCTCTATCGCATCAAGCAGGCCCGTATAGCGCTGGACCCACTCTACCTGGCAGGCCAGGGCGCACCGGTACAGCTGCAGACCCGCTTCCGCAGCCAGCCCCATCGGCGTAATGCTGACGAGCAGATCGTGCTCTGGTCACTGACCACTCCAACCACGCAGATCCACTACCCCAATGGCGGTGATCAGCTGGTCTGGCAGCCGGGCCAGCCACTCAGTCTGGATCTGAACTGGGCACAGCTCTCAACGCAACGGCCCCGTCGTGATCCGGCTCAGTCAGATATGCGGGTGGAAGACACCCAGGCCCGGTTCAGCAGCAAAGGCCCCTGGGCATTGCTGCGGCTGGTGCAGGCCCACCGCGAGCTGGTCAGTCCACGGGAAGCCCGTGCTGAACTGCGTTTCCAGGTGCCCGTGCGCACCACCGACTCTGGTAAGGCCGGTGCCGTTGCGACATCAGCAACGAACGGAACAACGACGAAAAGTACGGGTGCAGCACCGCTGTCTGCGGATGCCCGACTGACCCTTAATTTTGCTATTCAGGCGGCCAATGGTGGTCTGTGGCAGCCATGGCAGCTGGCGGGTGAATTCCCGCAACAGGCCCCGATAATCTGGTAGGAGATAACTCATGAATGAACATCCATTAGCACAGGCAATTGCTGCTCAGACCGGTTACAGCATTGATCAGTTGCTGGCCCCGATCAGTAATGAACAGCCCGCGGGCGAGTCACTGCGTTACAGCGAGCTGTATCAGCAGATCAAAACCGCCCGCACTCAGGACGACAGCAGCATCCCCCGGGGTGACTGGGAGTTCGAGCTGAAACAGGCCAACTGGCAGCAGGTGGCTGAGCTGTGCGCCGGTGGCCTGGCAGGGCAGAGTAAAGATCTGCAGCTGGCAGTCTGGCTGCTGGAAGCTCAGGTGCACCGTTTTGGTCTGGCCGGGCTGGCGCCGTCGCTGCTGCTGCTCGACCAGCTGTGCCAGCATTACTGGCAGGAAGTACATCCACAGCAGGATATGGATTATCGCAACAATATCCTCAGCTGGGCCAACAGCAAACTGCAGCCGCTGATTTTCACCCTGCCTCTGAGCGGCACCGGCCGTGATGAGGTCAGCTGGGAAGATCTGGAAAACGCCACCCGCAATGAGCAGATCCGCGCCAGTAATCCCCGCGAGCGGCTGGAAGGACTGTCGATGAACGACTGTCAGCACGCCATGTCTGCCACCGATACGCAGACCCTGGTGGATCAGTTTGATGCACTGGATGCCGGACTGGTGATTCTGGATCAGCTGATCCAGACCCTGGACAGCAAAATGCAGGACGATGCACCCGCTTTGCAGGGGCTGACCCAGCTGCTGGAGCAGATCGGCCAGTTCTTCTACAGCGAACTGCAAAAACGCGGCTTCAACTTTGACCAGCCCGCCAGTGCTGACGTGGTGCCAATCAACAGCGCCGAGCAGCAACAGGCCGGTGTTGCACCTGCTATCGCCCAGGCCGCCCCGGCGGTTGATGTGGGTGCCTCACGTACCGAAGCCTACGCCCAGCTTAGCGAAATCGCCGAATACCTGGCTCACCTGGAGCCCCACAGCCCGGTGCCTTACCTGCTTAAACGGATGGTGGAGTGGGGCAACATGACCACCTCCGAACTGTACGAGCAGCTGTTTGTCACCGGCCAGGGCAAGATCAATATCTTTGAAGTACTGGGTCTGGACAAAAACGCCGCCTGACGGCTATCGCGGTTGTAGCAGCGACGTCCCGTCGCGTCAGAGGCCAGTGTCTCGCACCGGATGCGCGCTGCTACAGAGGGAACCGCTACGCATCAGCGTAGGAGCCAGCTCGCTGGCGATCAGTGCTGGCACCGAAGCGCCTATCGCGAGCAAGCTCGCTCCTACGTGGCTGATCAGCTGTTGTAGCAGCGACGTCCCGTCGCGTCAGAGATCGCAGGAAAACCCCGGCACAATGAGCACAGATTGGAGGAATAGAGCATGAGAGGACGTAGCGGCAGCGCGCCGGGCCCAGGCCTGGCACCCATGGCACCAAGGCCCCCCAGACCACGCGCCCACAGCGGCGGGGCTCCACGACGTAATCCCATGCCTGCCAATCTGCAAGCACAAATCCGCCAGATGCGGGCCGCCCGCGATACCCTGGCACCAATGGGGCTCGGTGGTGGTAACACCATCGCCCGTGCCTCCCGTGCTATTGATGCTGCCCGCAGCGTGACCGGCATCACCGGTGGCAATGCTAATGGCGCGCTGAGCCAGAATCTGGTGGGCACGGTGGCTCGGCATGACCTGACAGTGCGGGACCCGGGCGGAATAGCCGGGGTGGCGATGCTGTCACCGCGTAACCACAGAGGTGTCGGGCTGGCGATTGCCCCCCATGGCGGCGATGTGGCTCAGGCAACCCGTTTTCTCGGCCGGGCCGGGCGAGCACTGGAGAATATAGGCCGGACCAATGTTGGCAGCACCCTGCTAAACGGGCTGGACGCTGCAGCGACGACCCATGCCGGGCAGTTCAATAACTCGCCGACGGTAACGTTAGCAGCCGTTCATCCACTGGCGGAAGGAATGGCGGGCTCTTCTGCGACACCGCACTTTGCTGCCGGCGGGCGTGGTGCTTCTGTCGTTAACTGGGATATGGGGCAAAGTGAAAACGCCGCCTGGGACCAGATGACCAACGATAGCGTTATCCTGGGCCATGAAATGACCCATAGCTGGCGGCGGGCGCGGGGTGAAAACTACTTTACCAATCCGCGCGGTGTGGTGGGTGGTAATAATATCTCGCGGATGGAAGAGCTGGAAACCAGCGGCCTGAGCCCCTCGCCAACACCCGTGAATGAGAACATGTTGCGCGGCGCTTTGGGAGTACGACCACGGCACGATTATGACGGTTTACGCCCGGAGCCAGGCTATATGGAGCGCGGCCGCCGGGTGATGAGCGCCTGGGTGGAATGGAACCGGGGCCGGAATCGGGGCTGATACTGCTACAGCACTGCGAACAGGCTCGCTCCTGCGTAACTGCAGGCGCACCGAATTAGCAATATTCACCACTGAACAGGAAGGCAAATATGAGAGGACGCAGAAACAGTGCTTCCGCCGGTGTCGGCTCCGGTGGCGGGATGGCTCCGATTGCAGCGCCGCGGCGGCGCAGTATCGGAATGCGACCATTACCCGCACCGTTGCCGGGCGTCGGCCCTATGCCCGGTGCGCATCTGGCACCGCCCCCTCGTCCGCGGATAGCGGCTGGATTGCTGGCTTCTATCCAGCAAGTACACCTGGCTCGTAACCGGGTGGCGCACCTTGGCGTGGGTGGGCAGGGTATTGACCGTGCAACCGCTGCCGTGAATGCGACCCGAGCGGTCACCGGGAAGATTAACGGTAACGTCAATGGTGCGCTGGATGTGGGTATTCAGGATGCGGTCATTCGTCAGAACCTGCGCCTGCGTAATAACGGTGGCTATAACATCGCGACCCTGTCGGTTGCTGGTCATCATGGCGTATCGATGGGGGTGAACCATCAGACCGGTGATGCCCATGACACTGCCGAGTTTCTGAATCGCAGCGGTGCGGCGATCAATCGACTGGCAGCCACTAACGTGGGAACAACGCTATTGCAGGGCATGGATAACCGTGCCCGTACCATGGCGGGCCAGCTGCAGGGCGCAGCGGTGATGACCATGATGAAGCGTGGGGATGGCCGCGGTACCAGTATGCAGGCGATTCGTACCGCCCATGGTACCGGCGGTTCCTTCCTGCGCTGGGATATGACTCAGCAGGCGGATGTCGGTCTTAACCAGCTGCAGAACGACAGTGTTCTGCTGGGCCATGAGATGGTGCACGCCTGGCGGCGGGCGCGGGGGGATAACTGGTTTACCAACCCGCCAGGGGGCTCCAGTGAAGATGATCGCAAGCGGGAAGAGGAGCTGGAGACTACCGGCGTTGTACCATCGCCAACCCCTGTGAATGAAAATATGATCCGTGGTGCAATGGGGATCAGAGCCCGGTTTGATTACACCGGTCTTTCGCCAGACCCAGACCATCAACAGCGCTATGATCGTGCTTTGTACGGGATTAGTCAGGTACAGCGCGGTCGCCAACAGAGGTAGGTCTGGTCTGCGGCGCGTTTATTGTCACCCTGGAGTCTGTTGATGTCTGCTTCTATCTTGCTGCCACCGCCAACGCTGGTGGCCAGCTACACCCGGCTGGACAGTGATGGCTGGTCAGCCCGCAGTTTGAGCACATTACTGCCCGAGCTGCTGGTGCAGGCGGGCCAGCTGCTGCCTGCCGAACGTATCTGGTGGCAGCAGGGCTTGCGCGCACTCTGGCAGTATGAGCGCGGCGGGCTGGTGATTCATGCACGCCAGCAGCTGTTCGATCTGCTCTGGCTCTGGGCCGACTGGCCCTTGCTGGTGCAGGTGGGGGAAGCGCTGGCGAGTGAGCAATCGCTGGACAGTGAACGGTTGCAGCAGTGTTGCATTGCCTATCAGCAGCTGGGCCAGCCCGAAGCCGCCTATGCCTGTTATCAGGCACTGCTGGCGATTGCCACGGATGACCCGGCACTGCCAGCGCTGGTGGAAGATCTGCAGCTATGGTGTCAGTGGCGGGCGCAGCAATGTGTTGTTGTCAGTGCTGATCAGACACTGCAACTGGAACCACTGGCCCCGCATCACGGTGAAGACTTTCTCTGGCAGTTTGCTGAACCGGCGATTGCCCAGCTCTGTGATCTGCCTGCGTTTACTGAGCCAGAGCCCTGGCTGGAGTGGCTTGATCAGTGCTACAGCGTGGGCGATGAGCTGTTACTGGCTATCATCCATCCGCAGTGGGGGTTTATCGGCTGTGTCAGCTTGATCATTCGCGATGGACTGGGGTTCTTTTATTACTGGCTGGGGGCGGATTTTCAGGGCCAGGGGCTGGGGCCACAAGCGGTAGAGCTGCTGTTGCAGCATGCAACTGCGCACTATGGTTTACACACCTGCTATGCCAAAGCGTTTCATTACAATGCGCCCTCTATTCGGGCGATGGCCGGGCTGGGCTTTGACGAGCTGGCGCTGCAGGTGGCCGCACCGTACCAGGATGAACGGCTGTTTCGCCGCGGTCCTGAACAACCGCTGGCGCAAACCGTGGTTGAGATGCAGGCCTTCTTTCGCGCGGCGGTGATTGATGTCAGCTTGGTGTTACCTGAAGCCGGGCAGGGCTGAGTCAGAGGCCGTGCTTTACCCGTGTCGCCGGAAAAGCACCAAAGCTGTGCTGGCGGTTGGACTCCACCTCCAGGGTGGTTGTGGTGTCCAGGTGGCTGCGGGCTTTAATGCCGGGTTGCTGATCTTCACGAGACTGAATCAGCGGTCGGGTTTCACCATTGACCATCGAACGTTGCTGCGCTGGCAATCGATAGGACAGTACCGTCTGAGCACGGGTTGAAAGTGGTACATACTCGATATCCGGGCTTTCGGGCCGCCGGGGCGACTGATCCTGCTGGCCCCAGTGGGTCAGAATCCGACTGCGTCGGCTGGCGTCATCCGGGTAGGCATTGGCGATCAGGTTACGGCGTGGATCCTCGGTTTTTACCACACTCATCTCATGCCGGTTAAAACGTAAGCCAAGTCGAAATGCCATAAACCTTCCCTCCAGAAATCATTGTCAGGCGATATCAGGGGCCAGTATGGGTTACATCGGTACTGCCCGACAAGTACTGCCGGGATTATTAGATCACGACACAGCGATGATGTTTCGCTCGCTGTCCAGGTCCTGTCGGCCCCTTTGTTCACACTTTAAATTGCGAGACCAGCAGGTCAAGTTTTCCAGACAGTGCTTCCAGCTGTTTACTGGAATCGTGGGTTTTCTCGGCTTCCTGCGATGTTTTATCTGAAATAACCGAAATATTGGATATATTCCGGCTAATCTCTTCATTCACACTGGTTTGTTCTTCCGCTGCGGTCGCAATCTGAGCGGCCATATCATTAATTGACGACACGGCCTGAGTAATCTGTTCCAGTGCCTGACCCGCTTTGGTGGCGCTTTCAACGCTGGTTTCGGCTTTCTGATTGCTGTCGTTCATGATCGATACGGCATCGCTGGAGCCTTTCTGCAGTATTTCAATCATGTTTTGAATCTCCTGGGTCGACTCTTCTGTGCGTGACGCCAGTGAGCGCACTTCATCAGCCACCACCGCAAACCCCCGACCCTTATCACCTGCACGGGCGGCTTCGATGGCAGCGTTCAGTGCGAGCAGGTTGGTTTGTTCGGCAATGCCTTTGATTACATCGAGTACCCGGCCAATATCCTGACTGTCGCTGGACAGTTTATTCAGCGAGCCTGCTGAGAGGTTGATCTGGCCTGCGAGCCTATCAATGCTGGTAACGGTGGTCTTTACAATAGCCTGCCCCTGAATGGCCTGGATATTGGCAACCTCAACCCCACTGGCGGTATTGGCCGCATTTTTAGAGACTTCTTCAGCCGTCATTGCCATCTCGTTCATGGCTGTGGCCACCATGTCTGTTTCCAGCCGTTGTTTGTTGATATGGGTGTTGGTAATTTCGCTTGAGGTTGCCAGCTGTTTTGAGGCCTCATGTAAGCTTGAAACAATAGTGACGACATCTGTGAGGGTTCGATGAAATTTTTCCAGTAGTGAGTCAAACGACTGGCTCAAAGCACCGAGTTCATCGTTTGAATTAATATTGCTGCGTAATGTAAGGTCTGATGATTTTTCGATATCTTCAAATGATTTTTTTAGCTTGAAGAGTGGCAAGATAATACTGTTGGTGATTAAAAAACTAAACGCCATGGAGAATAACGTTGCTGCCGCAGCAAAAATTACGGTCATAGAGAACGATGAGTCTACGGTGCCGGTAGAGTTTTTGTAGATTTCACTCTTTATTTCTTCGATTAATTTTATCAAGGATGCAAAATCTGTTCTGGAACTGTTTGCTAAAGGTGAAAAGTTAGCTTTATATGTTTTCCATGCTGTCTGGCGATCAGTGGTGGTGCTGGTGGCGGACAGTGAATTCATCAACTTTAAGCTTTCATTTAAAAACCTCATCGTTGACTGTTTTGATTTTGAGGTTAGTGACTCGATGCCAGCTCTTTTTGTATTATCAGAAATGCCTTTTGCATATCGATTGAAATCAGAAAAATGCTGTGAAATTGCTGCAATTCTTTTTGTTAGTTTATCGTGATTCTTTTTGTAGTTGTCACCCAGCATAATACTGCGTGTCAGTCTGGATGCATAATTCATGTCACGGTTGACTTTAAGTGTTGTTTCTCCCAGGTTAACCGCAACCTGGCTATACTCGGTAAAACTTTTATTAATTGAGGTGAGTTGTAGCAGTACAAATATAGCCATGATAACAATAGCTGAAACCAATAGCCCTGTTAAACTGCCTACTTTAGCTTTTACCGAAATGTTGTTTAGAAACGCCATCGGTGAATTCCCTGTTCTTATTATTAGGTGAAAAGTGGTGTGGCCTGGTGCCGGGTTTTTTATCCCATTATATAATAGGATGTAGAATTAACATTGCTTGTGAGGGTGAGTTGTATTAATACGATCATTTTTTACAGGAAGGCGGTGGCTTAGAAAGGAATGCGGCCGGGCTCAGGTTTGCGTTAATAAAAGGCATCCTGGCTTTTGTGTGGCTGTGGTTGTGGTTTTTATAGCATTCCATACTTTTACCATCGTCCATAAAGTAATATCCATCTTAAGGTGACGCATATTCAGAGTTTTACAACAGTCACTCTAATCTGACTCTGTCCATAAAAAGGATGCTGCTTTTAGTGATCGTATTACTAAAGCTAACAGTGATCATCTAAGTGCTTATTGTTTTAACATGAGTGTTAGTTAATCACCATTTTTAGCTTTCATGCTTTGGTATAGTAGGTTATATCAACCCAGTGCCAGCTTCAGATCAGACTCCCCCTCGTAATGATGGCTTTCGTTTGCTCTGAGTATGAAGAACGAGCAGTTGAGGAGTCTGATACTGTCAGGTCTGGAACAGAGCTAGCTCCGTTAGGAGCACGGTTCGAAGGCCCGCAACAGGCAATCCATGGATCAGGTCGTGACAGGGTCTGCTGCGACGCTGACGGGCAGAGTACTAAAAGCAGTATCAATGGCCGTTTGCAGTGCTGATTTGATCATAATCTCCTGGCTGATCAGCTGCGCCTCGAGAACCATCTTCTCGCGGGCCAGCTCGATATCGAACTCAGCTGGGCTGATCTCTCCGAGTGCTCGTGCGTTGGCAAGCTCTGCCAGGCTACTCTGGTATCGGCTGTCAATCTGCTGAACGCTCTCGCCCAGCGCGTTGGTGATATCTTGTAATGGGGCGCTGATACTTTCGTGAAAATTACTTAACAGTGTGGCTACATCCATATTCATAGTGGCTCCAGTAGTCAGGCAGGCTTGGCCTGTTCGCCTTGCATGAGTGCATGCATCAGCTGTTGGTAATGCGATCGGTGGCGCTGAATGAAGAAGTCGGTTATGCCATCGCTATTCTGGTGCTGTAGCCGATCCTGTTGCCATAGCTCCAGCGCCAGTTCGCTCTGTCGCAAGCTGAGATCATTCAGTGGGCGTATTTCCTGTTGCCGCTTAAGCGCCGTCAACGCCACGCTGATCTCAAGGTAGCTGTGCTGTGAGCCACGGTATGTACGCTGTTCAGCAGCGAGGTAGAGCAGGCGGGTAAAAAATTGATCGATACTTTGTGCAATCTGCGTTGCCTGTTGCACTACCTGGTCATCAAAACGTGCCACAACCTGAATGCTGCTATCGGACGGTATCAATGCGATAAGGTGCATTACCGCTTGTTCCAGCTTGTCGCTCAGTTGGTTGTAGTGTGTCTGTTCGATCTGATCTGTCATTGTATATCCCTTACATATGCTCAGCGGTTGAGTGTCCATGCATTAACCGGATTTTAGATCATACGTTTGATTTAATTTACATATTTCATATGGTTACCGAGGTAGTACTCAACATAGTCGATACCCTTGTCAGACGTGTTTCTGACCGCTGTTGAATGTTGATGTCACTGTTTTATATCAAAGTAAGTGAATTAAGCCAGGGTTTTTCCATGTTACGCTGAGTGCTTACTGGGCAGGGTATTGTGCCGTGCTGTTGCATTTTTTATAAAAGACCGACAGGGACTTTTCAGATGTCAGATCTAAAATTCAGCGTTTCCGGGCGCTCTGAATCCGCCAGCCGGATTGCCGTAAAAGCGCGCGATTTCACGATGATCGTTGATGAACCACCAGCCCTGGGTGGTGAGAACCGTGGGCCGAATCCAGTGGAGTATGAGCTCACGGCATTGCTGGGTTGCCTCAATGTGATGGGCCACCTGATTGCCAGTGAAATGGCTTTTACCATCAACAGCCTGCAGATTAATGCCTCCGGTGAACTCAACCCGGATCGACTGTTTGGTAAAGCCACCACCGACCGGGCTGGCTATAAAGCGATCAACGTTGAAGTGATCGTGGATGCTGACGCGGATCAGGCCACGCTGGACAGCTGGCTGGCACAGGTTGAAAACCGTTGTCCGGTGTCTGATAACCTGGCGAACCGTACTCCGGTGACGCTGAATCTGGAAACTGTCGAAACAGTGGCCGGCTAGGCGTATACCGACCAGCCGGTAATCTGTTGCCTGGGCCTCTGCATACCGGTGGTGCTCAGGCAGCCCCGGCTTTTCATAGGGCCGGTATAGTCAACACACATCCATCAACCCCCGCATCAATCCGTAGCGCTTTAATTCCGCCAGCTGTGCTTTATTCCTCAGTAAAACTGCGCCGCTAAAGGCCAGTGCATTCAATGAGATACCGATAATGCTTTCCTGATGGCGGGGCACCAGCAGCATCCAGCGCCGAGTGATCAGCAGGTTAAAGGCTGGTTTTTTTTCTGCAGCGTTATTCGGATTGAGGTTCAGTGTGGCTTGCAGTTGCTGGTGGTAAAACAGCAGTCTGTCGGCGGTCTGTTGCGGGTCATTAAACAGCTCGGCGGGCAGGGCCAGAGCGCGGTGGTTAAAGAGCAGGCCCGGACACGGTTGTGGCTGGTCGCCCTGTAGTCTGGCCAGCAGCGGGGAAAAGGGCAGTTCGGCGCAGGGGGTCATCGGCAGGGGGATCAGTTGCAGGTGTTTGTGAGGCTGGCTTGCTCCAGCGAAAGGGCCGCCGTTATAAAAGCCCAGCCCGTCGATTTGCTGCAGGCACAGAGCCAGGGCGTGGAAGTCGTTGTAGTTGAGGGGGCTGAGCTGGGACTCAAAGTCACGGGTGACGATTAACAGATGGTGGTCGATGACATTGAATTTGTTCAGCAGGGCGTGATGGCTGGGGCTGAGATTACATAGCCACAGTGCCGGGTCCCAGGGCAAAAAGGGGTTGCGCTGCGTGTTGCCCGCTTGCTGCAACCGTCGCTGGGCATCGTCTTTACGTTTGAGGGTGTCCAGGGTGCGGATCAGAAAAGGGACGTCGTGTTCGGTGATCAGTGTGGGCTGAGTGCCGATCGGTTGCAGTGTGCCGCTGGCCAGTGCGTGGGTGGTGGTGGCGATCAGCCGGGGCCAGAGTGGGGTGACCATAGAAACCTCAACGGGTTATTCATCAGGGCATACCTGCAGCGTACGCCGATAACGGCTGGGTGTCCCCTGCTGCCAGCGGGCCCAGCTGCGACGCAGGCTGCGCTCGGCCTGGAAACCACAGCGTTCGGCGATATCGGCCAGTGGCAGACGGGTCTGTTCCAGCAGCTGGCGGGCCAGTTCTATTCGGGCCTGTTGTAGATAGTCCTGCAGGCTTTGCCCGGTCGCCTGCTGAAACAGCCGTCGCAGATGACGTTCACTGAGATGAACCTGGCTGGCCAGCTCGGCCATGGTCCAGCGCTGGCCGGGTTGCGCCATAATCTGATCCTGCACTGCATGGATGCGGGTCTGGATATGGTTGCGGTGATTGAGCCAGAAACTGAGCTGCTGTTCGTGGCCAGAGCGGCGCTGGTAAAGCACCATTTCACGGGCGATGGTCACGGCGGTGTCCTGGCCCCAGTGATCGGCGACCAGTTGCAGACACAGATCCAGCCCGGTGGTGATTCCTGCACTGGTCCAGACATTGCTGTCGGCGATAAAGATGCAGTCATCCTGCACCAGTGCGGCGGGGGCCAGCTGACGCAGGCTGTCGGTGAGATCGTGATGGGTAGTGCAGCGGCGGCCATCGAGCAGTCCGGCGCGGGCTGCCAGCAGGGTGCCGGAGCAAATACCCGCCAGCAATTCACTCTGACCACCACACTGGCGCAGCCATTCAATGGCCTGCTGGTAATCGGCTTCATGCAGATGCTGATTCAACCGGCTGGTGCCGATCAGCAGCAGCCAGTCGTTGGCACCCAGCTGTGCAGGCAGGGGTTCCAGCCGCGCCAGCTGCAGGCCCTGTTGTGAATCGACCTCGGGCTGAGTGGAGATGTAGCGCAGTCTGACCCGGCCTGCCAGTGAGGGGTGGGCGAAGATCTGCGCCGGGGCGGCCAGGTCCAGCAGGTGGACCCGAGGCAGTACCAGCAGATAGATATTGCGCGGGGTGTGCATGGTGGTTCAGCTTCCATGATAAGGGGCTGGTGTTATATCCAATGTGAGTCTGCTGCCGATTCTTCCCGCTGAGGACAGCAGACCCACAAGAGCATAGCGATCTGGCAAGGGTACCGTTACAGGTAATCGGCGACTTTACGGATGCGGGCAAAACGTTTGTCCAGCACCAGCGCGGTGTGGGCGCGGATCGCTGCTGCCGACACGGTGTCGCCGCTGTGCGGGTGGACCATCGGGAAAGTCAGGGTGGCATCCAGTACAAACTCCACCTCATAGCCCAGATCGCTGGCGACGCGGGTGGTGGTTTCGCAGCACTGCTCGGTACGGATGCCACTGATCACCAGCCGGGTAATGTCACGGGCCTGCAGCCATTCATGCAGACCGCTGCCAAGCAGGGCGTTGTGCACATGTTTATTGAATACGGGATCATCGGCCTGTTTATCGGCAAAGTCCATTACCCGGACGAAACCGGACTCCGGTGAGAACACACCTTGTGCTTCGTTATGCAGCACAAAAACGACGGGCCAGTTCTGTTGACGGGCAGCACTGATTAACTGATTCTGCCGTTCGGCATAGCCGGTGAAATCATTTTCCTGCCAGTAATCACGCTGCTTAAAGGATTCCTGTACATCGATGGCAAGCAGGGCGGTATGAGTCATGGTAGCTTCCTCTGTGATTGATAGAAGCTACTTTAGCGTGCTCAGAAGCCAGGGGTGAGTCCATGGTCGGACCAGTATGGGACAGATTCGGCCATGTTTATTTCTAGACGAGAGTTAGTGGTTTATTTGGCTTTTTCTGGCCAGCGGATCAGATCAAAGCTGCGGTCGTAGCCGAACAGAGTGCGCAGTCGGGCGACACTGAGCCGGGCCTGCTGAGCATCCGGGTAAGGGCCGGTGGCCAGCAGTATCCAGCTGAAACTGCCCGCAATTCTGACCGGGATCGCGCTGGCGGGCAGTTTCAGCTGGAGCAGTTCTGACTGCAGCACCTGGGCTTCATTCTGCGAGCTATACAGGCCGACCTGAATGCCGAGCTGACCGGCCAGCTCGGGAGTCTGAATCAGGCTGCTGTAATCCACCGCTTTAGCGGCCAGCGGATCGATCTGTGCTGCCAGCTCGTCCAGCGCGACCTCCGCCTCGGGCGGATACCAGCGTTCATACTGTACCTGGGCAAACCGGCGTACCGGCTTGGAGATCTCAGTCGGGGCAACCACCCCGGCAATAAAGCTGCAGGTTCCAAACAATAACACCAGTAAAACAAACCCCAGTTTGGCCACGCTAGCCCTCTCTTGTCTGTGAATAAGTGACGGAAAATGTAAGCGGTTACTGTACCGGACTGGGCGGTCAGCTAAAAGTCGCTATCACGTTGCTGCAACAACTACAGCAACGTTTCCCTGGTGATGGTCACATCTGCCAGACACTGGCTGAGTTTCAGGTGCGGTAGGAGGGCGTTGCCTGGTCGGGGCTCTGTCATGTTATGGTTGCCGCCCGGCGGACGACAGACCGCCGACTGATCACTGAAAACAGGACCAGCCGATGCCAGCGCATAATCAGACTCCAGTATTTATTCAGCGACCACAGCCGGTTAGCACGTTGACCGAAGCGGGCTTCAGCAGCGCCATGGTGTCGTTTGACTCGACGGTTTATCAGCCTGGGGATGAGCACGGGCTGGCCGTGGTGCTACCGCAGAGCCTGGGTCGGGCGGTAGCCAAGCGTCAGGCCGAATTTATCGCCGGGCGCTACTGTGCTATGCAAGCTCTGAAAATCGCTGGATTACCTGTGCAGCAGCCCGTTATTAATCCCGACCGCAGTCCGCAATGGCCTGCCGGAGTCTATGGCAGTATCAGCCACAGTAAAGGCGTCGCGATAGCGGCGGTGTCGCAGCAGTATTACATCGGTCTGGATCTCGAAGCCCGGATGAGCGATAAGACAGCCGCCAACGTGGCCAGTCGTATTCTCACTCAGGACGAACAGCAACGCTTTGGCACGGGCAACGCAGTGGAGCCTGACCTACTGACGCAGATTTTTTCTCTCAAAGAGAGCTTCTATAAGGCTGCCTATCCCCAGATACAACGTTTTTTCGGTTTTGAGGCGGTCAGCGTGCAGCGGCTCGATGGTGAGGCCGGGCTGGTCGGCTTCCGGTTGGAACAGGATCTGAGTCCGGCATTACGGCAGGGCAGGGTACTCCAAGGGCAGCTTTGTAAACTACCTGGACAGCAGTGGTTGAGCTGGGTTGCATTGCCGCTTTAATAAATAGTAGGCAAAAGAGCGAAGCTCTGGTGATGGGCAGGTCTAAATACTGGTAGTGGTAAAGCAACCCCAGTCCGCCGAGCTGATTCTGGTCGGTAACTGCCGAGATTGAACAGCTGTGCGCTGCCGGGGTAACCCGCTAACCCGTCCGTATCTCCCTTTCCCCTTGACGACACAGTACAATCGCGCACTTTACTCAGTGCGGGATGCTGTGTCGTGGATGATCTACCAACCGTTCTAAATAGCTTTTTGCTGGTGCTGGGTGCCGAGTTTGGCGATAAGAGCCAGCTGGTGTGTATGGCGCTGGCGGCCCGCTATCGTGCGCTGCCCATTGTGGTGGGTGCGGTGGCTGCCTTTGCCGTGCTTAATGTGCTGGCCGTGACGCTGGGTGCTGCAGCGGCGGCCTGGTTACCGCAGTGGCTGGTGTTAGCCACGGTGATGGGCCTGTTTACTGTGTTTGGGGCGCTGGCCTTGCGCGGTGAAGCCGACGATGACAGTGATGAAGGTGAAGCAAAGGTTGGCCGTTTCCTGGTCTGGTCTATTTTTGGCTTGATCTTTATGGCCGAACTGGGCGATAAAACGCAGCTCGCAATGGCGGGGCTGGGCGGTGTCAATGCCGCGTTACCCGTCTGGTTAGGCGGCACCCTGGCGCTGGCTACGACGACCTTGCTGGGTGTCTGGGCGGGGCGGGTGTTGCTGACACGATTACCGGTGGTGCTGATTAACCGGATTGGCGGTGTACTGTTTCTCGGCTTTGCTGGCTGGGTGGGCTGGCAGCTGTATCTGCTGCTCAACCACGCCTGAAACCTGTTAATAGAAGGACCATTAAGAGATGTTGCCAGGGTTACTGATTATTCTGAGCTGCCAGCTGCTGGGGGAAGCGCTGGTGCTGGCGCTGGATATCCCCGTGCCGGGAGCGGTTGTAGGGATGCTGATTCTGCTGCTGGGGCTGATGTTCTATGGCGAGGTCATCCCTGGTTTACGTACGGCAGGCGAGGGCTTGCTTAAGTATCTACCGTTGATGCTGGTGCCCTCGGGCGTTGGGCTGATGGTGCATTTTGAGCTGATCGCCCGTGACTGGCTGGCGATTAGCCTGGCGCTGTTACTCAGTACTCTGGTGACATTTGTGGTGACAGCGCTATTAATGGAGCGGTTGAAAAAGCCTGAGTCTGCTGAAAAGGAGACTCTGTGATGTCTGGACAACTGAGCCTCTGGCAGCAGCTGGCTGCCGCACCTGTACTCTGGCTGGTCGTAACCCTTGCGGTGTTTATGGCAGCCAGCTGGCTGAATCAGCGTTGTGGGCGTACGCCATTACTGCACCCGGTTGTCGTGTCACTGTCGGTGATTATCGTGCTGCTCAAGCTGGTGAATGTAAGCTACGACCAGTATATGGAAGGCGCAGTGCTGCTGAAATTCCTGATGGGCCCGGCCATTGTGGCACTGGCGATTCCGCTATACGACAATCTGGCGCGGGTGCGTGATCTGCTGGTGCCGTTGCTGGTGGGCTGTATGGCCGGGGCATTGACGGCAGCGCTCAGTGCGGTGGGGGTTGCCTTGCTGATGGGCGCGGATATCACCACCGTGCTGTCACTAGCCCCCAAATCGGTGACCTCGCCGATTGCGATTGAGGTCGCGGATAAGCTCGGTGGCTATGGTTCGCTGGCAGCGGGGCTGGTATTGATTACTGGCGCGCTGGGCTGCCTGATGGCACCTGCGCTGTTCCGCTTGCTGAAAATTGATGACCCGGCGGTACGTGGTTTTACCCTGGGCGTCAGTGCCCATGCGATGGGGACGGCCTTTGCGTTTGAGTATGGTGCAGTTGCGGGAGCCTTTAGTGGTCTGGCAATGGGTCTGACCGGTGCGTTTACTGCTGTTGTACTGCCTTACTTGATGATTTTATTGGGAATTACGGCTGGATAAGGTTGTTTATTTACGACGTTTGGACTTATTACGCATTTGCTAAATAACGACACGGGCGGTAAAGTGCGCGGCAAATTTGTACCGGACTGTGTGGACGAGCATGACCCCTTTAGAACGCTACCGTAAAGACCTTGAACGTGATGATTTCTCCTATGACCCGTCACAGGAGATGGCTGTTGAGAATCTGCAACGTCTTTATGATGATCTGGTTGCCGCTGCTGAGCGCAAGCCTGAGTCCAAAGGGCTGATGGGACGCCTGACCGGACGGTTCAAAAAGCCGGAGCCGGTTGAGCCGGAGCTGGGGCTATATTTCTGGGGTGGGGTAGGTCGCGGTAAAACCTATCTGATGGATACCTTCTACGACAGCCTGCCGTTTGAGCAGAAAACCCGTACCCATTTTCACCGCTTTATGCAGCGTGTGCACCAGGAGCTGAAACTGCTCGACGGTACGCCTAACCCGCTGGTTGAGATTGGGAAGAAATTCGCCCAGGAAAGCCGGGTTATCTGTTTCGATGAGTTCTTCGTTTCGGATATCACCGATGCGATGATTCTGGCCGGTCTGCTGGAGCAGCTGTTCGCCAATGGCGTATCACTGGTGGCAACCTCTAATATCGTGCCGGATGGTCTGTATAAAGATGGCCTGCAGCGTGCGCGGTTCCTGCCCGCCATTGCACTGCTGAATAAATACACCAAGGTGCTGAACGTTGACGGCGGTGTTGATTACCGTTTGCGAGCGCTGGAGCAGGCTGAACTGTACCACTGGCCGCTGGATGAAACGGCGGATGAAAGCTTGAACACCAGTTTCGAGAGCCTGGCGCCAGACCTTGAAGAAGTGGTTGAGGCTGAGCAGATTGAGGTCAATGGCCGTGAAATCACCAGTCGCCGCTGCTGTGAAGATGTGGTCTGGTTTGACTTTTCCCAGCTGTGTGAAGGGCCACGTTCACAGAACGATTACATCGAACTGGCTAAAATTTACCACGCCGTGCTGGTGTCGGGTGTGCCGCAGCTGGGCCGTCACAACGATGATGCCGCTCGTCGCTTTATCAATATGGTGGATGAGTTCTATGATAGCGGCGTCAAGCTGATTCTGTCGGCAGAGCAGCCGATCCATCAGATCTATTCAGAAGGGCGGCTGGAGTTCGAAATCGAACGAACCCAGTCACGGTTGCTGGAGATGCAGTCCCATGAATATCTGGCCCGTGAGCATAGAGCTGGCTCTGTGGATCTGGCCGATTGAAAAAGTGTGCATAAAAGCTCGCCATTTTTATATCTGTCGAGTACAATGCGCGCCCTCAACTGGTCGAGATTGTCCGGTTGAGATTTGTTGATCGTTATCTTGCACAGTTTTGACTGTAACGGGTAACCAATAATTATAAGTCAGATCGGTTCGTAACTTTTTAATTAAAAAGGCGAGTGAGATCTGAGGAATTAATAGGTAAACCGATGAAAACATTTACGGCTAAACCGGCCGAAGTAAAACGCGACTGGTTCGTTGTCGACGCTGAGGGTAAAACCCTGGGCCGTCTGGCTACTGAAATTGCTCGTCGTCTGCGTGGTAAGCATAAAGCTGAATACACGCCGCACGTTGATACTGGTGATTACATTGTTATCATCAACGCTGAAAAAGTTGCCGTAACCGGTAAAAAGCGTACTGATAAAATTTACTACCGTCACTCGGGTTACATTGGTGGTCTGAAAGAAACATCTTTCGATAAAATGATCGCAACTTTCCCGGAGCGCGTAATCGAGATCGCGGTTAAAGGCATGCTGCCTAAAGGACCGCTGGGTCGCGCTATGCACTCCAAGCTGAAAGTGTACGCTGGTGCTGAACATCCGCACGCTGCACAGCAGCCTAAAGAACTGAACATCTAAGGGGAAGCTGGATCATGACTACTACTCAGTACTACGGCACTGGCCGTCGTAAAACCTCTACCGCTCGCGTATTCCTGCGTGCCGGTACTGGTGCTATCTCTGTTAATGGCCGTGCGCTGGATGAATTCTTCGGTCGCGAAACTGCTCGCATGATCGTTCGTCAGCCACTGGAATTAACCGGTAACCTGGAAAAATTCGACGTATACATCACCGTTAAAGGCGGCGGCGGTACGGGTCAGGCGGGCGCTATCCGTCACGGTATCACCCGTGCACTGATGGAATACGACGAAACCCTGCGTCCAGAACTGCGTAAAGCGGGTTACGTTACGCGTGACTCTCGTGAAGTTGAGCGTAAGAAAGTCGGCCTGCGTAAAGCACGTAAGCGTCCACAGTTCTCCAAGCGTTAATTTCAACGCTGCGCGAAAAAAACGCCTGCAACCCTCGTGGTTCAGGCGTTTTTTTGTGCGCTGCGTCAAGTCAATACTTTGGCCTAAAGACGGGGTTTCCAGCGTTAATCCGCCTTGTATCCCATAGGTATTTTATTTACTATTTGGGCCATTTTAAAACTCCATGAATCCGTGGTTTTATTACTTAACAGCCAGCCAGAATCTACGGTTAAAAGTAGAAATGGGGATGCTGATTGAGGGGAGATGATAATGAGCAATGATGGCGTGAATAAGGGACGGCGACGTCTCCTGGTCGGTGCCACTTCCGCAGTGGGTGCGGTAGGTGCCGTAGGAGCAGCTGTTCCATTCGTAGCTTCCTGGAACCCGAGTGCCAAGGCGAAAGCTGCAGGTGCGCCGGTAAAAGTTGACATCAGTAAACTTGAGCTGGGCCAGCAGATGATCGTTGAATGGCGTGGTAAGCCGGTGTGGGTCGTCCGTCGTGGCGAAGCAGCACTGGGCAACCTTGCTAAGATCGGTGGTCTTCTGGCTGACCCGGAGTCTGCTGTGCCGCAGCAGCCGGCTTACGTGCCAGGTACACCAAACCGTTCTCTGCGTGAAGATGTCGCGATTATGGTGGGTATCTGTACGCACCTGGGTTGTTCGCCGACTTACCGCCCGGAGATTGCCCCTGAAGATCTGGGTGAAAAGTGGGTTGGTGGGTTCTATTGCCCATGTCACGGTTCCCGTTTCGATCTGTCTGGCCGTGTATTCTCTGGTGTGCCTGCACCAACCAATCTGGTAATTCCGCCGCATAACTACGTTAGCGATAACGTAGTTATAATTGGTGTTGATCAGGAGAAAGGATAATGGCTGGCTATCGTAACAAAGGTAATCCTGGTCTGATGGGCTGGATTGATGATCGTTTCCCGGCTACGGCAATGTGGGACGACCACCTGGCGAAATACTACGCGCCAAAAAACTTTAACTTCTGGTATTTCTTTGGCTCGCTGGCGATGCTGGTTCTGGTTAACCAGATCCTGACCGGTGTCTGGCTGACCATGAACTACAACCCATCCGCCGAAGGTGCGTTCGATTCTATCGAATACATCATGCGTGATGTGGATTACGGCTGGTTGCTGCGTTATATGCACTCTACGGGTGCCTCTGCCTTCTTTGCTGTTGTTTATCTGCATATGTTCCGCGGCATGTTGTACGGTTCTTACCGTAAGCCTCGTGAGCTGGTATGGCTGTTCGGTATGACAATCTACCTGGCGCTGATGGCTGAAGCTTTCATGGGCTACCTGCTGCCATGGGGTCAGATGTCTTACTGGGGTGCTCAGGTAATCGTTTCTCTGTTCTCTGCGGTACCGGTGATTGGTGAAGACCTGTCCCTGTGGATCCGTGGTGACTATCTGATATCCGGCGTTACGCTGAACCGTTTCTTCTCTCTGCACGTTGTTGCACTGCCTATCGTCCTGCTGGCGCTGGTTGTACTGCACATCATTGCACTGCATGAAGTGGGTTCTAACAACCCTGACGGTATCGAAATCAAAGACAACAAAGATGAAAATGGCGTGCCTGTTGATGGTATCCCGTTCCACCCTTACTACTCCGTTAAGGATATTGTGGGTGTGGTGGTCTTCCTGTTTGTCTTCTGTCTGATCATCTTCTTCTTCCCAGAAGGTGGCGGCTACTTCATTGAAGCGCCTAACTTTGAGCCTGCTAACCCGCTGAAGACTCCGCCGCACATTGCGCCGGTATGGTACTTCACGCCGTTCTACGCCATGCTGCGTGCGATTCCGCCTATCGCGGGCTCCCAGTTCCCTGGTGTAGTGGTTATGGGTGGTGCGATTGCAATCCTGTTTGTCCTGCCATGGCTGGACCGTAGCCCGGTTAAATCCATGCGCTACAAAGGCATGATGAGCAAAATCTGGCTGGTTATCTTTGCCATTTCCTTCGTAATCCTGGGTTACCTGGGTGTAGTTGCCTCTACACCAACACGTACTCTGATGGCGCAGATCTGTACAGCACTGTACTTCGCATTCTTCTTTTTGATGCCGATCTACACCAAGATGGAAAGCACTAAACCGGTTCCAGAACGGGTTACAGGCTAAGGGGTTCAGGATAATGAAAAAGTTTGTTATTGCGTGTGTAATGGCGGTGCTGCCTCTGACAGCAGGTGCCTCTGGTGGCGGTGTGCCGCTGGATCACATTGAAGTTGATCAGACTAACCATGCGTCTTTGCAGCGTGGTATGAAAACGTTTGTGAACAACTGTATGGGTTGTCACTCTGCTAAATACCAGCGTTATGAGCGTGCTGCTCAGGACATGGGTATGCCGAATGAGCTGGTTGAGCAGAATCTGATCCTGGGTGACCAGAAGATCGGCGAGCAAATGACCATTGCCATGAACGCAAAAGATGCGGCTGGCTGGTTTGGTGCGCCGCCACCTGATCTGACCCTGGAAGCGCGTCTGCGTGGTCCTGACTGGATCTATACTTACCTGCGTAGTTTCTACCAGGATGCTGAGCGTCCATGGGGTGTGAACAACGTAGTATTCAAAGACGTAGGTATGCCTAACGTTCTTGAATACATGCAGGGTGTTCAGGTGAATAACTGTACGCCGGAAGAAATGGCACACGGTGGTCATGAGACAATCGATCCGCTGACAAATAAGCGTATGGGCCAGTGCCTGACGGTTATTAAAGATTCGGGTCAGTTGTCTCCAGAAGACTTCGATAAAGCGATCTACGACCTGGTTAATTTCATGGCGTATATCGGTGAGCCGACCAAGCTGGAATCGCACCGCATTGGTACGAACGTGCTGATCTTCCTGTTTATCTTCTTCTTCTTTGCCTTCGCGCTGAAGAAAGAGTACTGGAAAGACGTTCACTAACAGTACTGTGGTACACTAGTCGCCACAAAACTGAAATACGCGGCCCGTGAGGGTCGCGTATATTTTTATTTTTTCACGTTATAAAACGGGGAGTGTTCGATGGGCGTAGTGGCCAAACGGTCTTCCATGACCTTTTATTCTGATGGTGAAGATCATTACAGCCACCGTGTACGTATCGTACTGGCGGAAAAGGGTGTAGCCGTTGAGATCATCGACTGCAAAGAGGGTGAGTTGCCAGAAGATCTGGCGGCGCTGAACCCTTATAACAATCTGCCGACACTGCTCGATCGGGAGCTGGCGCTCTTCGAGTCCAAGGTGATGATGGAATACCTGGACGAGCGATTCCCGCATCCGCCGCTGTTGCCGGTTTATCCGGTTGCGCGTGCTGAAAGCCGTCAGTTGATTTACCGGATTGAGCGTGACTGGTGCAAGCTGGTTGATACTTTGTCTGAAGCAAAGCTGGGCAAGATTGATGTCAGTGAAGTAGAGCGTTGCCGTAAAGAACTGCGTGACAGCCTGGTGGCTGTATCACCGATCTTCGATGAGAAGCCGTTCTTTATGAGTGATGAGTTTACGCTGGTGGATTGCTGTCTGGCGCCGATCTTGTGGCGTTTGCCTGCACTGGGTGTTGAGCTGCCAGAAGATCAGTGCAAGCCACTGATGCGTTATATGGAGCAGCTGTTTGAGCGTGAAGCATTCCAGGGCAGTCTGTCCGATGCTGAGCGTGAGATGCGCGACTGATCTATAGCGTTGTAATGATTATCAGAAAGGGATGGCGTATAGCTCATCCCTTTTTTATTGGTTGGAGAAACTGAATGACTCCGAGTCGACCTTATATTCTGCAGGCGCTCTATGAGTGGCTGCTGGACAATGATTCCACCCCGTATCTGCTGGTGGATGCGACGATTAATCAGGTAACTGTGCCGCTGCAGTTTGTTAAAGATGGCCGTATTGTGCTGAATATTTCACCCTCTGCGGTGCGTGGCCTGCATATTGATAACGATGCGCTGAGTTTTAATGCGCGGTTCTCCGGGCATTCGATGGACGTGTATGTGCCGATTGGCGCTGTGCAGGCTATCTACTCCAGCGAGAATGGTGAAGGTATGGGCTTTGGTATGGAGCCTGGCGTTGAGGCCTATGAATCGCTGATGGCTGAGCCGATGATTGAGGTGGTGCCAGAAGATATGACGGCTGAGCAAGTTGATGAGATGGTTGAGGATGCGCCAGAAAGGCCTGCTCGTCCATCGGGCCGGCCGGCGCTTAAGGTTGTTAAATAACGCTGCAGGTTGAGTTGCTGGGGGGATGTGCTTCCCCCTCAGTGTCTATTTAGATGTATTCGAACACTTTGATGATTTTCTGTACGCCATTGATTGAGCGAACGATATTTACCGCTGTATCCGCCTCTGCCTGAGAGACCAGGCCCATCAGATAGACAATGCCATTCTCGGTGACAACCTTGACTCGGCTGCCATCAACATTCTCATTAGCCAGTAGCAGTGTTTTGACTTTGGTGGTGACCCATGTGTCATTGGAGCGTGCTAGTGGAGCTGAATTGCCAGAGATAACCAGTTCGTTATGAACGCGTTTCACGCTCTGGATATGGCTGACGATCGCTTCGGTTTCTGAGCGCGCCTGGTCGTGTGGGACCTGGCCGGTCAGTAGTACCGTGCCGTTAAAGCTGACGACGCTGATGTTGCCGTTCTGGACGGCGGGGGACGCTTTTGCCAGGTTGACGATGGCTTTGGTTTCAATGAGTTCGTCGTCGATGTAGGCACCCGTCGTGCGACTACCGAGGTCTTGCTGGATCGGGTCTTTGCGGCTGGCGTCGATAACGCTGGCGCAGCCTCCCAGTAACAGGCTGGCAATCAGCGGTAGTAGCAGTTGTTTTTTCATCAGTGCTCACTTCCGAATAGTTGATGGTCGATCAGATCGCACAGTGTATGCAGCAACATCAGGTGGCTGTGGTGAACCAGTACGGCATCCTCAGCGGGTACGCATATTTCAACCTCATCCGGGCCGAGCAGGCTTGGAATGTCGCCGCCGTTACCGCCGGTTAAGGCTATTACGAGCATTTCACGGTCGTGTGCAGCCTGAATGGCCTGAATCAGGCTGGCGTTGCGGCCGTGGGTGGTCAAAATTATCAGGCTGTCACCTGGCTGGCCCAGTGCGCGAATCTGTTTGGCGTAAATATCAGCAAAGTTGCTGTCTTCACAGATGCCCGTCGCAACAGCGGCGTCTGTGCTCAGCGAGATTGCGGGCAAGCCTGGGCGTTCGTTACGAAAACGGTTCAGCAGTAGTGCTGAAAAGTGCTGTGCCAGTCCGGCAGAGCCGCCGTTGCCGCAACAGAGGATCTTGCTCTCACTCATCAGTGTCTGCAGCAGTAATTCGCTGGCGTGGGCGATCAGTGGGGTGTATTGCTCAATGGTTACCGCATTGACTTCCATTGAGGTGTTGAAATGATTGATTATCCGCTCTTCTAGCTCCATCTGCTCAGCTCAGTCAGACCCTAAAAGCGTCTTTATACCATAGTGGCTCGTCGGCTGCTGCTTTTCCTTCAAAGGCGATCACATCGAAGCGGCAAAAGGGTTCTCTGGGGAGCTGTTGCAGATAGTACTGTGCGGTGCGAATCAGTTTTCGTTGCTTACGAAAGTCGACTGATTCAGCTGCGCCGCCAAACTGCTGCCACTGGCGTTTGCGGACTTCGATAAACACCAGTTCGTTGCCGTCGCGCATGATCAGATCGATCTCGCCGCAACGACAGCGGAAGTTGCGGCTGATCGGTGTCAGGCCTTTGTTTTGCAGGAAGCGTTCGGCCTGTGCTTCGGCGTCCTTGCCTATCTGTTGTCTGTCCATGACATACCTGTTCGGGTTAGCGGATGGCCTGTTCGCTGGGCTGGGTTGGGCGTGCCAGCATTCTGGGAATGCCCTGGTCAAAGATAGCCCAGTCCAGGGTGCGTTTTACTCGTCCGGCGTTCGCAACGGAAAGTTGTCCGGTTTCACCATCGATGCTGGATTGTGGCAGGGCAGCCAGCTGCAACAGGTAGGGGTGTAGCTGGAAGGCATCCAGTCCCAGGGCGTAGAGGCGGCCGAAACGGCTGTCGACATCTTTGCGCTGCTGACTCAGGCTGCGTTTATTGGCAGAGGGGGCGGCGAGTGTCCAGGGGCTGTCGATAAAGCGGATGCCTGTAAGGTCCTGATCTGTCATGGCGTTTGGCTGGCCGCCATACACGTGAGAGGTGGCGTATACCGGCAGGTCGTTAGCGTAATGAAACGACAGGGTCGGGTTTATCTGGCGGGCATCGTTAGGCAGTGCGGACAGGAATACCATGTCCAGATCCTGGCGGCGATGTTCTTCGAATTCGACTTTTCTGCGGACCAGCTTGCGGATGGCCTTGGCGCGTACTCGGCTTTGGTCAGTGTTCATTAGCTGGCTGATTGTCAGGTCGTAGCTGCCGTCGTTGAACTTTGCGCTGGCGTGAACTTCGCCGCCCAGGCGGGTGAACTCTTCACGAAACGCGTTGGCAACTTTGAGCCCCCAGTTGGTGTCAGCGGTCAGTATGGCGGCTCTGTGGTGGCCGTCTTTCCATGCGCGGTTTGCTGCCTGGCGTGCTTCGTCTTCGGCGGACAGGCCAAACTGGAACAGGCTGCTGTTGAGGTTGCTGCTTTCCGCATAGTTCAGTGCCAGGACCGGGGCGGGCATGGCTGGGGCGTTACTGAGCTTCTGGACGTAATTTTTGTCCAGTGGGCCAATCACCATATCGATCTGGCGTAGACTGATTTCATTGCTCAGCTGGAAGGGTTCGCTGATTTTGCTGGCATCAAGCAGGGTGATTCTCGGAACCTCGTTGCCTTCGCCTTGCGCGTTGTAATACGCCGTTAGAAAGCCTTCGCTGATGGCCTGCGCTGGTTTGCTCAGCGGGCCGCTCAGGGGGAGGAGTAAAGCAATATGGCGTATATCGCGGTTCTGGCTGCCCAGTGCCAGGAGGGCGCTGGGTGGTTCGCTGCTGGCAGGGTGGTTTTCCCACAGTGTGCGCCAGCGGCTGATGGCGTTGCTTTTTTGCTCCAGATCGCCGGATTTGTGCAGGCCGTCAGCCAGTTCAAACCAGCCTTGCTCCTGGTAGTTATTATTGCTGTCCTGAGCCAGCTGGTTAATGGTTTCAATGGGCAGGCGGCTCAGGGATGACCAGATAAGGTCTTTGTGTTCGCTGGATGGACTCTCACTAAAGCGGCTCTGGTTGATCAGCTCGCGCGTTTCGCCCACCGGGTCGTTGTTCTGGTTGTAGGCCTGCAGGCGTAGCTGGCTCAGCTCCAGCGCCTGGTCATCAGCCAGGGGCTGGTTCTGTGGTTGTGCCAGGTATTCCAGTGCCTGGGCTGGCTGCTGACGGTTGAGTGCGTCCTGAGCCTGCATGGCGGTGATTTCAAATGCCAGTCCGGGTGGGAGCAGGGTGGTATTAATCTGGCTGAGTACGCGTGACGCGTCCTGTTTGCGGTCCATGCTGATCAGAGTACGGGCGGCATCGGCTTTGAGGCGGGCGGCGCGGATAGGCGCGGCGCGGCCAGCTTCGTCCAGTAAGCGTTCAACCTGAGCCATGCCGTTGGCGGGGTTGTTCAGTGTTGACGGGTTGGCTGGAGGGGTGACGGTCTGGTTGCCGGTACAGCCAGCAAGGCCCAGGGTCAGGGCTACAGCAGTCAGAGACAGGTGCCTGCGAATCATCATATACTCTCTCGCCTCTACACTGAGGATGAAAATAATGCCAGAAAGCGCGCTTTACATTGTGGCCACCCCGATTGGTAACCTGCAGGACTTCACACCACGGGCGATCGACATGCTGAACAAGGTTCAGGTTATAGCTGCCGAAGATACCCGCCACAGTGCTCGCCTGATGGCGCACTTCAATATTAAAACGCCAATGATTTCGGTGCATGAGCACAACGAAGCACATCGCGTAGAGCGTATTCTACAGCACCTGCAACAGGGGGAAAGTGTTGCGCTGATCTCTGATGCCGGAACGCCGGTTATTTCTGACCCGGGCTTTGTGCTGGTACGGGCGGTACGTGAGGCTGGCTTTAAAGTTGTGCCGGTGCCGGGGTGTGTCGCGTTTGTCACGGCGCTCTGTGCGTCAGGGTTGCCGAGCCACCGGTTTTCCTTTGAAGGTTTTCCACCGCATAAGTCATCAGGGCGTAAGCAGTTTTACAGCGAACGGGCTGGATTGCCGCATACCATGGCATTTTATGAGTCTCCACACCGTATCCTGGCGTCGATCGACGATATGATTGAAGTGTTCGGGGCGGATCGTCAGGCGGCGATGGCGCGGGAGCTGACCAAAGCCTTTGAAACCATTCATAGTGCTCCGCTGAGTGAGTTGCGCGACTGGATGGCAGCGGACGCCAATCAGCAGCGTGGTGAATTTGTGATTATGGTGGAGGGCGCACCCGTACAGGAAGCGCGTGAGCTGGACGATGAGGCGTTGCGAGTGCTGGATGTGCTGTTGACTGAGTTGTCAGTTAAACAGGCTTCAGCGCTGGCAGCGCAGATTACCGGGTTGAAGAAAAAACCGCTGTATCAGGCGGCGCTGGAGCGTAAAAAAGACTGAGAGACCTGTCTGAAAGGCTATAATAATTAAATATTTAGTCGTAGTGCTTGCCAACAGGGCTGAAACTGGTACTCTTCGCGCCGAGGAGTTCGCCAGACAGTCGCCGCTTCACTTCGGTGGAGGGGAGGAAAGTCCGGGCTCTACAGGGCAGGGTGCCAGATAACGTCTGGGCGGCGCGAGTCGACGGAAAGTGCAACAGAGAGTATACCGCCTAAGTATCTTCGGATACCGGTAAGGGTGAAACGGTGCGGTAAGAGCGCACCGCGCGGGTGGCAACATTCCGTGGCGATGGTAAACCCCACTCAGAGCAAGACCAAATAGGGTCCCATTAGGCATGGCCCATGCTGGGACCGGGTAGGTCGCTGGAGGTGTATGGTGACGTACATCCTAGATGAATGGCTGTCTACGACAAAACCCGGCTTATCGGTGAACTCCTCACCATATTTAAGAACCCCGACAGGCTTAGCCGTCTGTCGGGGTTTTTTCGTATAGAGTCTGATTGCTTACGTAATTAAAACAGATGTTTGTTTTTCTGGGTTTAACTGATCTGGTGCACTTGAACCTGGTGATTAAAAAAGCCAGAATGCGCCGCTGATTTCAGGTGGTTGGCCCTGTCGGTAAGGCGTTAGTCCGCAGTATCCCTTCGTCCTTTTTTATCCCCCTCAGGTTTCTGCATGGATTGTATGGCTGCCCGCCGGGTTGGTCAGGCTTTATTATGTCTGCGCTGTGGTAGCCGCTGTGCTTTATAGTTCGGTGCGATTTTGTCGATGATCACTGATTTTCGCTGCTTGCAGGCATGTTGCTGCCTTGCATTGCTATAGCTTAATTTCTATAGTGTGTCGCTGTGGGTAAATGTGGGTAAATGTGGGCTTTTTAAGGGTTTAAAGTGGAGCGATGATGTTCCGGGGAATGAATCCGATTAATCTTGATGCCAAAGGTCGCATGGCCATTCCGGCACGCTATCGCGAACGAATTGGCGATTGCTGTGGCGGGCATTTGGTGGCGACGATTGATACCGAAACCCGCTGCCTTTTACTGTACCCACAGCCCGAGTGGGAACTGATACAGGCCAGGATTGAGGCGCTGCCAAGCTTTAACCCGGCGGCACGGCGTATTCAGCGGTTATTGATCGGTCATGCGACGGATCTGGATCTGGATGCCAGTGGCAGGCTGCTATTGCCAGCGCCGCTGCGTGAATATGCCGAACTGGATAAGAAAATTGTTTTGCTGGGTCAGGGACGCAAGTTCGAGATCTGGAGTGAAACCGGTTGGTTGCGTATGCGGGACCAATATCTGAAAGACGTTGATGGCGGCATGGCGCTGCCCGACGAGATGCAAATACTTTCGCTCTGATCGGAGATAACGCGGCGGATGAGTCAGGAATTCAAGCATATTACCGTACTGCTGGATGAAGCAGTGCAGGCGCTGGTACAGAATCCGGACGGGTTTTATATCGATGGGACCTTTGGTCGTGGTGGTCATAGTGCCCTGGTACTGGATCAGCTATCTGAGCAGGGGCAGTTAATGGGGATAGATAAAGATCCTCAAGCGATTACCCATGCGGCCGAACGCTTTGCCGATGAACCACGTTTTTCGATTGAACATGGTTCCTTTGCGCAGTTGCAGCAGTTTGTCGAAGCGCGTGGCTTACAGGGTAAGGTCGATGGCGTGCTGCTGGATCTGGGTGTTTCCTCCCCTCAGCTGGACGACCCGAGCCGAGGGTTCAGTTTCAACAACGATGGCCCGCTCGATATGCGGATGGACATTACCAGCGGCGAAAGTGCAGCTGACTGGCTTGCCCGGGCCGGTGAGAAGGAAATCGCTGATGTACTTTACACCTATGGTGAAGAGCGTCATGGCCGTCGTATGGCACGTGCCATTGTCACCGAGCGGGAAAAAAATCCGATTACCACCACAGCGCACCTTGCTGAAATTGTCAGTGAAGCGAATAAAAGCTGGGAGAAAGGTAAGCATCCTGCGACACGGGCGTTCCAGGGGATTCGCATCCATATCAACCGTGAGCTGGAAGATGTAGAAGCCGTACTGGATCAGGCGCTGGAAATGCTGGCGGTTGGTGGGCGGCTGGTTGTGATCAGTTTCCACTCGCTGGAGGATCGCATAGTGAAGCGTTTTGTGCGTAAACATGTGAAGGGTGACGAGCATCTGCCGGCGGGCCTTCCCTTTACTCAGGATCAATTGTGCCAGCGCTTGAAAGCGGTAGGGAAAATGGTGAAGGCCAGTGATGCGGAGCTGAATGAGAATCCGCGTGCACGCAGTGCTGTGATGCGGATTGCTACCAAGATCGCCTGATGCAGCCCTCGTTTAAAGTACAGCTTGCCCGCTGGCAGCAGCAATTAACCCGAGCTTCTGGTCAGGCGCGTCAGCGGCTGTCAGGCCTGTCACTGACGGCTTTGTTGAAGAAAAAGGCAAGAGAGCCCTTATTGTCAGATGAGGGGGCGTCTGTCAGGAAAAACGGCGCGACCCCGGCAAAAGGGCCTTATGTGCCTAAAGCTAAAGCCACGGCTAAAACCGCAGCGGTTGAAGTGGCTACTGAAGTGGCAGCGAAAAAGGCGACCGTTGTTAATCGGCCGATTCCAGCTGTGGTGGTGACTGAGCGGGTTGAAATGGTAGCCAGTGCGACGCTGGTGAAGCCGTTTGCATTGTTATCGACCCTGGTGTTAGTCGTGGTGTTATCCGCAGTGGCGGTGATTTTTGCGGCTTATGAATACCGACAGCTGTTTCATGAACACCAGAGCCTGATACAGCAGCGAGATGATCTGCAAGTTGAGTGGGGTCAGCTGTTATTAGAGCAGAGTGCCTGGGCGGCAAATAACCGGGTGGAAGTACAGGCGATCCGCAAGCTGGATATGCTGGTACCTGACCCTGAGCAGATAGAGATTGTGCGACGTGGCAACTGAGCAAGTAAGTGCGGCTGGTCATCATGCACAGACCGCAACCTCCGATGGAATTCAGGAAAGTAGCAGCTGGCGGCTCTGGTTTGTACTGGGCGCATTATTGCTGATGGCACTGGCGATTGCGGCCAAAATGTTCAGCCTGAACGTACAGGATCATGTCTTTTTACAGGATCAGGGCGATGCGCGCAGTATTCGCACCACCCAGCTGCCTGCGCATCGAGGGCTGGTACTTGATCGGCGGGGTGACCCGCTGGCGGTGAGTGCGCCGGTGGCTACGGTCTGGGCTGATCCGAAAAATGCTGACCTTCAGCATCCGTCTCTGGGTAAGCTTGCCAGCTATCTTAAGCTTGATCGTGCAGAGATGATCAAGAACCTGTCCAAGCGTAAACGGCGCTTTCTCTACCTTAAACGTCAGGTCTCTCCAGAGATGGCAGAGCGTATTCGCCAGCTGAATATTCCCGGCGTGCAGGTCGATCGTGAATATAAGCGTTATTACCCGGCAGCAGAGGTGGCCAGCCACCTGGTAGGCTTTACCAACCTGGATGGCGAAGGGGCTGAGGGGATCGAGCTGGCCTATGAAGACTGGCTGGCGGCAGAGCCAGGCCAGGAGCTGGTGCTTCGTGACCGGTTAGGCCGGACCGTCAAGCATATTCGTTCACTGGCGCAGGCAAGGCATGGTGAGGCGTTGAAACTGACGGTTGACCTGAGATTGCAGTATATGGCCTACCGTGAGCTTAAAGCGGCGGTGAAGGCGCACCGGGCGGACGGCGGTTCACTGGTGATGCTGGATGCAAAAAATGGTGAGATCCTGGCCATGGTCAATCAACCTGCCTATAACCCGAACGATCCAAAGCAGCGCCGTTCAGCCGCGTTACGTAATCGTGCGGTGACTGATATTTTTGAACCGGGTTCCACGATGAAGCCACTCACAGTATCGGCGGCGTTGATGAGCGGAAAGTATACGGTAAGCAGTGAAGTGGATGTGTCGCCGGGGTATATCCGGATTAAAGGCCGCACGATCCGTGATCACCGTAACTACAAAGTGCTGGATCTGACCGGCATTATTCGAAAGTCCAGTAATGTGGGTGTATCCAAGCTGGCGTTAAGCCTGGATGAAGGCAGCGTTCGTAATATGTTCTACAACGTTGGTCTGGGGCGCGACACTGGTACCGGGTTTCCGGGTGAGCGAAGTGGTCAGTTACCCTATGTAAAAGAGAAGCAAGTGGTGGAGCGTGCCACGATGTCGTACGGCTATGGCTTGTCTGTGACCGCCCTGCAGCTGGCGCAGAGTTACCTGCCATTGGCCAATGGCGGTATTTTGCCTCCGGTATCAATGATTCTGGGGGTGGCAAAAGACAATCCGATTCGAGTGATGCCAGAGGATGTCGCTGATTCGGTGTTGGAAATGATGGAAACCGTGACTCAGAAGGGGGGTACCGGAACGCGCGCTGCAGTACCCGGCTATCGAGTCGGTGGGAAAACGGGTACTACCCATAAAGTCGGTAGCAGTGGTTACCTGGCCGATCAGTATATGTCAGTGTTTGCAGGTATCGCGCCGATCAGTAATCCACGGCTGGTAACAGTGGTGGTAGTGGATAATCCTAAGGGCCAGGAATACTACGGTGGTGAAGTGGCTGCACCGGTATTCAGTCGTTCCGTTGCCGGTGCATTGCGCTTATTAAATGTTGCGCCGGACAACTGGCCTGATAAGACAAAACAGGTGAAAAAACGCGGATGAACTGGGAATCACGCACATTACAGGGTTTACTGCCGGGACTGCAGAATGCGTCACTGGCAACACTGGAAATTCATGGCGTAGCGCAGGACAGTCGGGAAGTCGCTCCGGGTGATTTATTCCTGGCCCGCAGTGGTTTGCAGCACAAAGGGGCAGATTTTATCGCCGCAGCTGCACAGTGCGGTGCTGTGGCGGCCTTACTGGATGCAGGCGAATTTGATGAGGCGCAGCAGTGGCCCATACCGGTGCTGCCAGTTACCGACCTTAATGGTCAGCTGGGTCCGATAGCGGCTCGCTTCTTTGGTTGTCCAAGCCATGAGATGCGGGTGGTCGGCATTACCGGCACCAACGGCAAGACATCCTGCAGTCATTTTGTTGCACAGGCGTTACAGCATGCAGGCCACCGCAGTGCTGTTGTTGGCACGGTGGGCAATGGATTTATTGGCAGGCTGCATGAAAGCAGTCATACCACGCCAGATGCAGTGGGTTTACAGCGATTGCTGGCTGAGCTGCGGGCAGAAGATGCCGAGGTGGTGGTGATGGAGGTATCCAGCCATGCGCTGGAACAGCGCCGGGTAGCCGGGGTGGAGTTTGATGTAGTGCTGTTTACTAATCTCAGCCGGGATCATCTTGATTACCACGGTAGCCTGGATGCGTATGGTGCAGCCAAATCATTGCTGTTTACCGACTACCAGGCGCCGGCCGGTGCGATCTGGTGCGATGATGCCTTTGGGCAGAAACTGCACAACCAGCTTGCAGGCGGTGAGATGAGACTGATCTCTGCCGGTGAAACCCGCGCCGATATCCGTGCTGAACAGGTGTTGCTGAACGAACAGGGCATTAGTGGATTATTGAAGACTCCCTGGGGGGCGGTCAATCTGCACAGCCCGCTGGTGGGTGGGTTCAATCTGACCAACCTGATGCTATCGGCTGGGGCACTGGGTTTGCTGGAGCTAAATACCAGTGAGATAGAGCGCGGCTTGAATGCCGTTAAACCCGTTGCTGGGCGTATGCAGCGGCTGGGTGGTGGTCAGCAACCGATGGTGGTCATCGATTATGCTCATACACCAGATGCTTTACAGCAGGCGCTGAGTGCGCTGCGTAGCCATTGCCAGGGTCAGCTGATCTGTGTGTTTGGCTGTGGTGGCGATCGTGACCATGGTAAACGCGCCCAGATGGGGACTGTTGCTGCCAGCTGGGCAGACCTGCTGGTTGTGACCAGCGATAACCCACGCTCGGAAACCCCCGATAGCATTATTGAAATGGTGCTCGAAGGTATTCCGGCTGATCAGCCTCGGCTGGTCGAAGCGGACCGACGCAGTGCTATTGCTCAGGCGGTGGCTCAGGCTCGGGCTGGCGATATCGTGCTGATTGCGGGTAAGGGCCATGAAACCTATCAGGAAATTCATGGTGAACGGTTCGCCTTTTCCGATCTGAGTGAAGCGCAGCAGGCACTGGAGGCCGGGGTATGATCGGCAGCTGGTCACTGACAACTTTACAGCAGGCACTGGGTTCAACGCTTAGCGCGACGATGCACGGTGATGCCGGTTTTGAGCGGGTCTGCACTGATACCCGGGCGATTACGCCGGGGGACCTGTTTGTTGCGCTTAGAGGGCCTAATTTTGATGGCCACCAGTTTCTTGCTCAGGCCAAAGCGGCCGGGGCACGTGCGGCCGTGGTTGATAGCCTGCAGCCGGTCGACCTGCCCCAGTGGCAGGTTAACGATACCCGTATTGCGCTGGGCCAGATCGCCCGGCTGAACCGGGAACGCTTTAGTGGCCCGGTGTTTGCAGTAACGGGTTCAAGCGGCAAAACCACGGTGAAAGAGATGCTGTCGACGGTGCTGGGGTTGCAAGACAGCGTACTGGCTACCCGCGGCAATTTGAACAACGACATTGGTGCGCCACTGACTCTGCTGGAGCTGAGTGACCAGCACCAGCAGGCGGTGATCGAGCTGGGTGCCAGCGGGGGGGGAGAAATCGCCTATACCGTTGCATTAGCGCAGCCTGATGTGGCAGTGCTGAATAATGCGATGGGTGCGCACCTGGAGGGCTTTGGCTCGCTACAGGGCGTGGTGCGGGCCAAAGGCGAAATTTTTGCGGGCCTGAGTGCTGCAGGCTGTGCGGTGATCAATCTTGATGATGACAACGCCAGCTACTGGTTACAGCAGACCGACGGCCAGCGACGGCTGACCTTTGGAATTGATAATCCGGAGGCGGATATTCAGGCCACTGATCTGCAGCTGCAGGCCAGTGGTTGTTATCAGTTTGTTCTGGTTCAGGGTGAGCAGAAGACCCGCGTTGCCTTGCCGGTGATGGGGCGGCATATGGTTGCTAATGCGCTGGCAGTGGCAGCGGCTTGCCGGGCTCAGGGGATCGACTTCAGTCAGATTACCCGTGGGCTTGAGGCATTTGTGCCGGTGCCCGGGCGGATGTGCCCGCTGACAACGCCGCAGGGCTGTCAGCTGATAGATGATTGTTACAATGCCAATCCCAGCGCAGTCCGGGCAGCGATTGATGTGCTGGCCAGCCTGCCTGGTAAGCAGATTCTGGTGCTGGGTGATATGGGCGAGCTGGGCCCCGATGCGGCCCGGTTGCATGCTGGGGTCGGTGTTTATGCCGCTGAACAGGGTGTTGACCAGTTACTGGCCAAAGGTGAGCTGAGTCAGCATACCGTTGATGGTTTTGTGCAGGCGGGTGGTAACTCGGCTGAGCTGTTTGCCAGCCATGAAGCGTTAATTGCGTATCTGGCGCCGCTGTGTGATACAGCGAGCCGGGTGCTTGTTAAAGGGTCTCGCAGTGCGGCGATGGAAAAGGTTATTCACGCACTGATGGAAGGAGTTTGATCGCCAATGTTGTTATTACTGGCAGATTTTCTGTCGCAATTTTATAGCGGCTTCGCCGTATTTCAGTACCTGACCCTGCGCGGCATCCTGGGGATTCTGACGGCGCTGGTGATCTCGCTGATGGCCGGGCCGGTATTGATCCGTCGCTTGCGTGAGCGACAGATTGGTCAGTCGGTAAGGGATGATGGCCCACAGAGTCATCTGAGCAAGTCGGGCACGCCAACCATGGGCGGTGCGCTGATTATCCTGGCGATTGGTATCAGTACTCTGCTGTGGGCGGATCTGAGTAACCGCTTTATCTGGATTGTGCTGGCAGTGACGCTGATCTTCGGTGCTGTGGGTTGGGTAGATGACTACCGCAAAGTCGTTGAGAAGAGCTCCCGCGGCCTGCCTGCGCGCTGGAAGTACCTGTGGCAGTCGGTGGGTGGTTTTGGTGCGGCGCTGGTGCTGTATTTTACTGCCCAGACGCCGGCTGAGATCAACCTGATCGTGCCGTTTATGAAGGACATGGTAATCCCGATGGGGGCATTCTTTATCGTCTTCACCTACTTCGTGATTGTGGGTACTTCCAACGCGGTGAACCTGACCGATGGCCTGGACGGTCTGGCGATTATGCCGACGGTAATGGTAGCGGCGGCGCTGGCGGTATTTGCCTATATGGCTGGCCATGCCAGTTTTGCCGATTACCTGCTGATTCCCTATGTGGCCGGTGCCGGTGAGCTGATTGTTTTCTGTGGTGCCATTGTCGGTGCCGGATTAGGCTTTCTCTGGTTTAACACCTATCCAGCACAGGTATTTATGGGCGATGTGGGTGCTCTGGCGCTGGGTGCTGCGTTGGGTGTGGTTGCCGTCATTGTGCGTCAGGAGCTGGTGCTGGTGATTATGGGCGGCGTCTTTGTCGCAGAAACCATTTCGGTGATCCTGCAGGTGGCATCGTTCAAACTGACGGGGCGCCGGATCTTCCGTATGGCACCGTTGCACCACCATTTTGAGCTTAAAGGCTGGCCTGAACCACGGGTGATTGTGCGGTTCTGGATTATTACAGTGATTCTGGTGCTGATTGGTCTGGCATCTCTGAAGATTCGATAAAGCGATAAGGGCTCGAATGGAACTGATAGTAAGCGATCAACTGCGAATTGTTGTCGGGCTGGGTGCGACGGGCTTGTCCTGTGCCCGCTACCTGGCGCGTACAGGCGCGCTTTTTGCTGTTGTTGATAGCCGTGAAACACCGCCTGGGCTGGCTGAGCTTAAAGCGCTCTGCCCGGAGGTTGAGGTGCGTTGCGGCCCGCTGGACGGTGACTTCCTTAGCCAGGCCCATGAGCTTATTCTCAGTCCGGGTGTCGCCAAAGCACAGCCGGCTATCACGCAGGCTGTGGCAGCCGGGGTGAAACTCAGCGGTGACATTGATCTGTTCTGCCGTGAAGTGTCGACGCCGATCATTGCCATTACCGGTGCTAATGCCAAAAGTACCGTGACCACCCTGGTGGGTGAGATGGCGGTTGCCGCAGGTATCAATGTCGGCGTGGGCGGAAATCTGGGCCTGCCGGTGCTGGATCTGCTGGCGCTGGGCAAGCGTGATCTGTACGTGCTGGAGCTATCCAGCTTCCAGCTGGAAACCACCAATGATTTGCGGGCCACGGTGGCTACGGTGCTGAATATCAGCCCGGACCACATGGACCGTTACCAGGATCTGCAGGATTACTATCAGGCCAAGCATCGGGTCTATCGTGGTTGTCGCCATGCGGTGTCCAACCGCCAGGATGCGCTGACTGCGGCGTTGTTGCCGATGGGCGTGCCCAGCAGCAGTTTCGGTACCGATAAGCCGGATCTGAAACAGTTTGGTGTGTTCGAGCACAATGGTGAAGATTATCTGGCACGGGGCATTACCCCACTGATGCCTGTCTCTGCGATGAAGCTGCGCGGTGAGCACAATGTTGCCAACGCGCTGGCCGCGCTGGCGCTGGGTGACGTAGCCGGGCTGCCGCTGACGGCCATGCTGGCAGCGCTACAGACCTTTGCTGGGCTGGAGCACCGCTGCCAGTGGTTGCGTGAGCATACAGGCGTGGACTGGTTTAACGACTCCAAAGGGACAAATGTGGGGGCCACGGTCGCCGCGCTGGAAGGACTGGGGCCGACATTAGCGGCTGGCAGTTGTATTGTTCTGATCGCCGGTGGTGAGGGTAAAAGCGCTGATTTCAGCCCGTTAGCGGAACCGGTGAAGCGTTTTGTCCGTTCCGTCGTACTGATCGGTCGGGATGCCGATGAAATCGATGCCGTGCTGGCGGTTGAGGCGGTCAGGGCCAGCGATATGACAGATGCCGTGGCCCGTGCCGCACAGCTGGCGCAACCCGGTGACCTGGTGCTGTTGTCGCCAGCCTGTGCCAGCTTTGATATGTTTCGCAGCTTTAATCACCGTGGTGATGTCTTTGCCGCTGCGGTGCAGGCGCTCTGATGGCGTTGCAGTTGCCCAGCTGGGTGCGTAATAAGGCGATGCTCCGGCGGGTTTCAGGGCCGGTGGTGGGTAGCGCTGCTGTACCCCGGGTATTGCCGTTTGAGCCGGTGATTCTGACCTGTGCAGTGTTTCTGATGCTGACGGGATTTGTGATGATAACCTCAGCGTCGCTGGATGTTGCGCTCCGCAATACCGGTAATGCTTACTTCTTTATGATCCGTCAGGGCATCTTTATGCTGATCGGGATCATTGGTGCGCTGGTGGTGTTCAGTATCCCAGTGCGGTTCTGGTTACAGACCGGGCACTGGTGGGTACTTGCGGCGGGGCTGTTGTTACTGGCCGTGCTGGTGCCGGGTATTGGTCGTAGTGTTAACGGCAGTCAGCGCTGGATTGGCTTTGGTCCGATCAACCTGCAGCCTTCGGAGGTGGCCAAGTTCTGCATGGTGATCTTTATGAGCGGCTACCTGGTACGGCGACTGGATGAAGTACGCAGCGGCTGGAAAGGGGTGATGAAGCCCGCCTTGCCGCTGGGGGTGTTTGTCATCCTGCTCTACCTTGAGCCGGATTTTGGTGCGTTGGTGGTGTTGCTGGGAACCGTGATGGGAATGATCTTTCTTAGCGGTATGAAAGCGAAACAGTTTTTTACCGTGGCCGGTGGTGCGCTGGCACTGGTTGGGATTTTTGTGGGTTTGCAGCCTTATCGTCTGGCACGTCTGCAGAGCTTTCTTGACCCCTGGGCTGACCCGTTTGGTAAGGGCTACCAGTTGTCTCAGGCGCAGATTGCCTTTGGTCGTGGCGAGTGGACAGGTACCGGGCTGGGTAACAGCGTACAGAAGCTGTTCTATTTGCCTGAAGCCCATACCGATTTTGTGTTTTCGGTACTGGCAGAAGAAACCGGCCTGTTGGGGGCGATGCTGGTGCTCTGTGTATACGGCGTCATGGTGCTGAAAATGTTCCAGCTCGGTCGCAAGGCAGAGCAAATGAAAGCGTTTTTTATGGCTTACGTAGTGTATGGCTTTGCCATTGTGTTTGCCGCTCAGGCGCTGATCAATATCGGGGTGAACTCCGGTGCGCTGCCCACCAAAGGGCTGACCCTGCCACTGGTCAGTTATGGCGGCAGTAGTTTGCTGATTAGCTGTGCCATGCTGGCGCTGGTACTACGCATTGATTTTGAGTTGAAACAGTTGCAGGCAGCAACGTTGAAAACAGGAAGTAAACCTGGATGAACACGGAACAAAAAACCGTTCTGGTCATGGCCGGTGGTACCGGAGGCCACGTGTTCCCGGCACTGGCGACGGCTTTGTTGCTGCAGCAGCAGGGCGTACATGTCGAGTGGCTGGGAACCGCAACCAAGATTGAAGCGCGGGTCGTACCCGAGGCAGGGATCAAGCTGCACTGTATCGATATTGAAGGGCTGCGTGGCAAAGGCAGGTTAAGCCTGCTGCTGGCACCGTTCAAGCTGCTGCTGGCGTTATGGCAGGCGATTGGCGTGCTGCGCAAGGTGAAGCCGGATGCCGTACTGGGGATGGGGGGCTTTGCCTCTGGCCCGGGTGGGCTGGCGGCCTGGCTGCTGCGTACGCCGTTGGTGATTCAGGAGCAGAATGCGTTTGCCGGGATGACCAATCGCGTCTTGTCCCGGCTGGCCTGTTCGGTGGCGGAAGCCTTTGGCGGGGCGTTTAAGCGACCGCTGGCAACCACGGTCACCGGTAATCCGGTGCGTGGGCCAATCCTGCAGCTGGCGACACCGCAGGAGCGTATGGCCGGGCGCACCGGGCCCTTGCGTCTGTTGGTGGTGGGAGGGAGTCTGGGGGCGAAAGCGATCAACGAACGTCTGCCTGAAGCGTTGTCGCAGTTACCCGCAGAGCAGCGCCCTCAGGTCTGGCATCAGACTGGGGTGAACCATCTGAAGATGACTCAGGCGCTTTATGCTGACAAACAGGTGGACGCCCGCGTAGTGCCGTTTATCGAACATATGGATGAGGCCTATGGCTGGGCTGATTTGGTGATTTGCCGGTCCGGTGCGCTGACGGTCAGCGAGCTGGCAATTGCCGGTGTCGCCTCTGTACTGGTGCCATTTCCGTTTGCCGTCGATGATCATCAGACAGCCAATGCGGGCTATCTGGCGGATATTGGTGCAGCAATTTGTGTGCAGCAGACAGATCTGACGACTAAGGAATTGACTAACTTACTGATTAAGTTAGGTAATAGAGAACAGCTGCTAAAAATGGCTGTCCTAGCTAAACAACAGGCACGACCAGAAGCAGGTAACGATGTCGTTTCCCTTCTGCAGGAGGCAATACAGCGATGAATGTAACCAAACATGATGTACCCGAAATGCGCCGTATTCATGGTATCCACTTTATTGGTATCGGTGGTGTGGGTATGTGTGGTATCGCTGAAGTTTTGCGCAACCAGGGCTATGCGGTGTCGGGTTCCGATATCCGCCGGTCGCTGGTGACGGAACGACTGGAGCAGCTAGGCATTGAGATCTACATCGGCCATGCTGAAGAGAACGTTGTCAATGCGGACGTGGTTGTCGTATCGACGGCTATCAACGAAGAAAATCCAGAGATCAGGGCCGCCCGTGCTCGACGCGTACCGGTAGTACGCCGGGCCGAAATGCTGGCTGAGTTGATGCGCTATCGCCACGGTATCGCTATCGCTGGTACTCACGGTAAAACTACCACCACAAGCCTGATGGCTTCAGTGTTTGCGCAGGGCCAAAAAGACCCAACCTTTGTGATTGGCGGTCGCCTGAACAGCGCAGGCACCAATGCTCAGCTCGGTGGCTCGCGCTACCTGGTGGCTGAAGCGGACGAGAGCGATGCCTCTTTCCTGCATCTGCAACCGATGGTGTCTGTGGTCACGAATATCGATGCCGATCATATGGATACCTATGGCGGCGACTTCTCGGTGCTGCGCAAGACCTTCGTTGATTTCCTGCATAACCTGCCGTTTTACGGACTGGCGGTGATGTGTATTGATGATCCAGTGGTGCGTGAGGTGATTCCAGAGGTCAGCCGGCCAATGCTGACCTACGGACTGAGTGACGATGCGGATTATCGCGCCATTAATATGCGCCAGCAGGGGATGAAAACTCACTTTCAGGTGCTTCGCCCTGAAGGCTATCCAACGCTGGATATCACCCTGAATATGCCGGGCCAGCACAATGTTGAAAACGCGCTGGCGGTGATCGCGGTGGCCACCGATGAAGGCATTGATGACGAGGCTATCTGCACAGCGCTAGCGCAGTTTGAAGGGGTGGGTCGCCGCTTCCAGGTGCTGGAGAACCTGCCGGTCAATGGCGGTAATGTCATGCTGGTGGATGATTACGGTCACCACCCGCGGGAGGTCAAGGCGGTGATCCGGGCGATCCGTGAGGGCTGGCCAGATAAGCGTCTGGTGATGGTCTATCAGCCGCACCGTTACAGCCGTACCCGTGATCTGTATGAAGATTTCGTTCAGGTACTGGATGGCGTTGATGTACTGTTGCTACTGGATGTTTATGCCGCAGGCGAAGAGCCTATTGCGGGTGCCGACAGTCGAAGTCTGTGTCGCAGTATTCGTCAGCGTGGTCACCTTGATCCTATTTTTGTGGAAGATAAAGATCAGGTGGCACAATTACTGCCGGGGCTACTGCAACCAGGGGATCTGTTACTGACCCAGGGAGCGGGCGATATTACCGCCATGGCCCATAAACTGAACACTGCTGATCTGACCAGCCGGGAGGGCGCTTGATGAGCTATCGGATTTCTGAACAGGACGCTGTAGCGTTAGGTCGCGTAGCGGTTATCTTTGGTGGGAACTCAGCTGAACGTGAGGTCTCGCTGAAAAGCGGTGCTGAAGTGCTGGCCGGTTTGCAGCGGGCTGGTGTCGATGCGTTCGGGCTGGACCTGTGTGGTCCAGAAAACCAGCAACAGCCGGTTCAGCAGCTGCTGGACGCGCACTGTGATCGCGCGTTTTTGATCCTGCATGGCCGTGGTGGTGAAGATGGTACCCTGCAGGGGGTGCTAGAAACCCTGTCAATTCCTTATACTGGCAGCGGTGTTGCTGCATCCGCGTTAGGAATGGACAAGCTGCGTACCAAATTGTTGTGGATGGGGGCGGGTCTGCCAACCCCACCCTGGGCGCTGATTAATGGTAGCTCGAACCTTGTCGAGGTCGCTGAACGATTGGGTTTTCCCATGATAATCAAGCCTGTACATGAAGGTTCCAGTATTGGTATGGCCAAAGTTGCCAGCCTTGATGAGCTGGCCGGTGCGATTGAAGAGGCGCACCGGTTTGATCGCCATGTGCTGGCTGAGTCCTGGATGAGTGGTGCGGAATTTACCGTGACCGTGCTTAATGGTCGGGCTTTGCCTGTGATCCGGCTCGAAACACCGAATGAATTTTACGATTACAGTGCAAAATATCAGCTCGATAGCACGCGTTATCTGTTTGAGCATGGTTTGAGTGATGTCAAACTGGCACAGTTGCAGCAGCTGGTGCTGGATGCCTTCGAACGGATTGGTTGTGAAACCTGGGGGCGGGTTGATGTGATGCAGGATGCCGAGGGCAACTTCCAGTTACTGGAAGTGAATACAGCTCCTGGCATGACCGATCACAGTCTGGTGCCGATGTCGGCAGGTGAAGCGGGTATCAGCTTTGAGCAGCTGGTCGTGGAGATACTGAAGAGTACCCTATGAGTGCACAGCTGTTGCAGCAGGCCCAGGCGCTGCTGACATCTTCCGGGCAGGCTGTAGCGAACTGGCTGGAGCAGTTGCCGGGCGGCGAGTCGGATGAATGGCAGCAGCCCGTTGGTCTCCTGGTGGCGCTGGCGCTTTTTGGTAGCTTGCTGGTCAGTCTCGGCGACAATGGTTATGAAGCACTGAATAAGCCGATTACTGAAGTGCGGATTAATGGTCCGGCGCGGCACCTGAATCGCGAGCAGTTTGGTGAGGCGCTGGCGCAGGAGTTAAGCCAGAGTTACCTGCTGAGGCTGGATGTCAACAGCCTGCAAGAACGGATCGAGGAAGAGCCCTGGATTCGGCGGGCATCGGTAGAACTGAAATGGCCTGGTGCTGTTGAGTTGCAGATTCAGGAAGAAGTGCCTGTGGCACGCTGGGGTGATAAAGGCCTGCTGAACCAGCAGGGTGATATCTTCTGGCCAGAACTGAAAGCAGAATACCGTGGGCTACCGCAACTCAGTGGCCCGGCCCGTGATACGGCCAAGGTGATGGCGCGGTTTCACGAGCTGAACCAGCTGCTGCGGCAGGTGGGGTTGAATATAGAGGGGCTGCAACTTGAAGCACGCGGCGCCTGGACACTGATGCTGGATAACGGTATCAGGGTCATTGTCGGGCGGCAGGCGGAAGAAGAACGTCTGGCTCGTTTTCTGAAAGTTTACCAGGCACAGCTGGCTGAAAGAGCCGCTGATATAGAGCAGGTTGATATCCGTTACAGTAACGGAATTGCTGTCCGCTGGCGGCCTGCAGTAGCGAATGACGAGAAGCAGATAAACGATGGCAATGGACAATAACATGATCGTGGCGCTCGACATCGGCACTTCCAAAGTGGTGTGCCTGGTGGGCGAAGTTACGCCGGAGGGCGTAATCGAGCTGGTAGGAATTGGTTCGCATCCCTCGCGAGGACTCAAGCGCGGGGTTGTGGTCAATATTGAATCTACAGTCAGTTCTATTCAGCGTGCGGTTGAAGAAGCCGAACTGATGGCGGGTTGTAAAATTCATTCCGTTAGCGTGGGTATTGCCGGTAGTCATATCAGCAGTATGAACTCCCACGGCATTGTGGCAGTGCGTGATCGTGAAGTGACCGATTATGATCTGGACCGGGTAATCGATGCTGCACGTGCCGTGGCGATTCCGGCAGATCAGAAAATTCTGCATATCCTGCCGCAGGAATATGTCATTGATAATCAGGAAGGTATCAAGGAACCATTGGGCATGTCTGGTGTCCGTCTTGAAGCCAAAGTGCATCTGGTGACCGGTTCAGCCAACTCGGTACAGAATATCGATAAGTGTATTCGTCGCTGCGGGCTGGATGTGGATGCCATTGTGCTGGAGCAGCTGGCATCCAGCTTCTCAGTACTGACCGAAGACGAGAAAGAGCTGGGTGTATGTGTGGTTGATATCGGTGGGGGGACTACCGACATCGCTATCTTCACCGCTGGGGCGATTCGTCATACCGGCGTGATTCCGATTGCCGGTGATCAGGTTACCAATGACATTGCGATGGCATTGCGCACACCAAGCCAGCATGCGGAAGATATCAAGATCAAATACGCCAGTGCGCTGGCGCAGCTGGCCAGCAGTGGTGAAACCATCAAGGTGCCGAGCGTGGGTGATCGCCCACCGCGTGACCTGTCCCGTCAGGCGTTGGCGGAAGTGGTTGAACCACGTTACGACGAGCTGTTTACCCTGGTGCAGGGTGAGCTGCGACGCTCTGGCTATGAAGACCTGGTTGCTGCAGGCATCGTTTTAACAGGGGGTACCTCCAAGATGGAAGGCGCGGTTGAGCTGGCAGAGGAAATTTTTCATATGCCCGTTCGTCTGGCCAAGCCCAGCGGTATCCGAGGCATGGAAGACATCATGCAGAACCCAATATATGCCACTGGCATGGGGCTGCTGCTTTATGCTCGACAGAATATGGCACGAACAGAGTCCAACTCAGCGGTGCAGGACGAGCCACCGGTTATAGAGAGGGAACCACCAAGAGGCTTACTGGATCGGATGAGAGCCTGGTTCCAGGGGAATTATTAATCGGTCCTGATTAGAACCGACAGAGACGAATATCACCGACCGCATCTGACACGAGGGTATGGCAGGTGCAAACGGGAGGAGTGGCAAATGTTTGAATTGGTGAATAGCGTAGCGCAGAACGCAGTAATTAAAGTCGTTGGCGTAGGCGGTGGTGGCGGTAACGCCGTTGAACATATGGTGGCGAGCGATGTGGAAGGGGTAGAGTTTATCTGCGCCAACACCGATGCTCAGGCACTGGATAAAATGCAGACTAAAACAGTTCTGCAGATAGGTACCGAGGTAACCAAAGGGTTGGGCGCTGGTGCTAACCCGGAAGTGGGTCGTCAGGCGGCACAGGAAGACCGTGAGCGCATTGCTGAGATGCTGGTAGGTGCCGACATGGTGTTTATCACTGCAGGCATGGGCGGCGGTACTGGTACCGGTGCGGCACCGATTGTGGCTGAAGTCGCCAAAGAACTGGGTATCCTGACCGTGGCAGTGGTGACCAAGCCATTTCCGTTTGAGGGCCGTAAACGCTCGTCGATTGCGGTTGATGGTATCAAACAGTTGCGAGACATCGTTGACTCACTGATTATCATTCCAAATGAGAAGCTGATGCAGGTGCTGGGCCGTAATGCCAGCCTGCTGACGGCTTTTAGCACGGCTAATGATGTGCTTAAAGGCGCCGTTCAGGGTATCTCTGATTTAATCATGCGTCCGGGTATGATTAACGTCGACTTTGCCGACGTACGCACGGTGATGTCTGAAATGGGCATGGCCATGATGGGCACCGGTGCAGGTACCGGTGAAGATCGCGCACTGGTCGCAGCGGAAGCAGCAATCAAGAGCCCGTTGCTGGAAGATATTGACCTCAAAGGTGCATCAGGTTTGCTGGTGAATATCACCGCGGGTCTGGATCTGAGTCTGGGTGAGTTCTCCGAAGTGGGTAGCCTGGTTGAGGAATATGCCTCTGATGAAGCCACCATTGTGGTGGGTACCGTTATCGATCCTGAGCTGACCGATGAACTGCGAGTGACGGTTGTGGCAACGGGCCTGGACAAGGCCCGAGACGATATTCGTGTGGTTACCGACAATACGGCTAAACAGGCCCAGCCAACTCAGGCGCAGATCAATATGCAATATGATGATATTGAGCTGCCGACTGTACTGCGTCGTCGTAAGGACGAAGCGTTGCTGGATAAGGCCACAGCAGGCGTTAATATCAAGCAGCAGGCGGTGAAAGAAAGCCAGAAGCCGGCAGAAAAGCGCGAAGGGGACGATGAGATGAGTTACCTGGACATCCCGACCTTCCTGCGTCGTCAGGCTGACTAAACTAAAGTGTAAGGGTTGAAGCAAGTTAGTCCATTTTGGTAACATGGCTTGTTAATTTGGCCTCACTCTTTTTCGGCGGAAAGAATGATCAGACAGAGAACACTGAAAAACAGTATTAAAGCGACTGGCATCGGTCTGCACACCGGTAGCAAAGTATACTTGACGCTCAAGCCAGCGCCCGTGGATACAGGGATCGTGTTCCGTCGTGTTGACTGTGACCCCGTGGTAGAGATTGGTGCCCGTGCACATAACGTCTCTGACACAACCCTGTCCACCAACCTGGCGAAGGACGGTGTACGTATCGCGACAGTAGAGCACCTGCTGTCAGCACTGGCAGGGCTGGGTATTGACAATGCCTATGTAGAGTTGAGTGCGGAAGAAGTGCCTATTATGGACGGCAGTGCAGCGCCGTTTGTATTCCTGATTCAGTCTGCGGGTATCGCAGAACAGGATGCACCCAAGCAGTTTATTCGCATCAAGAAAGAAGTCACTGTCAGTGCAGATGGCAAAACAGCGACCTTTCGCCCATTCAATGGCTTCAAAGTCGGTTTCCGAATCGATTTTGATCATCCCGCCTTTGAAGGACGTAACTCCGAAGCGTGTCTGGACTTTTCCAGCACATCCTTTGTGAAAGAAGTCAGCCGGGCGCGTACCTTTGGTTTCATGCGTGATATTGAATATCTACGTTCGCAAAACCTGGTATTAGGCGGCAATTTTGACAATGCTATCGTGGTAGACGATTACCGGATTCTCAATGAAGACGGTCTGCGTTACGAGGATGAATTCGTTAAACACAAAGTGCTGGATGCCGTTGGCGACCTTTACCTGCTGGGTAAAAGTCTGATCGGCGAGTTCTTTGGTGATAAATCAGGCCACAATCTGAATAACATGCTGCTGCGTAAGTTGCTGGAGCAGACGGATGCCTGGGAAGTTGTCACCTTTGAAGGTGAAGCGGCGCAGAATGCACCGATTTCTTATCAGAAGCCTGTTACGGCTGTCTGATTGCTGTTATCCGACCCGCAAAAGTCGAGCCTTGTGCTCGACTTTTTTCGTTTTGGGCGATGAGAATCAGCATAAATTGATTACCCCCACTAAATAATTGCCTCTTGAGATTCTATTCAGCGCCCCAATATGGGTAGAATGGCAGGCCGACGACGGTGGGGGCTATACAAGGTAAGGCTGAGTTGTGCGCAACCTCCCTTATCATTAAGCGTCACGGCTGTGACTGAGAGGGTAACCGCTGCCGGGTTACCTTGTATGACTCCCAATCTTCCCGTCGCGGGAATGACTTTAGTATTCAATAGGTTGATTATTACAGCATGCTGGGCTCACTGTTTAAAAAGGTCTTCGGAAGTAAGAACGATCGCGAACTCAAACGTATGGGTCGGATCGTTAAACAGATTAACGCGCTGGAAGCAGAGCTGGAGTCACTGAGTGATGACCAGCTGAAGGCCAAAACAGACGAGTTCCGCGAACGTCTTGCCGGTGATGCTACGCTGGAGCAGTTGCTGCCAGAAGCATTCGCCGTGGTTCGTGAAGCGTCTAAGCGCGTTATGGATATGCGCCACTTCGATATGCAAATGATCGGTGGTATCTCGCTGCATGACGGCAAGGTTGCCGAAATGCGTACCGGTGAAGGTAAAACCCTGGTAGGTACACTGCCGGTTTACCTGAATGCCCTGGGCGGCGACGGTGTCCACGTGGTTACCGTGAACGACTATCTGGCCAGCCGTGATGCTGAGTGGATGCGTCCACTGTATGAAGCGCTGGGTATGCGGGTGGGGGTGGTGCTGTCGCAGCAGGATCCAGAAACCAAACGGGCTGCCTACAACTCTGACATCACCTATGGCACCAATAACGAATTTGGTTTTGATTACCTGCGCGACAACATGGCGTTCAGCCTGGATGAAAAAGTGCAGCGTGATTTCAACTTCGCCGTGGTCGATGAAGTTGACTCCATCCTGATTGATGAAGCCCGTACGCCACTGATCATCTCCGGCCCGGCTGAAGATGGCTCCGCCACTTACCATGCTGTTAACCTGCTGATCCCGCAGCTGGAGCAGTTCCACGGTGAAATCGATATCAAAGACGAAAGTCAGGTAATCGATGAGCACTTTGTGGTGGACGAGAAAAACCGTACGGTTGAGATGACTGAAGCCGGTCATCAGTATGTTGAGCAGTTGCTGACCAAGGAAGGCCTGCTCAAAGAAGGTGAAAGCCTGTATGCACCGCACAACCTGAATCTGTTGCACCATGTGCTGGCAGGTTTACGTGCACATAACCTGTTCCAGCGCGATCGCGACTATATCGTCCAGGAAAATCAGGTCGTCATCGTCGATGAGCACACCGGCCGTATTATGCCGGGTCGTCGCTGGTCTGAAGGCCTGCACCAGGCGGTAGAAGCCAAAGAAGGCGTGGATATCCAGCTGGAAAGCCAGACGCTGGCCTCCACCACCTTCCAGAACTACTTCCGGCTGTACAATAAGCTGTCCGGTATGACCGGTACGGCGGATACTGAAGCCTTCGAGCTGCGTCAGATCTACGGCCTGGACGTGGTGGTTATTCCAACTAACCGTCCTGTTGCCCGTACCGACGCTAACGACTGTGTCTTCCTTACTATGGAAGAGAAATACGCTGCCATTGTAAAAGAGATCGAAAAACTGCAGGAAAAACAGGCACCCGTCCTGGTGGGTACAGCCTCGGTTGAATCCTCCGAGCTGCTGTCCACACTGTTGACGAAAGCCGGTATCACGCACGACGTACTGAACGCTAAAAACCATGCCCGTGAAGCCAGTATTATCACCAATGCCGGTTGCCCGGGTGCGGTGACCATCGCCACTAACATGGCCGGTCGTGGTACGGATATTGCGCTGGGTGGCAAGCTAGAAGCTTTGCTGGCAGAGCTGGGTCCTGACGCGACGGATGAACAGATTGCAGAGACCAAAGCGCAGTGGCAAGTACGGCACGATACTGTGATGGAAGCCGGTGGCCTGCATATCCTGGGTACTGAACGTCACGAATCTCGCCGTATCGATAACCAGCTGCGTGGCCGTGCTGGCCGCCAGGGTGATCCGGGTTACTCCCGCTTTTTCCTGTCACTGGAAGATGATCTGATGCGTATCTTCGCCTCTGACCGTGTGCGCCAGTTTATGCAGGCGCTGGGTATGGAAAATGGCGAAGCGATAGAACATAAAATGGTGACCAACGCGATCGAAAAGGCCCAGCGTAAAGTTGAGGGCCGCAACTTCGATATGCGTAAGTCACTGCTGGAATACGATGACGTTGCCAACGATCAGCGTACCGTGGTGTACGGCCAGCGTAACCAGCTGATGGCCAGCGACGACGTGTCTGAAACCGTGAATGCGGTACGAGAGGAGATGGTCGAAAACGGCATCAACGAGTACGTGCCGCCGCAGAGCCTGGAAGAGCAGTGGGATGTTGCGGGGCTGGAGAAAGCACTGGAAACCGATTTTGGTATCCATGCACCGGTTCAGGAATGGCTGGATAACGACGATACCCTGCATGAAGACACCCTGCGCGAGAAAATCCGCTTTGAGGTGATGAGCGCCTACCAGCAGAAAGAAGAGCAGGTCGGTGAAGAAACCATGCGCCTGTTCGAGAAGCAGGTCATGCTGCAGATCGTCGATACGCTGTGGAAAGAACACCTGCAGACCATGGATCATCTGCGCCAGGGTATCCATCTGCGCGGTTACGCTCAGAAAAACCCGAAACAGGAATACAAGCGCGAAGCATTCCAGCTGTTCCAGGAGTTACTGGAAAACATCAAACGTGATGTGGTTCGTATTCTCAGCCATGTACAGGTGCGTCAGCCTGAAGATGTGGAAGAGATGGAACAGCAGCGCCGTGAACAGGCTGAAAACCAGCAGATGAATTATCAGCATGCGTCCGGCAGTGGCATGGACGAAGCTGATGGTTCCGAGATGGAAGGTGAAGGCCTGGAAGGGCAGGAAACGTTCGTGCGTTCCGAAGCCAAAGTGGGCCGAAATGATCCTTGTCCTTGTGGTTCCGGTAAAAAATACAAACAGTGTCATGGCAAGCTGAGCTGAGCCTGACTGGTCAGGGGGACAGCCAGTCGCCCTGACCACTTTGATAGAACCCTGAAAAAGCAGCCCACGCTGCTTTTTCGCCGTCTGGAGAGAATAAAAATGGCTGTAGGATCTGATACGTTTCCCGCAACAATGCATCCCGTTGCCGGGTTCAGGCTGGGCGTTGCCTCTGCTGGCATCAAAAAGCCGGGCCGTCGTGATGTGGTACTGATGGAAATCGCACCAGGCAGCACCGTTGCAGGTGTGTTCACCCTGAATGCTTTCTGTGCCGCGCCGGTACAGGTGTGTAAGCGCCATCTGCAGACGCATATCTCACGCTACCTGCTGACCAACACCGGCAACGCCAATGCGGGCACCGGTGCACAGGGGCTGGATGATGCTCAGCGCTGTATCAGTGCGGTGGCCCAGCTGTGTGATGTGGCGGCTGAAGAAGTGCTGCCATTTTCTACCGGTGTGATCGGTGAGCCACTGCCCGTGGATAAGATCCTGGCGGTGCTGGGTGATGCCAAAGCCGACCTTAAAGAAGATAACTGGACGCTGGCGGCTGAAGGTATTCTGACCACGGACACACGTCTGAAAGGGTCCAGTGTTCAGCTGGAGATCAACGGCCAGACAGTCACGCTGACGGGCATCTCCAAAGGCTCCGGTATGATCCAGCCGAACATGGCGACCATGCTGGGCTATGTTGCCACCGACGCTAAAATCGCTCAGCCTGCACTGCAGACTCTGCTAAGCAGTGCGACCCAGCGCTCGTTTAACCGTATTACGGTGGACAGCGATACCTCGACCAACGATTCCTGCATTCTGGCGGCAACCGGTGCCAGCGGTGTTGAGATCAGCAGCGAAGCTGATCTGGCACAATTTTCGGCGGCACTGGATCAGCTGATGATCGAGCTGGCGCACGCCATCATCCGTGACGGCGAAGGCGCGACCAAGTTTGTCGCCATCGAAGTGGAAAAAGCCGCAGCGCAGCAGGAAGCGCTGGATGTTGCATTCACCGTGGCACACTCACCGCTGGTGAAAACCGCGCTGTTCGCCTCCGATGCCAACTGGGGTCGTATTCTGGCAGCCGTTGGCCGTGCCGGAGTGGATCAGCTGGACATTGATGCGTTGCAGATTTACCTGGACGATGTCTGCATTGTCGAAAATGGTGGCCGTGCGCTGAGCTACACCGAAGAGGCCGGTGCCGCCGTGATGGCGCAGCAGGATATCCGTATCCGCATCGTGCTCAACCGGGGTGATGTCAATGAGATCGTCTGGACCACTGACCTGTCCCATGATTACGTCACCATCAACGCTGACTACCGCAGCTGATATGACGAAACTGATCCATGTGGCCGCCGCGGTCATTCTCGATGCCCAGGGCAATATCCTGCTGGCCCAGCGGCCTGCGGATAAGCATCAGGGTGGACTCTGGGAGTTCCCCGGTGGCAAGGTTGAGGCCGGGGAGCCGGTGGTCGATGCGCTGTACCGCGAATTGGATGAAGAATTGGGCATCCAGCTCAGGCAGGCACAACCGCTGATCCGTATTCCACACCACTACCCGGATAAATCGGTGTTGCTGGATGTGTATACGGTGACAGCATTTGCTGGTGACCCTTATGGTCGTGAGGGGCAGCCGGTGCGCTGGGTGGCCCCGGACGAGCTGGATCTGTATCCGTTTCCGGCAGCAAACACGCCGATTGTGACGGCAGCCTTGCTGGCCGACCGGCTGGCGATTACCGGTGCTGTAGCTGCCGGGCTGGCATGGCCGGACCAGCAACAGCACTATCTGACCCAGGTGCAGCAGATGATTGCTGAGCATGGCCTGTCGATGCTGATGTTGCGTGCGCCTGAACTGGATGAAACCCGCTATGGCGAGCTGGCTCAGGCCATGCAGCCATTGGCAGATGATCAGGCTGTTACCCTGGTGCTGAACTGCAGCCTGGCGCAGGCAGAAGCCCTGTCTGCTCAGGCATTGCACCTTAACCGGCATCGACTGGCTGAGCTGTCACACCGTGACCAGTTCAGTGGCCGCTGGCTGGGAGCGTCCTGCCATAACGCTGCAGAGCTGGCGATGGCAGTGGCCAAAGGGCTGGATTACGTGACGCTGTCACCGGTATTGCCCACGGCCAGCCATCCGGCTGAGCCGGTACTGGGCTGGGCTGAGTTTGAAGCGCTGGTGGCAGAGCTGCCGATTCCAGTGTTTGCTCTCGGCGGTGTCGGTGAGGCGCAACTGAGCCAGGCCAGGGCCGCCGGTGCTCAGGGTGTTGCCGGAATTCGTCAGTGGTGGAAACGATAACCCGGCGGTAAGCGGCCAGGCATCACTGCCATCGGCCACACAGCAAAAAGCCAGCTCAGTGAGCTGGCTTTTCTGTATCTGATATCGCAATCGCCAGGCTTACTCGGCGCTGTCTTTCGGGCGAAACTTCAACTGCATACCGGTGAGGAAATTACGCAGGATCTGGTCCTGACACTCACGGTAGCTGGAATGGTCCACGCGGCGGAACAGGGCACTGAGCTCCGGTTTGCTGATGCGAAAATTCGCCAGCTGCATGATCGCGAGCATATCTTCATCGCGAGCATTGAGAGCAATACGCAGCTTACGCAGCACGATATTGTGGGTCAGGCGGTGGGCCAGTGCGGGCCGAGGGCCGTCTTTTTTACCGCGTCTCTCGATGATCAGACCATCAAGGAACAGCTCCAGCTGATTGTCGCCACAGCGCTCAAAGGCTGGGTCTTCATCTTTGCGCAGCCAGTTAATAACCTGTTCCTGCGTTACCGGATGATCGGCATGGGCAAACAGCTTTATCATGGTGGCGTCGTTGAAATCAAAGGTGTAGCGCAGGCGGCGCAGAATATCGTTGTTGGTCACGGCAGGTTCCAGAGGTAAACAGAAGCGGCGGGCAAGGTAGCCCCTGAGTTAAACAGATCAGGGGCCTGGCGGTGCTCAGTCGTCGTTGGCGTAGTCGTCATTAGCGTCTGGCGCGTCGGCGCGATCAGCTTTGGCGGCCAGCCAGGCGGCTTTGGCTTCGTCAGCTTTGCGCTGCTCGGCACGCTGTTCTTCACGCTGTGCATCACGGCGCTTATTGCGTGCAGCCAGGCCTTCGCTGAAGGCTTTCAGCTCGGCTTCGGCCCATTCCTGTGCCAGCGCTTCAGTGGCAAACCCATCCTGGCTTTTAGACACTGTGGTGCGGTGTGCAGAAACGCGGCGAACGATGCCAGCGGTCCAGCCGTTATCTTCCTGGGCAACCTGATAGCTGTACTTTTTGCCTTGGCTCATTGTCAGTTATTCCTGTATTCGGTGTTTATCAAAGGGCTTCCGGTAGCCGTGGCACGACAGCGTCAGTACAAGAAGGCCAGTGATGGGCGCTTCACGGGTGTTCTGTGCAGCAATGAGGTGAAATGGCGGAGTGCTTCAGGGATGGGCGGGCTGACCGCCGGATAGCTCTGAAGGTGCGACCGGAAAACGCGGCTATATTAGCAGACTTTCGTCCTGGGAACCTGCGCTGTGGGGCCGTGCTGGATAAATTATTTGCAGTCGCTAAGCGGGTCAGCGGTAGAACCGCCGGGTATGACGGTAGCCGATCAAGGGGCCGAATGTGATCGCCGCTCAGGGCTGGCATCACATTCGGTCATAGGGCCTGACACCTGTCGGGCTTAGTGCTGATTATTCTGCTGTTCCTGCGGGGTCATGCCAGTACTGAAGTCGTTGTACTCATCAGCAGTACCCAGCTCAGGCCTGGCCTCAATGGTGTAGCTTTCACTGGCCCACTCACCCAGATCAATCAGCCGGCAGCGTTCACTGCAGAACGGACGATGGGGATTTTCAGGGCTGTAGATAATTGTCTTGCTGCACTGCGGGCAGTTCATTTTACGGCTCATAACGACTCACTCTCACGCACAGCGGCGGTTAATAATAGCTGGTGCAGGTTGCTTACCTGCTCGGCCAGTGCGGTCAGTTCACCCCGGTTATCAACAACGCTGTCAGCCCGGTTCAGGCGTTCTTCGCGGCTCATCTGAGCCGCCAGAATGGCTCTGACCTGCTCCTCCGAACTGTTATCCCGGCTGGCAGTACGGCTGATTTGTTGCGCAGCTTCAACATCGACCACCACGGTATGGTTAACCAGCAGGTGCTGATCGGTTTCCAGTAATAGCGGTGAAGCCAGCACTGTGTAGGCTGATTGCGCCGCCTCGAGCTGCTGCAGAATACGATCACGAATCAGCGGATGGAGCAGGTCTTCCAGCCAGGTACGCTGTTTGCTGTCGGCGAAAACGATTGCGCGCAGCTGGCGGCGGTCGAGCTGGCCATCGCCAGTCAGCACCTCACTGCCAAAGCGTTCGGCAATGCGCTGCAGGGCAGGCTCGCCTGGCTCAACTACTTCACGGGCCACGATATCGGCATCAATCACCCGGATGCCCAGTGTTTCCAGCTGGCGCGATACAGCGGATTTACCGCTGCCAATACCACCCGTAAGTCCGACTACATACATATATTACACCTGAAGAAACTGATGGTAAGCGCCCATAATCTGATCACCCCAGAGGATAGCCACCCAGCCTGCCACAGCAAGGAAGGGGCCGAAGGGCATCGGCTGTTCTCTAGTATGCCGTCCCAGCGCCATCATGAGTATCCCCAGTGCAGCGGCGATCAGCGCAGACAGGAAAATAATCACTGGCAGCTGATCAATACCGGCCCAGGCCCCCAGCGCTGCCAGCAGTTTGAAATCACCGTAGCCCATGCCTTCTTTGCCGGTGGCCAGTTTGAAGCCCTGATACACCAGCCACAGGCTGAGGTAACCCGCTACTGCACCAAAGACCGCCAGGTGCAGGGTAGTGAAGACGCTGTAACTGTTAACCAGCAAGCCGATCCACAGCAACGGCAGGGTCAGGTTGTCGGGCAGTAGCTGGTGGTCAAAATCGATCATCACCAGGCTGACCAGAATAAAGGTCAGCACGGCAAACGACAGGCCGACCTCATTAAAACCGTAGTGGTGCACGCCATAGGTGGCAATGAGTGCGGTGCTCAGCTCAACCAGCGGATAGCGAATGGAAATACTGTTTTTACACTGACTGCAGCGTCCGCGTAAAAACAGATAGCTAAGCAGAGGGATGTTTTCATACCAGCGGATTTTATGCTCACAGCCCGGACAGTGAGATGCGGGTACTGACAGGTTGTAAGTTGGCTGTTCAAGCGTATTGTCCTGGGCCTCGGCAATTTCACGTTCCCACTCCAGTTCCATCATTCGCGGTACACGGTGGATGACTACATTCAGAAAACTGCCGACACATAATGCAAAAATAAACGTCACCCCCAGCGCCATCGTGGGCTGGTTAGTGAAAAGGTCAAAATACATGCCATCTCCAGATGATTGAGCAGGCGAGTTGCCAGAGCGGCTAATGTACCAGTCTGCAGGGGCGGTGCGAAGGGGATGGGTCATTGTCTGGAAGGATCGGTATACGCCTTTAGTTTTAGTGGGTTAGTCGCCACAGGGCGGCTCAGTTCGGGTACTATGTTGGGCTATCTTCAGATCGGATATGCAGTAATGAAACGAAATATAATAATCCTGCTGATCGCCGCCTGTGTCGGTATTACGCTGTACATCAATAAAATTAAAGAGGGTCAGAAACTCGACCCGGTCAGTAAATCACAGGTGGAAGCACTGGTACTGGCTGACGCCCGTTTCCCGGCGCGGCCGGTCTGGTGGGAAGATGATTCTGTACTGGCCGTGGGGGTAATGAAAAAACAGGACGACCACAATCAGGATGCCAAAGACATCTGTGAGCTGATTCGCAGTGTGGGGATCAAAGCCCTGCTGATCGAGATCTACGATCTGGGCCCGATCCAGCAGAAAAACGACTGGCAGCGGATCGGCGTTAGCCGCTGTGACCAGCCTGACTGATCGACCCCGGCCCAGTACTCTGGTCGTGTTAATTGATGAGGCGGGGAGAGGGCGTTAAGGGCAGGCGCGTCGTACACACATAGTGCGCTACGACGCGTGCGGCACTGATCAGTCGATCAGTCGCATCGACAGATCAACCGCGTCGCAGTGCTTGGTCAGTGCACCGGTGGATATGTAATCCACTCCGGTTTCGGCGATCGGGCGTAGCATTTCGTCGGTCACCCCGCCGGAGGCTTCCAGCTTGGCGCGGCCTGCGGTAAAGACAACGGCATCGCGCATCTGCTGCAGGCTGAAGTTATCCAGCATCACGATATCGGCACCGGCATCCAGCGCCTGAGCCAGCTCATCATGGGTTTCTACTTCCACTTCAACCGGCTTGCCTGGCTCATTTTGCTTCGCAGTGGCAACGGCATTACTGATACCACCACAGGCCATGATGTGGTTTTCCTTGATCAGAAACGCATCATAGAGGCCAATGCGGTGGTTAAAGCAGCCGCCCTGAGTGACCGCGTACTTCTGCGCCAGGCGCAGGCCGGGCAGAGTTTTACGGGTGTCCAGCAGTTTCACCCCGGTGCCTGCCACCTGGTCCGCATAGTGGCGGGCAATGGTGGCGGTGCCAGACAGTGTCTGCAGGAAGTTCAGCGCGCCACGCTCGGCAGTCAAAATACTGCGGGCTGCGCCTTTGGCAAAAAACAGCACCTGGTCGCGTTCAACCAGATCACCATCTTTTACCTGCCAGTCGATCACCATGGTCGGGTCAACCTGGCGGAATACTTCGTTTACCCACTCGATGCCGCAGACAATAGCCTGCTGGCGGCTGATCACGCGTGCGGTAGCCTGCTGGTCAGCAGGGATCAGCTGGGCGGTAATATCACCGCTGCCAATATCTTCGCTCAGGGCGTGGCGGACGGTGGCGACAATCTCGTCTTTCAGGTCGTACGTGGTCAGCATAACGAATCAGTACCCGTATTACAGAGGTTGGGGGAGGCTCTGGTATGATAGGCGGCCAATTCTACTAAAATCAGTGCCTTGCCGATAGCCAATGGATGATAACTTCTGCGTAGTGCAACACCGCCTGAGCCAGGCCCGTCAGGTTCCGTCACCTAACTGCAATGCCCGGCCTCTGGGTGAGGCTGTGTCCTTACTGGTGATCCACAACATCAGCCTGCCGCCCGGCCAGTTTGGCAGTGGTCATATTGAACTGTTTTTTCAGAACCGGCTGCCTGTCGATGCAGATCCGTTCTATCAGGAAATCAAAGATATGACGGTTTCTTCTCACCTGCTGATTGAGCGCGATGGCGAGGTAGTGCAGTTTGTCGATTTTGACCGCCGGGCCTGGCATGCCGGGGCCAGCCTGTTTGACGGGCGGGATAACTGCAACGACTTCTCTATAGGCATCGAGCTGGAAGGCACCGATACCCAGCCCTATACCGATCTGCAATATGAAGCCCTGGCAAAAGTGACCGCCGCGCTGCAACAGGCCTACCCGGCACTGCTGGCGGAGCGTATTACCGGCCACAGTGATATCGCCCCGGGGCGTAAAACGGACCCGGGCCCAGCCTTTGACTGGCCCCGTTACCGTGGGTTGCTTGCGTCATGACACTGTAATTGAGAATTGTTTGCCGATAGAATAGCCCTCCGTTTTACTTGAGAACAGATGCTGCCGATGGAATCGCTGCTACGCGTTGAAGACCTGAGCTGTGCCTACGACGATCACCTGATTGTTGCGGGCGTCAATTTCGCGGTGAAGCGGGGTGAGATCGCCTGCCTGCTAGGCCCCAGTGGCTGCGGTAAAACTACCGTGTTACGGGCAGTAGCAGGGTTCAGCCGGGTTAAGGCAGGCGCGATCTACATGGCCGAGGATGAGGTGTCCTCAACCCATCAGACCCGGGTGCCTGAACAGCGGCAGATGGGCATGGTGTTTCAGGACTACGCTCTGTTTCCACACCTGAGCGTGGCCGACAACATCAGTTTCGGCCTCAAAACCCTGACAAGGGCGGAAAAACAGGCGCGGGTTCACGAGCTGCTCACGCTGGTGCGCCTGCCGCTGGATAAGGCCAACAGCTACCCACACGAACTGTCTGGTGGCCAGCAGCAGCGCGTTGCCCTGGCCCGGGCCCTGGCCCCACGGCCCCAGCTGCTGTTGATGGATGAACCCTTCTCTAACTTGGACACCGATCTGCGCACCCAGCTGTCGCTGGAAGTTCGCGATATCCTTAAAGCCCAGGGCATCGCGGCCATCGTCGTCACCCATGATCAGCAGGAAGCCTTCGCCATCGGCGACAAAGTTGGCATCCTGGCAGATCAGACCCTGCAGCAGTGGGGCACCCCCACCCAGCTCTACCACGCGCCGGTCAACGCGCTGGTGGCCGGGTTTGTCGGCAAAGGTGAGCTGTTCGATGGCACCTGCGAAACCCCGACCCAGGTACAGACGGAGCTGGGCCTGCTGGAGTTCGCCGAACCGTTCTGCACACCGCAGGGTCAGGCGATGCAACTGTTTATCCGCCCGGCGGATCTGTTGCCGGTGGTAGCTGAGCGTGAACAGGACGCCTGTGCTGAGGTGCTGGCGATGGAATTCCTGGGCGCAGCAACGGTGTACCAGCTGCAACTGGACAGTGGCCGGGTGGTCGATGCCGAAGCGCGGATGCCACTCTCAATTAAAGTGGGCGACCGGGTGGGTATTTCCGTATCGGTGCATCGGCCGATTGCATTTGGTGTGGAAGGCTGAACCCTGTAATCATTGCCGCGCGATATGGGTCATTTCACCGCCGAGCCAGGTAATAAAGTCCCATGTTTGTGCCGAGGGCATTTTATGCTCGGGCAATACAAACTGAAACACCCGTTCGCAGGGCAGTGTTGGACTGAAAGGTTCGATAAGGCTGCCACTGCGAATGGCGTCGTTGACGTACAAGTCACGCAAAATAGCCATTCCCCGTCCCGCAATCGCACTGCTCAGAATCAGGTCAGCATTATTGAAGGTCAGTTTTCGGGAGACCTGATCATCAAGGTCCGGTAGCCAGGCGGCGAGGTATTTCTGCCAGTGGAATGTCTCGTGTTCATGGATCAGCTCGCAGTGGCGCAGGATATTCAGATCCATCATCTTGCTATGACAGGGCTCGCAGGTCTGACTGGCCAGGAAATCTGGTGAACAGACGACGCGCATCTGCTCATTAGGGGCCGGAATCAGTGGTGTCGGCTCAGTAATGGCCATCGAGCTTTCCAGTCTTGGCAATAATCGCAATGCCACATCTACATGCTCTTTGGCAAAGTCTACGTAACGGTTGGTGGCGTTGATGCTGATATCAATCCCTGGGTATCGCTGCGAAAACGCCTCAAGCCTGGATACCAGTACTATCGATGTGAAGGAAGGGGCTGCACCAATAGATAAAGGTTTTTGATAGGTCTGCTGGCTGAGATAAGAAGAAAGATTATCTATGTTGGCATTGATAGTTGAAACCTGGGTGAAGGTATCCTGTACCAGCTCGGTTGGCTCCAGCTTACGGCCTTTCTTGATAAACAGCTTGGCTTCCCATCGGCTTTCCAACTGCTTGATATGATAAGAGATTGTAGGCTGTGAAACATTAAGCTCATTGGCCGCCGCAGAGATAGAGCCATGGCGAGCGACTGCTTCCAGTGCCCGTAATTCCTGCAGGGTCGGGATAAAGTGCCGAGGTGATTTCATGCTCAAAACATAGAGATTCTCTATAGTTAAGTCAACAGTATTGATTTGTTCCCAGGTATGAGCACTCATAGACTGAGTCGGCACTGAACCCATCGATGGAGATCAAATCATGCGATCAATAATAAAAAAAACACTCATCTGCGCCGGTTTAATGGCGGCAGCTATCAGTACGTCGAGCCAGGCAGGTAAAACACTGGATGCTGTACTGGAAGACAAGATGCTGGTGGTTGGCACTAACTCTGATTATCGTCCCAATGCCTTTCTGGGGGATCGCAATGAGCTGGAAGGCTTTGATATTGATGTGTCCCGCGAAGTCGCTAAACGGTTGGGTGTGGATGTCAAATTTGTAACCCCCGGCTGGGAAGTGATGACGGCGGGTCGCTGGCAAGGGCGCTGGCATATGGTTGTTGGCTCCATGACGCCAACGACAAAGCGTGCTGAAGTGCTCGATTTTCCGGCGACATACTATTTCATCCCCGCAGGTGTCGCTGTTCATAAAAACTCATCTGCCAAATCAATTGCCGATCTCAATGGCAAGGTTTTCGGCGTCGTTTCCACCTCCACTTACCATCGCTACCTTGAGCACAATCTGAAGATTGATGCCGTGGGTACGCCACCTTTCGAATACCAGATCAAACCTCAAGAGATCCGCCTGTACGGCGATATCAACGAGTTCGATGATCTGTCGCTGGGTGAAGGTGTGCGACTGGATGCGGTTATTCAGTCGGTTTCGGTTATCAACCAGGCTGTCAGCAAAGGGTTGCCGGTGAAAATGCTGGGTGATCCGGTTTTCTACGAACCGCTGGCTATCGCGATTGATAAGGGTGATGCCGAGTTTGGCGAAAAGGTCCACGCGATCATTGAAGACATGAAATCAGATGGCACCCTGGTGGGGCTTTCTCGTAAATGGCACGGCGTGGATTACGTGACAGTCAAGTAATCTGACTGCCGAATAACAAGGTGGCTCTGAAATGAAGACTTCTATTTTTACGACCTCTTTTCAGCGCGGAAAACCTCGTCTGAAAGCTGCGCTGGTTTTTGGAGCTATCGCGTTTGTTATCGCATTTGCGGCCGCTGTGAATACCGGCATTGTCGGGGAGCTGTTACGCCCGGCAATGAGCGAAGCGGTGCTGGTCGGGCTGTGGGGCCGGTTTGCGGTTGCGCTGGTGGTGGGAATTCTCTGCTTCGGTGGTTGCTACGGCCTGCTGGGCCTGCCCCATCGAGTACAGTCCTGGTCAGTCTGGGCCGGGTTAGCCCTGTCAGCATTACTGCTCTTTTATTCCTTTGATCTCAGTTATGAGTTCATCGAACGCAAACTGCCCTTTCTGCTGACACAGGGGGCCTTTACCACCATTTATGTTTCGGCAATTTCCATTGTGCTGGCATTTACCTTTGCCATGCTGGGGGCGACGGCGAAGCTGTCGGGCATTGCGATTCTGGAAGGGGTGGGGGCTTTTTATACCTCCTACTTCCGGGGTGTACCGTTGCTGGTTCAGCTATTTCTTATCTACCTGGGTTTGCCCCAGATTGGCCTGGTTATTGACCCGGTGCCTGCGGCGATTGCGGCGCTGTCACTGGTGTACGGTGCCTATATGACTGAGATCTTTCGGTCTGGTATTCAGTCGATCCCCCGCGGTCAGTGGGAGGCGGCTGATGCACTGGGCTTGCAGCGTATGGTGACGTTCAAGAAGGTTATTCTGCCGCAGGCAATGCGGGTGATCGTTCCACCGACAGGTAACCAGTTTATTTCCATGCTGAAAGACTCTTCACTGGTTTCGGTGGTTGGCGTATGGGACATCATGTTTATCGCCCGAACTCAGGGCAGAGCAGACTTTAAAATACTGGAGATGTTGATTACGGCATCCATCATCTACTGGCTGCTGTCAGTGGTGCTTGAAATGGTTCAGCATCGTATAGAAGCCCACTATTCAAAATCAGTGGCCCGGTAACTGCCGGGCCGCAAGCCGGGTTGTAAAAACCCAGGCTGTTTTTCTGGATCGGTTTTCACGCTGTGCCTGGCGTAATGGGTCCAGATTTTTCTTATACAAGATGTATCTTTAATCAACTCCAGCTGTACGGGTAGTCAGAATGAGTTTTACGTATACTTCGCACAGTGCGAACAACAGCCGTGCTACGCGGCTGCCGCTGATCGCTGTGATGGCAAACTCAGGTGAAAGTGGCGACCTGGGCGTCCAATCGGTTGATAACAAGTATCTGCAGGCTGTGATCGGTGCTGCCGGTGCTGTTCCTATTGTCGTGCCGACTATTTTCTCGCCGCGAGAATTACAGCAGGTGATCGACCGTGTAGACGGCATCGTGCTGACAGGTGACGGCTCCAATATCGACCCGGCACGCTATGGTGTTTGCGGCACGGTAGCATCCCATGGCCCCTTTGACCGGGAGCGAGACAGTGTTGCGCTCTGGCTTATCGAACAGGCCCTGAGTCGGGATATACCGATGCTGGGTATCTGTCGTGGGCTTCAGGAGATGAACGTTGCGCTGGGCGGTACTCTGCGCACCGATGTGGTCGAAAATACGGCCTTCTCGTTACATTCCGATATTGATATGGCAGAGCCGCCAGCATCACGCTATGCACCTTGTCATACCATTAATCTGGCAGCAGAGGGGCTGTTACGGCAGGTGCTTGATACGGCCCAGGTTGATGTTAACTCGCTGCATGAGCAGGCCGTGGACCGTATAGGTGAAGGGCTTGTGCTTAATGCCTGCGCCGAGGATGGCATCGTCGAAGCACTGCACCACCCGGGCAAACGTTTCTTTCTGGGTGTGCAATGGCACGCTGAGTTTAATGCTGAGAATAACCCGGTTTCAAAGTCTATTTTCTCGGCGTTTTCTGAGGCGGTGTTTACGTTTCATCAGGCGCGCGAGTCTCTGTAAATAGCGCGTTTTAGCCAGCGGATTAAAGGATAATAAGAATGACGACAATGAAGGTTGAGCATCGAGACAGGCCACCGGGTGCGGCTGAAGCACAGCAGATCGCTATTCAGCTGGTGGGCGTTAATAAATGGTTTGATGATTACCACGTATTGAAAGACATTGATCTCAGCGTGTATCAGGGCGAGCGGATTGTTATCTGTGGGCCTTCCGGTTCGGGTAAATCAACGTTGATTCGCTGTATCAATAGGCTGGAAGAGCATCAGCGAGGCTCAATTTTCGTTGAAGGTACGGAGCTGACCAGCGGCCTGGATAATATCCATAAAGTGCGCTCGGAAGTGGGTATGTGTTTTCAGCACTTTAATCTGTTTCCGCATTTAACCATTCTGGAAAACTGCACTCTGGCACCGATGTCGGTGCGCAGCCTCTCCAAACAGGATGCTGAACAGATGGCGATGCGCTATCTGGAAAAGGTCAAAATTCCGGACCAGGCCAATAAATATCCAGCACAGCTGTCCGGTGGGCAGCAACAGCGAGTAGCAATTGCACGTTCGCTGTGTATGGAGCCGCGTATCATGCTGTTTGATGAGCCAACCTCGGCACTGGACCCTGAGATGATCAAAGAAGTGCTGGATACTATGGTAGAGCTGGCTGATGAGGGGATGACGATGCTCTGTGTGACCCATGAAATGGGCTTCGCCCGCCGGGTCGCTGATCGGGTGATCTTTATGGATGAAGGGCAGATCATCGAGGAAAATGCCCCGGCTGAGTTTTTTGATAACCCGCAAAACAGCCGCACCCGGCTGTTCCTGAGTCAGGTGCTGGGGCACTGATCTCCTGAACCTATAGCTTACCGCTGCTTTGGCGCAACATATCCACAACCCAGTTGTGGAGCGAGTCCTGACTGGAGCGGGGGTGCCAGATCAGGTCAGGCTCAGAACGGGGCTTATCGGCAGCGCCTGCAAATCGAATCAGCGAGTCAGCTTGATTTCTATCTAGAGTTTTCCCTCAAGCTGGAGCCCGGCTTGCTGCGAGAATTCAGAGGGATGAACAAAGCTGTAGATGACGGTAGATACAGGGTCAAAGAGCTGCTCAAAAATCCAGATAGTCCGCTAAACAGCGAATCGATCAGGGTGTCGAGAATCTGATCCAAATGATCGTTGTGTTCAATCGCTACCTGCTCCGCTATCAAGGCCGAACCGATCCGCAGTAAACGCGCCATCAGCAATATTAAAAAGCTGCTGACTGATCAGTCTCGTAACCTCGACCTGTCTCTCCTCGGCATCAATGCTGCCTGGCGGGCTAATGCGCTTTTGCAGATCACCGTGAGCGATGTGCGCCAGCTGCAACCGGATGGTCGATGCCGAAGCGCGAATGCCATTATCAATTAAAGTGGGCGACCGGGCCGGTGTTGCAGTGCAGACTATGGCGCCCCTGGCCAGGGCAAGGCCTGAATAATATTCAGTGATTAACCACCCACTTAACATCAGAGCTTTGTGCCTGGCGGATCTGTTCCAGCAGAGTGTCAGCATCGGGGTGGCCCAGAGCTTCCTGAGCTTGCAGCGGCGCGGTTTTCATCTGTGCGGACTCGTCCTTATCTGGGCTGTCTTCGGCCAGAATACCACCGGTTGGTAAGGTTTCGCTGATCGTCGCGCTCAGATCTTTCTGCATGACATCAAACTGTGCGAGCTGCTGTTGCTCGGTTGAGTTCTCGCTCTTCTGCTCCAGTGCCTCCAGCCAGGCCTCAACCTCGGCCTCAACCCTGGCCTGTACCCGTTCAATGATGGCTGCCATCATCTCATCAGAGACCTCCCCGGCTGCCCCCAGTTTTTCCAGCTCTTCCTGCAAATACTGCTTGAAGAGAGAGTCCGGATTAGGTGCCATACTCAGTCCACGGCGGGCTTCGTTCTCAGTCTTGGCCAGCTTATATTCAGATGTGGCTGGCGACTGATTTCTCAGCGGTTCCAGTATCTTTTCCAGCCACCATTCAGGCCCTGTTGGCTTCTCTTTCAGAGCATCGGCGCGCGCAACCTCTTCCAGCGTCGCAGCAAATCCACCGCTTTGTTCACGTGATTGTAATTCTGCATGCGTCAGCGGTTTGAAAGTGGTGATGCCCTGAATCTCGAGCGGTTGTAATTTCATCGTGGCCAATCCTTTGCTACTGGCATCATTTTATTGCCGCTTATGCGGCGCTAACTTGCCGTAAAATCTGTAATAAAGATAAATATGACAGAATCAAAGAGGTAGCAAAAAACAGACCGGCGAATGGGGACAGTTGCCAGGAAAAAATAGCACCTGCCAAAGGCTCACTCGCCATCCGTGTGGGCCGAGCGGGATCGTGTCCATAATTATTAGATCACTACAGGCTTACAATGCTCGCGCGTAAACTTGGGCGCTGGCATCCAGAGCTTCCCGGTGGGGGCACCGGTCCCACAAAAAAGCCAGCCCTGCTGCAGGGCTGGCTTTCACTTTCTTTCTATTCTCACCTGTTAGTGCGTCGCCTTGCGCTGCCCCCGCGTTGCCGTAATCGTCCGGCTCAGGAAGATTACCGGCACGATACCGACCAGGATAATCAGCAACGCGGCCAGTGAGCATTCTTCCAGCATTTCATCAGAGGCGTACTGGTACACAAAGGTGGCCAGGGTGTCGTAGTTGAACGGCCGCAGGATCAGGGTGGCGGGCAGTTCTTTCATGCAGTCTACAAACACCACCAGCGCCGCGGTGAGGATGCCGCCGCGGATCAGTGGCAGGTGGACTTTGAACAGGGTCTGCAGTGGGGTGTAGCCCAGTGAGCGGGAGGCCATGTCCATCGACGGAGTGATTTTGCTCAGGCTGGAGTCCACCGCGCCGGTGGAGACGGCAAGGAAGCGTACCGAGTAGGCGAAGACGATGGCGAAGGTGGAACCGCTGAGCAACAGGCCGGTGGAGATACCGAAGGTGTTGCTCAGCCAGCTGTCCAGGCCATTATCAAAGGCGGCCAGCGGGATCATCACGCCGATGGCCAGTACGGCACCGGGCATGGCGTAGCCCAGGCTGGACAGGTTGACGGCGTGTTGCAGGCTGCGCTGTTTATGCAGGCGTTTGCTGTAGGCCAGCAGCAGGGCGATGACGATGGTCGCCACCGCTGCGGTAACCGACAGGCTGAAGCTGTGCAGGGCGTGGCTGAGGAAGTTCTGTTCCCACAGCTGGTCCAGGTTATCCAGTGCGTAGCCGGTCAGAATGGAAACCGGCAGTACAAAGCCCAGCGTCACCGGGATGGCGCAGGTGGCGAAGGCGGCCCAGCGTCGCCAGCCATCCAGCTCCAGCGTGTCCAGTGCCTGGAAGCGGTCGCTGCCGTGGAACTGTTTCTGGCGGCTGCGGCCGATCCGCTCCAGGGTAATCAGCATAACGACGAAAATCATCATCATGCTGGCGATCTGGGCGGCACCGCCGAGGTTGTTCATGTTCAGCCAGGTATCGTAGATGCCCGCGCTGAGACTTTTCACGGCGAAGAAATCCACGGTGCCGAAGTCGTTCAGGGTTTCCATACACACCAGCGACAGGCCGACGGCGATGGCCGGGCGGGCGATGGGCAGACTGACCCGGAAAAAGCTCTGCCAGGCGCTGCAGCCGAGCATCCGGCTGGCGTCACGCAGGCTGTTGGATTGCTCCAGAAATGAAGCGCGGGCCAGCAGATAGATATACGGATAGAGCACCAGCGACAGCATCAGAATCGCGCCGCCCAGGGTGCGGATATCCGGGAACCAGTAATCGCGCAGGGTCTGCCAGCCAAACAGATCGCGCAGCATGCCCTGCACCGGGCCGGAGAATTCCAGCAAATCGGTGTAGATATAGGCGATCAGATAGGCCGGGACAGCAAAGGGCAGCAACAGCGCCCACTCGAAGTAGCGCCTGCCGGGGAAGTTACACAGGCTGACCAGCGCGGCACTGGAAATCCCCAGCAGCGCCGACAGCAGGCCAGTGCCCAGTAACAGCAGCGCGGTGGTGGCCAGATAGTGGGGCAGCACGGTGCTGGCCAGGTGCTGCCAGATATTTTCTTTGGGAAACAACGCCAGGTAAAACACCGACAACACCGGCAACGCGACCAGTGCCGCTACCAGCCAGGTGGAGAAGTACCAGCGTTTGAGGCCCGTTTGCTGGCGGCTGCGTTGGGGCAGCCAGGGCATTTGCAGCGACAGTGCTTTCACGTTGCCTCCAGAAATAGCAAAGGCGGCTACCCCGAAAGGTGCCGCCATTTATCAGTTCGTTAGCCGCCCGCAGGTGGCTGGGTCGTGCTTAGTTGTCGTAACCAACCTGGTCAACCAGCTTGGCTGCGTTGGCACGTTGTGCCGCGATACGCTGCAGGTTGACCGGGTCCTGCTTGAATTCGCTCATGTATTTTTTCAGCAGGGGCGACCATGGGGTGCCGTCTTTAACCGGGAACTCGAAGTTCGCTTCGGCGTAGATACGCTGGGCTTTTTCGGTGGTCAGGAACTCGATCAGCTGCTGCGCTTCACTGCGGTGCGGCGCGTATTTGGTGATACCGGCACCGGAGATGTTCATGTGCGCGCCACGGTCAGCCTGGTTCGGGAAGATCAGGTTAACGGACTCAGCCCAGGCTTTCTGCTCAGGTTTCTTGTCGTTGGTGATCATCTTGCCGAAGTAGTAGGAGTTACCCAGCGCGATATCACAGACGCCTTCTTTCACCGCTTTCACCTGAGTACGGTCGTTGCCCTGTGGCTTGCGGGCCAGGTTGGTTTTGAAACCTTCCAGCCAGGTTTTGGTGTCGGCTTCGCCATGCTCTTCCAGCATCGCGCCGATCAGCGACAGGTTGTAGGTGTGCTTGCCGCTGCGGTTACAGATACGGCCTTTCCATTTTGGATCAGCCAGATCTTCATAGCTGGCGATTTCACCCGGTTTTACCCGGTCTTTGGAAGCGTAGATGATCCGTGAACGGGTAGTCAGGCCAACCCAGTTGCCCTCAGGGTCACGGAATCTGGCAGGTACATTGTTATTAACCAGATCACTGTTCAGGGTTTGCAGCAGGCCTTTTTCAACGGCGTCATGCAGCGGGCCAATATCAGCGGTCAGCAGTACATCGGCCGGGGAGTTTTTACCTTCGATTTTCAGACGTTCCAGCAGGCCTTTTTTGGAGAACACGATATTGGCTTTAATACCGGTCTCTTCGGTGAAGGCTTCGAGCAGTGGCTGGATCAGAAACTGCTGGCGGTAAGAATAGATATTCACCTCGGCAGCAGATGCCTGCAGGGCAGGAGCGGCAATAACAGTAGCCAGTACAGCGCTAGACAAAGTGCGGCTGATTTTGCTCATCGGAAGGTAACGCCTGATTTAGTAGAAAGAATGCGAATTATTCTTGTTACTTTTGACGCTTCTGTCAAGAAAACGTAATGGTTTGTTAACTCAACAATGGCCTGATATTGACCCGGATCAAGCGCGATGGCCCGTCAGCCGGGCACTAGCGCGTTAATTACAGAAATTACAGCATCTCTCGTGAAAAGTGCTGTCTGGCCTGATCGGGCTTATATCAACCTGGACGGTAGTCACCACCGCACGAAGCTGGTACAACCGACACCCTGTTATCTGCAGGCGAATAAACACGACTAACAGCACGGCGGAGAAAGTCCGCCATGCCGTTGTATTACTATGCCTGAATCAGCCCGGTCAGTTTTTCGCCCTCAAAATTCCGCAGGTTTGGAAACAGCGCGCCAAGCTGTTCACGTGGTACGCCAAACCAGTGCGCCAGCTCGGCGTACAGCTGGTCAGTGCTGGTGGTGGGGATCAGTACACCATCGCCCATATTTAGCGGATTATCCTGCAGCGCCAGTGATGGATAGTCACCGAAGACACGCCCACCCTTTACTGCATCACCCATCACCAGAGTATTCCCGCCCCAGCCGTGATCGGTGCCATTGCCGTTGGAGGTGAGTGTGCGGCCGAAGTCAGAGCCGGTGAAGGTGACCACCTGATCGCTCAGCCCCATCTCATCCAGCGCTTGCTGGAACTCGCCCAGCGCCTGGCTGAGTACTCGTAACATGCTGGCATGGCTGCTCAGGAGTTCGTCATGGTGGTCCCAGCCGATATAGCGCAGGAAAAAGGTTTGTTGGGGCGTGCCCAGGGCACTGGCCGCTTTGATGCTCTGGGCTACTTTTCTCAGCTGCTGCGACAGTGGCGTATCAGAAAACAGACCCGGTACCGGTTGCTGCTCAGTCGCCCGGCGGAAGCTGTCATGTTGTGCCTGGGCCTCGCGTAGCTGGGCCTGCCAGGTCTGGCGAAACGGGTCGTTGCGGTGATTGCTGTTCAGCAGGGTTTCAAAGCTTTCCAGCAGTGCATCATTGAGCGGGCTTTTCGCCTCATTCACCACCAGGCCAACGCTGCCTTTATCGGTGATGGAATAGTGTGACGACTGGACGCCGTTCTGCATGATATTACTGCCCGCCAGCGAGATGTTCATCGGGATTTGCTGTTCAGTACGGCCCGGTTGCAGGGTATCGGCGAAGTAACCGAACCAGCCCGCATTGATGCGCTGATGCGGGCGGCTGGTCTGCCAGTGACGGAACTGGTCGGCATGGGAGAGCAGGCCCAGTGGCAGCCGGGCGCTCCCGTTGTGCAGCGTTGCCAGGCTGACAGGCTCAATCATTGGGGCAATGTTGGCAACAATGGCCAGTTTGTTACGCTGAAACAGTTGCTGCACCTCAGGCATGCTGGGGTGCAGGCCAAAGCGTCGGCCCTGTGCGTCCTGGTAGCCGGCCAGCGGTAACAGCATATCGTTGGCCAGCGCCAGGTTGCTGCGGCTTTGCTGGTATTCCTGATGGTGAGCAGCGGAGGTGGGCACCAGCATATTGAAGCTGTCGTTACCCCCATCGAGCATAATACAGACCAGCGCCTTACGGCTGGGGCGTATGTCCAGCGAGAGCGGTGCGGGCTGCAATTGGGGGGCTGCAAACGTTGGGGCGGTGCCTGCCAGCGCGATACCTGCTGCGGTTGCCTTGAGGAAAGAACGGCGGTTAAGTTGAGTCTCCATGGTCAGGCGTCCTGTACGGTGAATTCAGCGGAAATCGCCAGCATAAAGGCGACGGTTTGTACCACCCACAGCGGGTTATGCGCATAGCTACTGAAGGCCGCTTTGATCTGTGGCTTGATTGACAGGTCAGTTTTACCGGTCAGCAGCAGGCTCATATGGTCGATCAGCGCGTCATAACGCCCGGCGCGGGCCAGTGCCAATTCTGTGCTGAAATCCAGTGCCAGCTTGTCTTCACGGTGGGTAGAGAGTGAACCCGGTTCCAGTTCGGCGACGTTATGGATGCCTGGGGCGGTTGAAATCCGGGTGCTAACCGCCGGGTAATCGTCGGCAAAAAACCAGTAATAAAGCATATTGACGTAACTGATCGCGGTGGCAGAGGTGAGCAGCTCAAACTCCGGGGCAACCAGGCCACGCCGTTCCAGCGGGCCGTGGGGGACAAAGTCCGGCTTATAGAAATTAAATACAGTGGGTGACGACAGCGGGTGTTGTTGCAGCTGCGCCTGAATATCGTCGCCGATCAGCCAGTAACGGCCAGACTGATTACGGGCAGTAAAGCCCCGCAACAGCTGGGTGACCCTGAGCAGAGGCGCTTTCAGTTTTTGCGACTGGATTGTTTTACCGCGCGTGTTATTGCCGCTGTCCTGGTAGGCTGAGGCGAAATTTTCCTGCGCCACCGGATGCTGTAATGGCCAGCTTAGTATTTCCCGGATCACCGCTTTCAGATCGCCCTGACGGCCAAACTTCGCCGCGACCGCCCGCACGTATGCCGGGGAGGGGTTAGAGGTAACCAGCTGATTGATCAGGTGGCGGGCGATAAACGGTGCCGTGGACGGGTGGCTGACCAGGGCATTAATCGTGGTGCGGATTTCCTGTTCACCGCTCTGGTTACCGGGTAGCTGCAGGTGGCCTTTGAGCAGCTGTTTGGGCTGACGATCATGGTAAGCCTCTTCGACTACCATGGGCCGGGTCATATTGACGAAGGGCACCGTTTTCCAGCTTTTATCCACGCCGTCGTCGAAGCCTACAGCCGCACCGTTGTAGGATGGGTCCCAGGCACCCGTATTCCACTCATGCTGATAACTGTGAGCCTTCAGCCCGGTGAACACCCGCGCCAGCTGTTTGATATCACGGTTATCATAGGTGGGAATGGAGTTACCATCGCCGTCTGTTTTCCGACTGCCGTCCGGGTTCAGCTCGTACAGGCCAATACTGAACAGCTGCATGACTTCACGGGCGTAGTTTTCATCCGGGTGGATATGCTGGGCCGGGTCTGCTTTGCGGTTATTCATATGGGACAGGTAAACCCCCATACACGGGTGCAGGGACGCATCGTACAGCAGCTCGGCATAGTTGCCGAAAGCGTGGTTATAGAGCAGATCATAAAAGCTGGCCATCCCGACCGCATCCAGCTCCAGCGCCGAATTATCGGAAATCACCAGAATTTCGCTCAGCGCCTGAGCAACGCGCTGGCGTAACAGCGCGTCATTGCTGGCCAGGGTATGTTGCCACCAGGCCATATGGAAATACCATTTGTACGGCAGGGCTGGATTATTACCCTCACCATTAATTGCTGTCTCGCCGTGCTCAGTAAGCAGTTTATGACGGAAGTATTGCCAGATATTACGGGTAGATGATTCAAATGTCTGGGATGTTTTTGCCGGGGTATTTAACTGATTTTCAAGCCAGTTTTCGATACCCGCTTCTGAAACCTGTTTAATTGTGGCGTAATTAACCCCCAGCGTCGCTTGCATAAGAAAGCGGCTGGTACTCTGTAAAGTATCCATAATCGGCTCTGCCTGTGTGTCAGGATTTAATGATCAGGGGTGGCGGTGTTATTAATCCGAATGGTTAATGCTTAATTAAAGTAAGGTGATACTTAGTGTTATCCGTAAAAACAGGATGCTGCAATCGCTAACCAGAGCAACAGTGTCAGCCAGTAATAAAAGGGTTCCTGTGAACGATTAAATTCCCGGTGTAGCCAGACGTTACCGGTAAATAGATCGTAAATAACCCAGAGTAATAGAAATATACCCAACATAAAGGTGAACGACATAATAAAACTCCGTCAGTGGAATCAGGTTTTTTCCAGTGAATCAATCAAACGCTGTGCTGCCGTGCGTGCAGGCTGGCGATAATGCTGGTTCATTGCCAGCGGGGCGAGGGAATCCAGATTGAAGTAGATTGAAATAATGCCAAACGACACCGCTTCCAGGCTGTCTATATCAGCACTGGGGTAGTCGCGCTGTAGCAGCATGACCACATCATCGGTAAAGCGCTGCAGCCATTGTTGCATCCGCTGGCGTAATGTCTCGTCACGCCCGGCGGCGAAAATGAGTGATTCGATCACCAGAATATATTCCGCATCGCTGTACTGATCACAGAACAGACCCTCGAGGAGTGGCGCTGAAACCTGTGCGGCGGGCAGGCTATCAATAAAAGCACGCCACTGGTTATCGGACTGATCGATCACACGCTCAACCAGTAGCGAGATCAGTTCATCCCGATTGCCAACAAAGTGCCGTACCAGGCTGCGCTTCAGGCCGGACTCTTCGGCGATCCGCTCCAGCGTACTGCCCTCAATACCGTAGCGAGCAACACAGCGGTAAAACGCCTGCAGAATCTCTTCGGTACGCTCTGCTTTCTTACTGGGACGGCCCATACGGTGTGCAACCTTATTTATTGTCATTCTTGGCAGCTTACTATAACATTTCTTTAACTGTCAAATGTGACAATAAAAGAAAAGCAGCTTGTAGCCCCCGCAAAATGGGGCCGGAGAAAAGAGATGAACCCGACATTGATGGATGAATACCAGCGCGCAGCGCAGGCTCCGCTGGCTCAGGCCCACTGTTTGCCATTGGCGGTGTATCACGATACGACGGTGTTTGAGGCAGAAGTCGCGGCGGTTTTTCATAACGACTGGATTTTTGTCTGCGCAGAAAGCCAGCTGGCCAGCAGCGGGGAATACTGTGCCCTGACCCTTGCCGGAGAACCGCTGGTGATTATCCGGGGGGCGGATGGTGAACTGCGAGCCCTGTCTAACAGCTGTCGCCACCGAGGCACGCCTTTATTGGAGGCTGGGTACGGCCAGATTGGTAAAAACATTGTGTGTCCTTACCATGCCTGGACATTCACGGATGCGGGCGCACTGAAAGGCGCGCCGATGACTGGTGATATTCAGATTGATAAAAACGAACATTGCCTGCCACGGTTTGCACTGGCCTGCTGGCAGGGGCTGGTTTTCGTTAACCTGTCTGACGCGCCGGAACCGTTCAGCGATAAAGTGGCTGGGCTGGATGAATACCTCGCAGATTTTGAGCCGTCACGTTTCAAGCATGCCTACCAGACCGACGCTGAGCACTGGCATAGCAACTGGAAGCTGGCTGTGGAAAATGGCATCGAGAGCTATCACCTGTTCAAGGTGCATAAAGAAACTCTGGAAACCATAACGCCGACTAAAAAAGCGTATTACATCACCGGCAGTACTCAATGGATGCTGACCGGAGGCGAGATGAACGATACCCGAGGCACATTAGAAAAGTTATTAACGGGCAGCTATCCAGAGATTTATAACCACTATCGGCTGGTTTTTCTGCCGCCCTCGTTTATTGGTGTGCTGACCTATGACGGCTTTAACTGGATACATATTCTGCCAGAAGGACCTGAGCACTGCTCAGTAACCCCTGGTGGCCTGCTGGAGTCTAAAGTTAAAGATTTTGAGTCTGCTGAATTTCAGTTTACCAATCAGTTTCTGCATGAAGATAAGCTGATCTGTGAACGGGTACAGCAAGGGATGCACGCCAAAAAAGGCAAAGGCGGGAAACTGGTCAGCATGGAACAGATACTGGTGGATTTTCATCAGTACCTGGCAGGTCAGCTGTTTAGTACCCAACGCGAAGCAGATTAATACAGCTGACCTACAGTACCGGGAACAGCCGGGCCAGCAGTACTGGCACGGCGTTCTCTACCCGCAGAATACGCTCGCCGATATGCACCGCATCAAACCCGGCCTCAATCAGCTTTTCGACTTCATAGCTGATAAAACCACCCTCCGGGCCGACCGCCAGGGTGCTGGGCGTATTCGCCGCTTCCGGGCACAGGGCAGCTTCATAGGGGTGGGCCACCAGTGCCCGTGTATTGGCGGCGATGGCGGGCAGCTCGTCTTCCACGAAGGGTTTGAAGCGCTTACGCAGGTGAACCTCAGGCATCCGGGTATCACCGGCCTGTTCCAGCCCCAGGGTCAGATGTTCGGTAATTTTCTCGTCGCTGAGCAACGGGGTAGACCAGAAGCTTTTATCCACCCGATAGCTGTTGATCAGATACAGCTGCTTCACGCCCATGGCCGACACGGTTTCCAGGGTGCGCTTAAGCATCTTGGGCCGGGGCAGCGCCATAATCAGCGTCAGTGGCAGCGGCGCAGGGGGTTCACGCAGCAGCTCGACCGCCAGCTCGATATGGCTGTCATCCAGCGCCAGCACCTGTGCCCGGCCAACCTTGCCATTAACCACACCGATTTTCAGCCAGCTGCCCAGCTCCGGCTGCTGTACCTGGCGGATATGGTGAAAACGACGGTCGCGCAGTACAGCACGCTCAGGCTGGGTGAAATCGGCAGGGTGAAGCAGAATCAGGTTCATGGCAGCTACAGGGGGCGATAGTGGAAAGGGGCGACAGTGTAACGGGATGGCCACAGGCTGACCAGGGTCAGCGCTTTATTATGGCGCGGTGATAAACCCTGTCTGTGGGACCGGCATGTCTCCACCGCGTTGTTGTTTGCTCGGTCCCGTTGGTCAGTGCAGAGAAAGTGTCTTAGCCCAGGTAGGCATCCGTTGTGGTGACAGTCGCATACGCAAACCCCAGCGCCGACATATAGGCCGCATGCGCCTGCTCAGCGGGCACCACCTGGCCGTTAAACTCCAGATCGCGGGATGCACAGGCATCTTCGATTACGGTGACCGGGTAGCCAAAGTCAGCGGCAGCACGCGCGGCCGCATCAATACACATATGGCTCATGGCACCCACCAGAGTGATATCGGTAATGCCGTTGTCATCGAGCCGGGCTTTCAGGTCTGTTTCCAGGAAGGCATTTACCCGGTGCTTTAATACGGTTGCTTCGCCCGCAATCGGCATCAGGTCTTTATGAATTTCAGCCCCTGGTGTGCCGGGGGCGAAGAAGGGCGGGTTCTCTATCTGGAATTCGTGATGGACATGAATCACCGTCATGCCACTGGCGCGGGCACTGTCCAGTACACGTCGGGCATTGGCAGCGGCCTGGTCAATGTTGTGCAGGGTCCATCGACCGCCTTCAAAATAATCATTCTGCAGATCGATAATAATCAGTGCCTGTTTGCGCATGGTGTGACTCTCCTGTTGATGTAGGCACATTGTAAGGAGGCGTCCGTTGCGGCAGGATTGGCAGATGTGACATTTATCGAGGTAAATCTGCCAATGCCATCCACCGAGACATTTACCATTGGCGTGCTGTCCTATCCACGGGTGCAACGCTCGGCTGTGTATGGCCTGATTGATCTGCTGGAAAGTGCCGACCGGCAGTATCAGGCGGATATGCCGTCAGGTGCTGCTCACCGGCTGGTGGTTGAAGCTATTGAAGAGATCAGCCCGGACCAGGCCACGCACTTTACCGCCATCATCCTGCCACCCAGCCTGGACGGCGATGCCGCCGCCTGTTGTGAGGATTACGCACACTGGCTGAACACCATGCACCAGCAAGGCGTGCTGGTCTGCTCAGTGTGTGCCGGTGCATTCTTGCTGGCGCAAGCCGGGCTGCTGGAAGGGCGTGCAGCAACCACCCACTGGATGCTGGCCGATGCCTTTCGCCAGCGCTATCCGGCGGTGAAGCTGGATACGGATAAACTGATTATCGACGATGGCGACATCATTACGGCCGGTGGCCTGATGGCCTGGATCGACCTGGGCCTTAAAATTGTTGATCGCTACCTGGGCCCCTCGGCCATGCTGGCCACGGCCCGTTACCTGCTGGTGGACCCCGGCGGGCGTGAACAGCGCTTCTACAGCGTATTTTCCCCGGCACTGAGCCATGGCGACAGCGCAATTCTGAAGGTGCAGCACTGGTTACAGACCCGCTATGAAGCACCGGTCACCGTCACCGACATGGGCCAGATCGCGAACCTCAGCCCGCGTACCTTTATCCGCCGCTTCCACCAGGCCACGGGCCTTAACCCGTCTGAATACTTACAACACCTGCGTATCGGTAAAGCCCGCAGCCTGATGGAATCCTCCAGCCTGTCGGTAGACGAAATCGCCTGGCAAACCGGCTACCGCGATACCAGCGCCTTCCGGCGGATCTTCCAGAAAGTGATGGGGCTAACGCCTCGGGAATACCGCTATCGTTTTACGGCGGTGGGGAGTCGGGTGGAGGAGTAGATACGTCCAACTTCTCATAGTTCTTATGCAGTAAAGGCTACCGATCTTATCCAGAATCAGTCGGCAGCGGCGGCCTCAATTTCAAACATGAGCCCAGGAATGGCGAGCTGGGTGATACCGAGAAGGGTCATTGGAGGAGCAGCGTTAACCGGCCTGAATCGGGTGCTGAACACGTCGAAGTGCTTCATAGCTTCGTCAACATCGGTGGTGTAGATGTTGAGGCGTGTGATGTTATCAAGTCCCATGTCGGCTGCGCTCAGGATAGCCTCGAGGTTGTCGAGGGCAAGAATGATCTGGCTCCGCATGTCTCCGGGATGCTGCGGGTTGCCTTCGGCGTCGACAGCCGTCTGACCCGCACAGATTAGTTGTCTGTTGGCTCCCTCAAGTATTTCGGCCTGATTGTAGCCGACATTCAGTGACCACGGCCACGGATTGACAGGTGTTCGTTTCATCGGTTGTCTCCAGTTGATTCATCTACTCGGAACAGTTCCGAGCATTCATGAACGGTGATTGACCGTTGAACCGACTATGACACGGGGTACTGACAACCCTATGTCAGGAGAGTTTTTATTTGCCGCTCCAGTGTGTGGAAAGTTGAGCCGAGAACCGCTGTAACGCCTTTTTAATTGAATCGCCACTGATCACTTCGACGTCATCAGTGTATTGCAGGAGCCAGCGAGCCATGTATTCCGGAACAGGTGTCAGAAATCGCATTTTCACGCCATCCTGTTGTCGTTTCTCATCGATAAAACCGAACATATAGCGTTGCTCTCCAACAAAGCGTGCAGCCTCTGGGCCAAAAAGTAATTCAACTTCCTGCAGTTCCTCCCTCCCAGGCTGCTCATTGAGATACTGCTGCAAAGTTAGTCTGCTGTGTCGAGAAAATTGCTCAGGTTGTGGCGAGAAAGACAGAATACGGTCAAGTCGAAAATCCCGATAACTTTCGCGCAGGCGGCACCAGGCAATAAGATGCCAGTGCCAGCTATAGTAAAAAAGCCCTATGGGCTCGATATGCCGCTTAGTATCCCGGTGACTGCTAAGCGCTATATAATCAATTTCGATCACTTGTCGATGCAGCAGCGCACTTCGACATTCACGCAGCCAGCGATCACCGCTATGTGATACTCCTCCCTGTGTTTTTGGAGAATAGTCCTCCCGGGAGTTATTTTTATTAATAACTGCAGGTGCGCTTTCGTTTTGATCGTGCTGGTTTATATTATCAATCGGAAAGTGACTACCGGTCGGTAGTACTTCAATATCAGCATCAAACGCACTCAGGTAGTCTTTGTCGGAGCTGTTGATAACGGCTCTAATCTTGTTCAATGCCTGTTTGAAATCTTGTAATGAATTGGCATCAAGGCTTGATACCAAAAGTTTTTCCCCAAGTAATAACGAAGCGGCCTCATCAAGTGTGAAGCACACTGGAGGCAACCGGTAACCTCGTTCAAGGAAGTACCCAACACCCGCTTCTGCACCTATGGGGACACCTGCATTTTCAAGGGTTCTTATGTCACGATAGATAGTGCGTTCGGAGACATTAAAATGGTCTGATAAAAATCGTGCTGTAACAACAGACCGTGTTTGTAACAATAGTAAAATGGAGGTGACTCGATCAAATCGGTTCATCGTCTAGCCGTGCTAAATCTGATATCTGAGAGGGCTGTCGTTAACAGACGCGATGCATTTTGTGCAGCGTAGCCGGAGTTCGCGGCTGACTGGAGATCAGCAGCCAGCAGCCCGTAGTGGATTGTCACTTTGTGCGGCACATCCTATTTATCCGTAAAGGCCAGCGCCACGCCTGAGCCGATAAAGGTTGTCCCTGTTGCGCGTTTCACATAAATATCGATGGGGCTATTCGTGAGTAGCGCAGAAACCTTCTGGCCGCCAATCCCGTACGTCATATAACAGATAAATGCGCAGACTGTACAAATGCTGATCAGTACCATCGTTTGTGGCACAACGGGCAGGCTACTGTCGATAAACTGCGGAAAAACGGCCCCGAAGAAAATGATGGCCTTGGGGTTGCCTGCTGTCACAAGGAAGGCCTGGGTAAAAAGCCTGCCAGGAGAGCCCAGGGCGGTCGGCTCCTGCTGGATACCGTCTGTACTATGGGTACCTGATGAACGTACCAGCATGATGCCCATGTAAATCAGATACGCGGCTCCCAGCCATTTGATAATCTCAAATGCAGCGCCTGATGCCATCAGCAATGCAGTCAGTCCTGCAGCCGAGATTAATGCCTGCAAAAAAGTTGCCGTTACATTGCCCAGCGCGGAGATTAACGTTTTTTTGGCTCCGTACAGCGCGCCGTGAGTCAGCGCTAACAGCATGCTTGGCCCGGGAATAATTGAGGTGAGGAATACGGTGAGGGTAAATATCAGGACTGAGTCTGAAGGCATGTGTGGCTCGATAGCATTAAAGGGTAATGAAGGTTGCCCTGGGCTGGCAGCGTCTCAGCTAACAGCGCAGTGTAAATTGTTTTACAGTTTTGGCGACGTCCTGTTGATAATGCACGAAACGGGCTGCTGTTCACACTGTTCAATGCATTAGTGAAGGCCTCTGATCTCGTGAATCTTTAGTGAGTATATCTGCGTAGCTGGACGGTATGGAGCAAGGCAGTGGCTGGATTAATCACAACCTCAGAGCTCATGAATGAGAGTGCACAATCGCCTGCCTGAACACAACGCCCTGGTACTCCCCGGCGGGCAGGGTGCCGATAATATGGCTATTGGTATCACAGAGAGAGGAAGCGTTTAACAGCCATGTTCCGATACCCATCCAGTCCTTGTGGAGACTGGACCGGATGGTATTAGTGGGGGTAGACAAATCGGGTGTGACAGATTATTGCGGGGAGGGGCAGCCCATCCTCTGAGTGATTGCTGCCCCAGCTATATAGACTGTTACGTTGTATCTGGCATTACTGTTTTAAGTCCAAAGCATCACGACGAGCAACTCATATGGGACAGTCCACCCACCGCAAAGAACTCAGGCGGTTTCAACCGGTAGTATTTATCTTCCATCGCCTGCGACTGCTCTGCATAGGGCTGTGACATCACTTCCTGCAACTCCTGAATCAGCGTGTAATCTCCCTCAGCCGCTTGCTGATACGCGGGCGCAACAAACCACTCTCGCAAAATGTATTTTGGGTTGACCCGTTTCATCTGGCTGGAAATTTCCTCGCGGGAGCGGGGCGAAGCCGCGTTCGTGTTATGGGTGCTATTGAGGAGCGTTTTCCATTTGTCGAGCCACGCTGCCCAGCGCTGCTCCATCGCGTCGGCGTCTTTACTCTGGGTTGAGTGGGTGTAGAAGCTTTTCCTGAGTGGCTCAATATCGTCGGGGATGGACGACAGCTCGCGGAAGAAAAGCGTGTAATCAACCGGCGTTTGCACCATAAGCGCTTCGAGCTCGCTGAGCACGACCTTGTATTGCGCCTCATCAGACGCTGTGTTGACAGTGCCAAGGCCCAGTTTGGCAGCCCACATCGTTGCCATTTGCGTGTTCATTACATCTGGAAATTCACCTTGAACCTCATCAAGCGCCAGCAAAGCGTCCGGATGTGACACCAGCAATTGCCGTAACGCCGAACAGAACGAGCCGAAGTTGCGCTGTGCTGCGTTGGTTTGGTTCATGAACGCGAAGTGATGGCCGCCCCCCGTCCAGGGCTGGTAATACGGGTTATAAACATCGCAAAACCCGAAGGGACCGTAATCCAGGGTAAAGCCACCCGCTGCACAGTTATCACTGTTGAAATTACCCTGACAGAAGCCGACACGAACCCAGTTCGCCACCAGAGCCGTCAGGCGGCTGCGAAACTCCCGCGCCAGCAGCACCACTTTTTCCGGGGTAGTCAGCTGCGTATCGATAACGTCCGCGTACTCACGATCGATCAGGTGCAGCACAATCTGCTCAAGTTCTGCCATCGCGTTCGAGTGTTCATTTTTACGGGCCCGGCGAGCGAACAGCTCGATCTGGCCAACGCGGAGGAACGACGGTGCGACACGGGTCGAGATGGCGACAGCCTCAGAGATAAGCCTGTCGGGGTTCTCCGAGCGCGAGCCCTCGGAGTACCAGGGGCGTTGCACCGTTTCGGTTTTTGAAACATACAGACTCAACGACCGTGTCGTCGGCACACGCAAGGCGTGCATCAGCTCCTGCGCCAGAAACTCGCGGATACTGGAGCGCAAAACAGCGCGACCGTCTGCGCCACGGCAATACGGCGTGCGCCCACCCCCTTTCAGCTGCATCTCCCAGCGCTGACCGTTGATAACGGCCTCAAGCACAGACACGGCACGGCCATCGCCATAACCGTTGCCGGTTTTAAACGGGCACTGCTGGGTGTATTCCGTGCCGTAGATGGACAGTGCGTAGCCCGTCGCCCAACCGATCTTGCGCATCGGCGCTGGAATCTGAGAGGTGTCGCCGGAGAACATGCGGATGAAGTCGGCGGACTCTGCCATGGCGTCGGCGAAGCCCAGCTCGGCAAAGAAGCGTTTACTGTGTGCGACATACTCAGGGTCTTTAATCGGCGTAGGGCTTACCGGGACATAATGGCCGCTAAAGACCTGTCGCGGCGCGTGGTCGGCACCGTTGTCTGTTGCCTCAGGATCACAGTTGAGCCCGTCCATAAGGGAATAGTCTGCCAGTTTCGCAAGCTCATCCAGCGTCGATACCGTCGAGGCGGTGTTCTGGGACAGTTGGTTCTTCATAGTTGTTGATACCAGGGCGAATAAAGATAAAGGTTAAAACGTAGTGCCTGACCGCATTATTTGTGCGGATATTTGCACCTGTCCCAGAGCGCAGTGCTTTGATACTCATTGAGCCTGCTCCGTTCAGCCCGGCTGATCGTCTGGGCTGACAGGTGACCAGAGCATTCTGGAGAGTGGTTAATAGGATTTTACACCAATAACCAACGTTTTTACTCTGGTATCGAGCTGTATGCCTGAGTTCTGCAGGGGGAGAGTGCAACGGTATGGCCGCCGCCGGTGCGTTAACATTCAGTGTCAGTTGTTGCGGGGGCCAGCCCATCTTCTGATTGATTACTGCTCCAGCTATACATACTGTTAAGCAGATACTCATAGCCTTGATACAAGGTAGAACCATGACTCAAAAAGACGGTATGCCAGTGAGTACTTACATTAGCCAGTGGGGAGACAGCGCCGCGATACGTCTGCCAGCAGCGCTGATGAAGAAAGCTGGCATCGAGAAAGGAGCGGCGGTTGAGCTTAGCGTTCGAGGCGCTGAGATCGTTATTAGGGTGGGTAAATCTGCTTCCAGACCGCGATACAGCTTACCGTTTACCCAGGCCGAACTGATTGCCGGGATGACACCGGCTGATAAGCGCGCTGATGATCTTCTGGATGTAGTGGAGTCAGAATGGGATCGTTAAAACGCTACATTCCTGAGCGGGGAGATTTAGTGGCGATCACCTTCGGCCCGAAAGCCGGTAAGCTGATTGCCAAGCGTAGGTCTGCACTGATGCTTTCTCTGCTAGCTCACAATAAGTCTGGCCAGGCCATTTTTACCGGTGAGCACCTCGATATATGGTGGCACAGAAGAAGAACCGGTGAATACTCTGGAACAGGCCAGTGTTGTGGTTTCCAATATACTGCAAACCTTTGATTGGAGGGCGTGCAAGGTTGAGTTTATTACCAAGGTTGAAAACGGATTGATGGATGATGCTTTGATCAGGCTTGCAATATTACTGGGGATGCCAGAAATATCTGGCGGAGTGAGAAGGGGAGGCACGCTTCGTTATCCCGATTAAAACGCCCTCGCATGCAGAGTGTTGTGGAGCTGGAGGTTTGATACCCCCGGCTATCTGATTAAACCCATTCTTTTTTCATTTTTCTTATAAAAACCAAGTAGTTATTAAATAGGTAGGCTTTCACAACTTCATTAATAATATCTATAGCATCTTTGTGGCTTACGATTTTTTTAGGAATTTTCCATCCCATAACTCCATGTCTCGCATCTAAACCTAGAGCCTCAAAATTATTAACGGTTCCTGTGAACGATTTTATTTTCCCTTCATCTAAGCCAAGGTCACTAATGGCTTTTTTAGAACCTCCACAATAGTATGAAACCGTATCCCATATACAATATAAGTTACGCCAATCAAAACCGAAAGCGACTTGGCGAACAATATTGAATACATCTTCATTTTCCAAAGATAGCTCAACTAAAGATGTAGTTAAATGACTATACGGATTAATATGACGGGACTTATCTTCTTTTCCTATAAAAGGATTTGAAGGGGGAGTGTTATCATCTTTATTTGCATAATGCCAGTTTTCATCTCGTGGCTGGTCTGTTTTAGAGTAAATCAGTTTTCTTACGCTTATGTCGCCTCGATTATTATAATCGTTAAACCCTATGTTTATCGCTGAGGCACCATTTATTAATTGAATAAGGCCAAGGGCGGCCGAATAAACCTCATTCTCTGAATTATTCCCTTCAAAATGGCTAGAATAAAGGAAATAGTTATCTGTTTCATGATCGTCAGAATCATCAAAAATACTGAAGTGTGGAGAACTCATAAATTGAGCAAGATTATACAGCATTATGCTATTTCCATTTAGTGATACTAACCACTTCATTTTAAGCTTTCACTCCTAAATCTAACGTCGCCAGCAGGGACCGAAAACTAGAGAGAGCGGCTGTTTTTTGGTCTCTCTGGTTGGCCTTATTAGGCATCTATTTCACTACATTCTTTAGCACCAGTTTTGATAAAATTCCTGAAATCTGACTCGCTCATACTGTCATGTTGTCCATTGTAAGCATCATATTTTCCCCTTAACTTGTTGTAAACTGAAGCAGTACAAAAAAATACGAATGAGCCTTTGATATACCTACTTATCCGCCGCGAAGACTCTGGTAATACTACGCCATTAAACTCATTTTCATCCCAACATCTCAGATCCGCGTATTCAGCTGGGTTTACTTCTGTAAATTCTTGAAAAAGACCTTCATATGAAACTCCATCGTAGATGCTTGTTGCTGAAATAAGGTCTGCTTCTAAACGGAAATAATTCCAAGATGGATCCAAACCAAATGATTCATATGTCAACTTCTTGGGCTTAAGTAAGTCTGCAGATTTATCGCTAGTATGTAGCGCCAACATACCTGCTTCTTTTGCTTTAGATACCGAGGTGATAGTCATGCCGCCACCGTCAGGATAAAACATATGATTAAGAGATCGTTCTTTAGAAACCTCATTTAGAACTGAAACTATTGCATCCAAGGACTTCCATGTGGCTGTCTCCGGACTCCCCATGGGAAATAATATTTGCTGAATTTCAAACCACTCCGTAACGTTCCTTTTTTGAAAATCTCTATTTAAATTAACCCACGCCTCTAAACAAGAAATTAGCTCTCCAATTGTAGGCCGAACATCAGGGTCATTATCCGTTGCGTCACTTAACAACTCATCAAGCTTGGTTAAATACAGTCCCTTATGGTAGTTTTTTAATCCGAGGACACTATTAGTCGAGTATTGGCCATCGAACCCATGCTCTTCACCAGTAATTGAAATCCAAATAGTCTTTGCAAAAGAATACACATCCGCCTTTTTACTATCAGCAGTATCAGCACTTCTGCGCATCTCAGGGGCCATCGTGAATTTAGCACCGACATCCCTTTTCGATGGCGTAATATCCTCCCTAGATGGATATTTAACTAAACCAAAATCAGTAAAGTAAAGGCGCTCATTATAGAACAATATGTTCTGAGGTTTTATATCTCTATGTGTTATACTTCTGTCGTGTAAATGTTCTAAAGTTTTAGCAAGTGGAATGAAATCAGAAACGGTATCTAGAATTTTCTTCCCGTTTATATATGAACTGAAGCTTTTAGCTACCTCCATAGTGAACCAAGGCACGCTTGATTCAATATCATCAGGTATATTCGAGTCTAATATGCTCATTATACCGTCTACTTTTATTGTAGAAAGTACATGTATCTCGGCCTTGAATCGCATAAATGAAACGGCATCAATCTGCCTTAGTATTTTCATCGCGAATTGATTGTTATTACCGTCTAAAACTCTCCATACATCACCATTGCCGCCAGATCCCAAAATATCTAGCAGGCGATAACATCCAATTCTAGAGCCCTTCCTGATCTTTACTCTTTTTCTTTTAGCCATAACTTATTCCAAACTAACCAGTTTCAATCGAGATAGCCTAAACTCCCGCATTGACTGCGGAACAAATTGGACGCTTTTTGCGTTTTCTATCTTTTGCAAAAAATGGCCTACTTGTGGAGTCATATTTGACGCGTTTGTTATGTGCTGACACCTGATTTTTTCGATATTATATGTGATGTATAGTTTACTTTTTCAAACTCTACTTTAAAGTTTGTGTCGCTACGTTTTCCTTGCCAAAATTTAACATGAGAATTTTGACCCTGAAGAACTAAACATATAACTTCGAATACTTCAAATGGCATATTGGGCCCAAAATACACCCCAGTTAATGCCTCTACTGGATATGTATAGGCCGTACCTGCATTGCCATGAATTACTCTCCACTCACTTTCATATTCCCAGGACTTCGATTTAGTACAAAATAAATCGAGCATTTCATCACGATCTCCTTCAGCATAAATACTTTGAATGTCTAATTTTGGTATTTTATCTACATAATGAACTTTACGCGCTTTTTCGAATAACTCATTATCTGTTTTAAACTCAAGACAAAATCCTGTGTACTTGTCTGCATAATGTGCCCACATAAGGAGTTCGTCATTGACTTCGGAAAAGCAAGACACTCCACGAGTACTTATAAATTCTTCAATGATTTGCTCGTTTGCTTGTCTTGCAGCTCTAATTAATGTTGGTTTCAATTGTTCTAATGATGCTGACTTTATCTTTTTTATTACATCATTGGGCCAATCTTTAGCTAAGTATTTTTCACGAAGCTTTTCAATATCAGACGTCGTAGGATCCTTAAGTTGTGCTTTTAGACCACAGTCATACGGATCATTGAAACCGGACGGAGGAGAAAAATATACAGTTTGAGTCTTCAAATTAAGAAGAGACTGAATCGTAAACGACTCATATTTATATAATTTATCTGGAAGTCTCAATTTAATACTCCATAAGCACATAACGCCGGATTCAGCGGCTTGTCCGATGCAATGCTTTGTTAACCATTTTCATTCAGTAGTTCTAGCCTTGCTATATCCTTTGATAGCTGTGTAAATACCATGCACATCGCAGAAAACAGGATGTCAAAGGTAGTTTTACAGCCCGCAGATCTTAGCAAATCATTTTCTTTAATATCTTCTATAGGTGTTCTAGACAAACTAGGAAAATGGCTACCAATTGCACTCGTAATATCTGGAGTGCAGTTAAGAATCTCACGCACCCTTGATTCAACCTTCTCATCAGAAAATTCTGCACTGTCCAACCTATGAGAAAAGTCATTGCGAATAGCCTTAAATAGTTCAAGCTGCCTTTTAATTGGCTTACGTATCAAGCCACATCGGTAACACATTTCAATCTTTGCTGAAAAACTACCCAAAGGGCTAAATGCACCATCGAGAAAATTATCTTTTTTTTATCAGAATCTAGTAGAAATTTCTTTAACATGCCTTCTAGAGCAACATCCATAATAGACGCGGCCAGTATTACAGCTCCTCTATAACTCTCGCTAGAAATCAGCTTATAGTTTTTTTGAAAGCTTCAGCTGCTTCATTACCAGATAAATGTGACATGTTACCTCTCTGCTACTGGTTAACAGCTTAATTCACAGCCAGCTTGACTATCTGGCCCGACAATAATAAAAAATCTTCATGTAACTCTCTGAAATGCATACAAAAACCTCCCTTAAAGCCATCAACTCATCCGTGTAAAGCAGCGGCAGGTAAATTTGTATATACAGCCGCTGCATATTCAAGGTCACATAAAATATAACGCTCTGATAACCAAGAAAATTTCAATAATCCTGCCAGAGATATACAGCCTGATCAAGTAAACTTTTACCAGAACATTACGGCCACGAAAAATTACACTGTATACCCATACAGAAAAAGAGGGTCATGGCTGAGAAGCTATTCTTGAACGATGTAGTGATATTCATCTGGCAGGCTATAGCCTTTGTACTGACTCTGCTATTTCAGGAATAACCAATCAATATCTATTCCCCAAAACCTGAATAATCATTCATGTTTTTAATCGCCTAAATACACTCAAATCATCCCTTTTAAACCTTGATTCCGAAGCTCAACCTGGTGTCTGATAAGGGCTGCCCATTCGGGCGTGGCTGCTCTGGTGTTGTTAAGGGCCAAAGCAGTTATCTGGAAATCAATGAAAGGAGTGGCTGTTACGCAGTTGTTTTATTTACTGAAGTAAAAGCGCTACCCCAGAGTGCGGGAACACCCTGAGGCAGCTAACCAAAACCGACTAACAGAGAGTCACGTTATGGCTAATCAGCATGATACGCCACAGATCAACTCGTTTAAAAGTTATTCTTTTATCTTTCATGCACTTATGAGTGCATCGCACACCCGTGCCCGTCTTTTCTGTACGCCGCTTTGCGAGAGCGGGTGTTTGAGGCATCTCCCGCCGGATATCGCTGACCCTGTCAGCCGCTGTTATCGGCGACGCGCGCAATCTGCTGCGCTGCTTACCCCCCTGTTTTTAGCCAGCTTTGCGCGTCAGTGCATGGCTCTGCATCATTCGGTTCTGTGGGCGGCTTGTTTGCGCCAAAGTGATACCCAGCACTTACCACACAGCACCAACTGACAGAGCGACCTGACGCGTCATGCTGCGCAGCCTCCCAGCGGGCCTTTTCGGTCCGCTTTCTGAGCGTGTATGTGCAGCCGCCGCCAACTGGCGTGATGGCGCGACAGTGAGATTTAAAACAGGAACGTATTAACGCAAGGAGGTGCCTTATGCTGGTTCTCAGTATGCGCCGTGGTGAAACCACCACCATTACCGCCCCGGATGGCAGCCGGATTTCAGCGGTTATTCTCAACAATGATTTATCCAGCCAGGAGATCAGGCTCGGTTTTGATGCCCCTAAGGAGTATCTGATACTGCGCGATGAGCTGTTCCGGCGATTGCTGGATACATTGCACTACACCCCCATTTTCAGGCTGTCTTGTGGGGTTGCCCCTACACAGCTGATCGCCGCCGAAAGCGAGAGGCTGGCGTGTGAGCACTATCAATCGTTATATCCGAAAAGCTTCGATATACAGGTGCAAGGGGTCGATAGTCGTTATCGGCACCCGGACTATATGGCACTGGAAACCTGCTGGTTACGCAAAGGAAAGTTGCCTGTGGCGGTTGCTGAGTCGCCAGTGGGTTGAGGCTCTTTGTCTGGGTGACTGCACAATTGAGGCGGTGTTTTACTTTTCTGCAGGGGCGAGTTGGCAGCCAGCTGGTGGTCACGGGGTGTCAGGCAAATATTTTCAGGTTGCGCCATTCGGCGTCTGGGTGCGGGCGGTGTCTGCTTCTTTGATGCCGGTGTCGAGGCGTCGTTGCAGGGTTTTACGCCAGTTATCGGGTAATACGGGTAGTTCCAGCAGGCTCTTGAGGGCGTCTTTGCTGGGTGAGGGGTGGTGCAATATATGCTGTATGCGTAGCAGTTCGGCTGCCGGGCAGGTGCGCTCGATCAGTTCCAGTGAGTCACCGGCCGATGCCTCGCCCGTTTCCAGTACCCGGTAATACCAGCCGGTCAGCCCGGTTGACTGGATCAATCGTGCCATCTGTGGCTGATCAAAGCGCACGTTCAGTTTCCAGCACGGCTGTCTGCCCTGTGACACCTGCACAAGGGCTGTGCCCAGTCTGAAGATATCGCCCAGGCAGATATCCCGTTCGGTGATCCCGGTGGTTGAGATGTTCTCCCCAAAGCCGCCGAGGGTGTCGGGCAGGATCTGAATGTGCTGTTTGAGGGTTGTGTAATGTTCAGCCGGGAAGTGGTGAATCGCCTTTTCTGGCCCGCCGTGTATACGTGTATCGGCTTGTTCATCCTTTTCGAAGCCGAGCGCTGTAATGCTTAACGGCCCGGCTTGAGGCTGCTTATGTATTGCACTGCTGCGCCCCTGTGGGCCAAAGGGGACAGTGTTGCCGATCAGCAGAGCATTTACGGTGGTGGAGAGTCTGGGCGTTATGATCATGTTTACTCCGGTGGCTCCATGGCACTGTTACAGGGAGAGGCTAAAGGGAAAACAGTTTTGTAGCTGCCTGGCATGTCTTGCAGCAGTGCCAGTTTAGCTGGGGTATATCGCGGCTGCGCGCAGTTTTATTGACCGTGCCGCGCAAGAGGTGTTTTTAATTGACCGCCAGGGCAATACTGCCACTTTAACTCCTGCTGAAAAACGGGATGAACCGCCGCTTTCTTTACTTGACCCTGCCACGCTTTATAGCGCAGATGATGGCGGCTGTTTTCTGCGTTTTGGTTTTGGCGCCCTCAGTGAAACGGAAATTGTGCGGGCCGTTGAGGCGCTTGAAAAGGCGTTGCTGCCTGGGCATCCAATATAAGTGGCCAGGTCGTCAGTTAAAGGTGTTTCATCGTGGCAGGCCGTGGGCTATGCGTTCCCACATGGACGCTGGGAACGCATCAATATGCCAGGTGGTGGCTTAATCGAGCAGTGTCGGTGTTTCGCCAGACAGGTCGATCCAGGGGTTGGTATTCAGCACTTCAGCGCCTTCAATACTGGGCTCTTCATAGCGCATAACGAAGTTTTTCGGCCCGTGGGCATAGGCAACCACCAGTCCATATTCTGCGTCCAGGTAGCCGCCATGGGGGCGAAGGCCCGGGTAGCTGATGCGCCAGGCCTGGCCGTCCAGCCCGACATGGCCAAGTGTCAGCTTGGCGACGGTGTTGTCTGGCAGCGCGAAGAACCAGGTCCATGGGCCGCCTGATACGATGGTCATCACTTCATCAATGCCGACGCCGTTATCTGCGCTATTCACATGTAACAGGCCAAACTTTTTCTGCAGGTAAGCCTTAACGTCCGGTGTCAGGGCCTTCATGTCATACACTTTCGGATAGGGCGCTACGCCTGCTTCTGAGGTGGACAGGTAACCGCCACGGTGTGCTTCGGGCTTGCGGCCCGCCTTGCTGATCTCGTCCAGCAGTTGCCCCCGGTGCAAAGCGAAGTGAGTTATGAGTGCCCGGGCTTCATCGGCGGTTATGGCGCGGGTTTGGGAGGCTTTCAGTATAGGGGTGGCCGCGGCCGGTAACGCCTGAGTGCTGACACGCACCCCAACAGTTTTTAGTACCGCATTAACGTTGTTGATCCCGCGGGTAACCGGTCGGCCATCGCTGTATGCCAGCGTGAGCATGCCCTCTGTTGAAGCCTGCCCTGCAAAGCTGTGTATGGGCAGCAGTAAGGAAATGCTTAAGAACGCCAGATTAAGTAATTTCTTCATGGCAGTATTCTCCTCGAATTAACGTCAACCCTGCGCTGACGTCGTGATAGGAGAGAGCTTACTGTTCGTTTTAATGTAGAAAAACAGAGTTATATCGAATACATTGTTCGAAATTATGTAACAAAGGCCAGTCAGATGTCCGATAAATTACTGGAGATGGAAACCTTCGTCCGGGTGGTGGAGGCGGGTTCTATCTCCGCAGCGGCAGATCAGTTAGCGGTGACCAAGTCAGTGGCGAGCAGACGCCTTTCAGGGCTGGAGTCACGGCTGGGTGTCCAGTTACTCGTCCGCACAACCCGACGCCTGAGCCTGACAGATGCCGGGCGCGCGTTTCTGCAACAGGCCAAAGATATTCTGGCAGCGGTTGATCTGGCCGAGTCCAGCGCGTCGGGCTCGCGCAGTCAGGTGCAAGGACGGCTGCGCATAGCATCGCCGCTGACATTCGGGCTGATGCATCTGAATCCGGCAATTCGTGAATTTATTAAGTTATATCCGCTGGTGTCGGTTGATATTAATTTCTCTGATAGTCAGGTTGACCTGGTACACGGTGGCTATGATCTGGCGCTACGCATTGCGGACCTGAGCGATAGCCGGCTGGTGGCGCGGCCACTGACCCGGGTCCGCCATGCGGTGGTGGCAAGCCCGGAGTACTTCAGAGATAGAGCGTTGCCTGAAACCCCACAGGATCTGCTGGAGCTGGACTGCCTGCGCTATAGCGGGGCCAGTGATGCCCGGTGGTTGTACACCGCGCCGGATGGACGGAAAGGGGCCGTGGACCCGGTGGCCCTGATCAATGCAAACAACGGTGCTTTCCTGCGGGATATGGCGATTGCGGGCAGTGGCATCATCAACCAGCCGACGTTCATCACTTCCCAGGCGATCTGTTCCGGTGAGCTGATTACACTGCTGGACGATTATGGCTGGCGTGAGTTCACGGCCTCTGTCGTTTATCCGAAAACCAGCTACATGCCCTCAAGGGTAAGGGTCTTCATCGATTTTCTGGTGGAGTATTTCGATCGGAATATGCCTTATTGGGATCGTGATATTACGGACATAACGAGAACCGCAAGGTGACTGTGTTGACAGTTCAGGCAGCGAAGAGTGTCACAGGCTATTCAAACAAATTTTTACCTTGCAGCTTTTAAATACGTTCTTTTTATACGGTTATAAAAAATTACCTATTTGAGTTGACCCCGACAATATGGGTGTCTACTTTTCATTGATGGACACAGCCTTTACGGGTCTATACGCACAGGCCTACGGTGTGAAATCAGACTTACTGCTAAACCAGAGAGAAACCCTGTAAATACGGGTTTTCAGGCATGTTTTAAATATTTGGTTCTGTAGTAATTCCTAGATTCCCATAACAACCGACACACCTGAACTTGAGACAGGAGCATCAGCTGACTATAGGCTGGTAAGCTCTCACACAAACCACCAGGTGCCACATGGGAACCCATTACAG